>JBIISC010000012.1:0-34150 GCA_044341215.1 Candidatus Nanopelagicales bacterium | reverse complement strand
ATGACTACACCTTTTACAAATATTTGGCCTTTGCCGTTTCCACTTGCCACACCAAGATCTGCTTCACGCGCTTCTCCTGGGCCATTTACTACACATCCCATAACAGCTACTCGAAGTGGAACTTCCATTCCTTCTAGTCCAGCTGTTACGTCATTAGCTAGTTTGTAAACGTCCACTTGTGCCCGGCCACATGAAGGGCAAGAAACAATTTCTAATCCGCGGCGGCGAAGATTCAAGGATTCCAAAATTTGCAAACCAACTTTGACTTCTTCAACCGGTGGCGCTGAAAGCGATACTCGAATTGTGTCGCCAATACCTCGCGAAAGTAATGCGCCAAACGCAACGGCAGATTTGATGGTTCCTTGAAATGATGGCCCAGCTTCAGTTACACCAAGGTGTAGTGGATAGTCACATTGCTCTGAAAGTAATTCGTATGCTCGCACCATGACTACAGGGTCGTGATGCTTGACTGAGATTTTAATATCTTGAAAATCGTGCTCTTCGAAAAGACTTGCTTCCCAAAGCGCTGACTCAACAAGTGCCTCTGGTGTTGCTTTGCCATATTTTTTCAAAAGCCGCGGATCCAAAGAACCTGCATTCACGCCAATACGAATTGGAGTTCCGTGATCTTTCGCAGCTTTTGCAATTTCTTTGACCTTGTCGTCAAACTGCTTGATGTTTCCCGGATTAACCCGGACTCCGGCGCAACCTGCTTCGATTGCGGCGAAAACATATTTTGGTTGAAAGTGAATATCTGCAATGACTGGAATGCCAGATTTTTTTGCGATCTGCGCCAAAGCATCAGCATCATCTTGGCTTGGCACTGCTACTCGAACAACTTGGCATCCCGATGCTGTGAGCTCGGCAATTTGCTGCAATGTAGAGTCAACATCAGCAGTCAGAGTCGTGGCCATTGATTGAACACTCACTGGGGCATCTCCGCCCACAGCTACTGGGTGGGTGTGATGCTTCAAAATGATTTGACGGGTCTTACGTCTTGGAGTGATTACCGGAGCTGGCATTTCTGGCATTGGCAACGAAGTCATGGCCTAAGGCTAACTATTAAGGCTTATGGGTGCGATGGCATCCGCCACAATCACGATTAGCCCTGCGCTTAACAACAACAGACTCACAAGATATGTGATTGGCAACATTCGGGCAATGTCCACTGGTCCTGGGTCAGCTTTGCCTCGAAACTTAGCCAGCCTGCGGCGAACACTTTCGAAAAGTGCCCCTGCAACATGGCCACCATCTAGCGGCAAGAAAGGCAAAAGGTTAAACAGAAATAGAAACAGATTTAAAGATGCTGCCATACCAACTATCTGCTGAACCTTTGAACGTAGGGATTGATCACTTGCTGCGATTTCACCGCTAAGTCTGGTTACCCCAACCACAGATATCGGCCCATTCGGATCGCGCTCTTTGCCAGTAGCCATGCGATATGCCAGGTCATAAATCCGAACTGGGAAAGACATTAATGATTCAACAGTTGCAGTTGTGAAATCCCACATATATTTCGGGACCTCGATAACCGACATGGTTTGCCAATAAAAATCTGGTGAAACTCCAACAAAAGGTTTAGTGATGTATTTTCCGGTTTCGTTTCCTTTGGAGTCATACTTGGGAATTTCCACGGCTGCTAAAACTGTTGTGAACTCTAAGGTTTTCGAATCCCGAATTAGTTTTAACCGGATTTGATCGCCTGGAGAATAGTTTTTTAAAGCAGCAGCAAAATCTTCCCACTTGGAAATTGAAGTTCCCGCAACTCGCACTAACTTGTCTCCGGTTTTTAAACCAAGCAAACTAGCTGGGGTGGCCTTGGAACCTTTGCATACTCCGCTTATTGACCCATCATTTGTTGAAATCCCATCAGGATTGGTTCTGGTCGGTACGCATTCAATTACTTTGCTGACGGTGGTATTTGGAGTTTGAAAACCAATAATCGACAAAATGAAAGTAAACATAAAAATAGCCAGAACCAAATTCATCAATGGTCCACCAGTCATAATCACAAGACGCTTGGGCACACTCAATTTGTAGAAAGTCCGGCTTTCGTCGGCCAAACTAATTTCTCTAGACGCTTCCAAACGAGCCGCTTCGGTGGCAGATGCAAAAAATCCTTTATCTGCTTTCCCATTCGGACGCACAGGTAAATACATACCTATCATTCGAATGAATCCACCAACTGGAAGTGCGCGAAGGCGAAAACTTGTCTCCCCGAAATTCTTAGCAAAAAGGGTGGGTCCAAAGCCAATGGCGAATTCGCTAACTTTGACTCCGAACTTTCGAGCCGGAATAAAGTGACCAAACTCATGTAGGCCAATCGATGCGCCTATCAACCCGAGAAATATCAAGATTCCTAGAATTTCAAGCACGGATTGCCTTTCGTTTCGATAGCCGTAAGACTAACTAAATTCCAAGACACGCGCTTGTCTTGGAAAGTACACCATTCGGGCTTTACGCTCTGTCTTATGAAAATGCATGCAACTGGTGGCCCTGGACTCACCCAAAAACGTAACATTGTTACCGATATCCCAGGACCGAAGTCAAAAGAATTAATGGCTCGGCGCAACAATGCAGTGTCTACTGGAGTTAGCTCAACCTTGCCGATCTACGTGCAAGCTGCCGGTGATGGTGTGATTTTGGATGTAGATGGAAATACGTTCATCGATCTTGGCGCCGGAATCGCAGTGGTCAATGTTGGCAACAGCGCCCCGCATGTTGTTAGTGAAGTGCAAGATCAAGTTGCAGCATTCACTCATACGTGTTTCATGATTGCTCCTTATGAAGGCTATGTGGAAGTTTGCGAAGAACTTAACTCATTGACGCCTGGCAAGTTTGCAAAAAAATCAGCACTTTTCAATAGTGGAGCTGAAGCAGTTGAGAATGCTGTGAAAATTGCTCGCGTATTCACCAAGCGAGATGCAATCGTAGTTTTCGAGCATGGTTACCACGGTCGCACAAACATGACTATGGCAATGACTGCAAAAAGCATGCCTTACAAACATGGCTTTGGACCATTTGCTGGTGAGGTTTACCGCGTCCCAGTTGCATATCCATTCCGTGATTCTCGATCTGGCGCTGAAGTTGCAGCAGCAGCAATCCTCAAGATTGAAAAAGAAGTTGGCGCAGAAAATGTCGCCGCAATCGTAATTGAGCCAATTCAAGGTGAGGGTGGCTTCATCGCTCCAACAATTGGTTTCCTTCCTGCAATCCGCGATTTCGCGAAACAAAAAGGAATAGTTTTTGTTGCTGATGAAATCCAAACTGGTTTTTGCCGAACTGGACAATGGTTTGCATCAGAACATGAAAATTTAGAACCGGACCTAATCACAACCGCTAAAGGAATAGCAGGTGGACTACCGCTTGCCGGTGTCACAGGTCGCGCAGAAATAATGGATGCAGTCCACCCAAGTGGATTAGGTGGAACATACGGCGGAAATCCGGTGGCTTGTGCCGCTGCAATTGGTGCAATTAGAACTATGAAAGAAATGGATCTAAGCGCTCGAGCACTCAAGATTGAAAAGCTGATGGTTGATCGACTTAAGAAGATGCAGTCAAAATTCAACGTCATCGGTGATATTCGCGGTCGTGGCGCCATGATTGCAATTGAAATGATTAAACCTGGCTCGCTTGAACCAAATTCCGATATCACCACTGCAGTTGCTAAGGGGTGTCACTCAGAAGGTGTTTTAGTTCTGACAGCTGGAACTTATGGAAACGTGATTCGCTTCTTGCCGCCATTAACGATGAATGACGAATTGATTTTAGAAGGACTAGACGTTGTTGAAGCGCAATTTGCGAAAGCACTAAAGGCTTAAGTTAACGACCATCAAGAAGTGGCTGACTTGGATTCCAAGTTTGGCCACTTTTTGCATCTATTGCTTTGCGAGATAGCGCAGAGATCGCTTCCAGCACAATACGGTTTGCAAGCATTACCGTGATGTCAGCGTGGTCATAACCAGGCGCAACTTCAACGATGTCCATGCCAACGATTGGAACTTCGTAACATATTTTGCGAACTGCATCAAGAACTTGTCGTGAAGATAATCCACCAGGTTCTGGTGTCCCGGTGCCAGGTGCGGAACCTGGATCAACCACGTCGACATCTACTGATAAGAAAATCGCATCGCAATCAGTCATTGCAAGCTTGATTGCCTCATCAAGGCAAGTTTCGAAACCACGCGCAGTTATTTCAGTCATTTCATAACTGCGCATCTTTTGATCGCTCATCCACTTTAAAGTTTCGGCGTCTGGCCAGTATCCGCGCAACCCAATTTGAATGAACCGATCACCACGGCAGGCGCCAGATTCAATAAGTTGACGCATTGGATGACCATGGCCAATCAACGAACCAAACGTGATGTCGCCAGTGTCAGCATGGGCATCAAAGTGAATTACGCCAACTTTCCCCCACCCACGAGCCTTTGCAACTCCAGTTACATCAGGCCAGGTGATTGTATGATCGCCGCCGAGCACAACCGGGATTGCGTTTGCATTTGAGATTTTTTCAATTACTTTCTCAAGAGCTTCACATGCTGTCTTGGCATCACCGGAAAACATCTCTACGTCGCCCATGTCAACCACGTTTAAGTCTTTGAGGCCATCTGTTCGCATTGCCAGCGAAGGACGTGACCCATCGTGAGGTAGATAGTCGGTTCCGCGGATTGCACTTGGGCCGAATCGGGCACCGGCTCGGTAGCTCGTACCACCATCAAAAGGCGCGCCCACAATTACCACATCAGCTGCAGCTAGAGCTTTGGCATCGTCCACATCAATCGCTGGAATACCCAAAAAAGTAATGTCTGGTCCGAACTGCGATCCGTATCTAGTCATGCACCAAATCTATCGCTTGTGCCGAGCGCGACCGACGGCCTGTGCAACCAACACCATAGTCAATGACCCCACGAACATAATCGTTCCGATTACGTTTACCTGGGCAGGAATTCCTCGTTGTGCGGCACCCCAGACATACATTGGGAAGGTGACCGTTGTGCCGCTGTTAAAGCTAGTAATGATGTAATCATCAAACGAGAGTGAAAACGAAAGTAGTGCTGCCGCTGCAATACCAGGTGACACCAGCGGCAAAGTTACGTATCTGAAAGTGGCTTTTTCGTCAGCATACAAATCTTGAGCCGCCTCTTCGAGGCGCGGATCCATTCCTTGCAAACGTGCCTTAACCGTTACGACCACAAAAGAGATGCAAAACATCGTATGAGCAATAAAAACTGTGATTGGACCGAGCGGTAAGCCAATCGAAAGGAATAATGCCAACAACGAAGCACCCAGCACTACTTCTGGGGTTGCCATCGGCAAAAAGATTAAAAGGTTAGTTGTTGAACGGCCATGAAAACGATGGCGCACTAATGCAAAGGAAATCAAAGTGCCGAGAATGGTCGCCAGAATGGTTGAACCTAAACCAATCTGTAAAGATGTTTGCAGCGACGCGCAAATGTTTTGATCTCGACAAATATTTGTCCAAGCATCGAGTGAGAAATAGTTCCAAGTGCTATTCGAACGACCCTCGGGCATATTAAAAGAGAAAATTGCAACCACAACAATTGGCGCAAATAAGTAAATCAAAGCAGCGATTCCGTAAAACACGATCAGGTGATCGCGCACCCAAAAATTAGCTCGGTGGGAAAACGATGGCCGGGAAACAACTTTTGTCATAGAAGTTCCTCAGTTCCGGCCTTACGGACATAACTCATCACCAAGATAAGAATCATTGCAAGCAAAACAAAGGAAAGAGCGGCAGCAGTTGGATAATCACGCATCTGCACAAAGCGAGCTTGAATAGTGTAACCAATCATCTTGTCGTTCGGTCCACCAAGTAAAACAGCATTGATGTAATCACCCGCAGCCGGAATAAAGGTCAATAATGTTCCCGCCACCACGCCTGGCATTGACAAAGGAACAGTTACTTTTCTAAATCCAGCAAAAGGCTTAGCATATAAATCATTTGCGGCTTCAATCAGGCGCGGATCTATTCGATCCAAAGAAGAATATAGAGGCAGTGTCATAAACGGTAAGAAGTTGTAGGTAAGACCAGCTACTACCGCTATTGGGGTTGCAAGTAGGCGGTTTTCAGGCAAAATCCCTAAACCGGCTACAAATTGATTGATTACTCCATCATCGGTCAAAATGGTTTGCCAGGCGTAAGTTCGAATCAAGAAAGATGCAAAGAATGGCGCTACGACTAGCACAAGCAAAAAGTTTTTCCACTTACCACTCTTAAATGCAATGAAATATGCGAGTGGATACGCAATAGCCAGGGCTAACACGGTTGCTATGCCAGCATATTTGAAAGAGAGAAGGTATTTATCAATATATGTCGTAAATGCGTCGGTGTAATTTGCAACTTGTAAGGCTGGAGCAAATTCATCAATTCCAACACGTTGCATTAGTGATGTTGACAATAGTGAAAAAAGCGGGACGATGAAAAAAACTGTCAGCCAAGCCATGCCAGGGAAAAGCAGAATATATGGCGTGACCTTGCGCCCTCGAGCTGTCGGACCAGAGGATGAAGCACCTGGTCTTTTTGAAAGTATCGCAACCATTGCTATTCGCTGTCTGAATCTAAATCTGGATCGATTTGCTCGATGCCCGCTTCCAAATCTTCGCCACCATCTAGTCCAAATGTGTTGTCGATTTCAAATGCGATTTTGACATTTTCACCGACTATCACACGTTTTTCAACATCCAAATTTTGCTCAAAGCAACTTATCGTTCTTCCCCACTCAGATTCAACTGTGTATTGGATGGAGACGCCGCTAAACGCAACGTCGACAACTGTGCCGCGGACAAAATTTTCAATTTCGTGAGCATCGCTTGAAACTACCCACATTTTTTCTGGTCTCACACCCACCACAACTTTGCCTGCGTGGTCGGTTGCTCGATTCTTTGGAACACGAACTAAACCACCTGGAACATCAACAACTAGGTTTTCACCTTCGTCAGCACTCACTCGGCCTTCAACAAGGTTGCTTTGACCTAGAAAGTTTGCCACGAAAGCAGTCTGAGGAAGTTCATACATAGTTTCAGGCGCACCCATTTGCTCGATTAGGCCTTGGTTCATAACCGCAATGGTGTCAGCCATTGTCATAGCTTCTTCTTGGTCATGAGTAACGTGCACGAACGTGGTTCCAACTTCAGATTGAATTCGCTTCAATTCAATTTGCATTTGCCGGCGCAACTTCAAGTCCAATGCACCAAGTGGCTCATCTAATAAAAGTACATCTGGGTTGTTTACAAGTGCCCGAGCTACTGCCACCCGTTGCTGTTGGCCGCCAGATAATTGAACTGGTTTGCGACCTGCAAGGTGCGACAATTCGATTAGTTCAAGCACATCATTCACGCGGGTGTCTACATCTTTACCTTTAATGCCTTTTCGACGCAAACCAAAAGCTACGTTTTCAAAAATGTCTAAGTGAGGAAATAACGCATATGATTGAAAAACCGTATTGATGTTGCGCTTATATGGCCGAAGAGTGGTGATGTCTCGATCACCCAATTTAATCTGACCTTCGGTTGGTTGATCTAAACCTGCCACCATCCGCAAAGTTGTAGTTTTACCGCAACCTGAAGGACCAAGTAAGGCAAAGAACGACCCTGCCGGAATCGTTAAAGAAAGATTATCGACGGCGGTAAAAGCCCCAAAAGATTTCGTCAAATTGACGAGATGTAGGTCTTCAACTTTTGAGTGTTCAACAGCTACCGCCACCGAACTTCCTTTCGCTAGTTATGCACCAGAAAGCGTGCTGAATTGGTCGGTAAATGATGCTTGCTGAGCATCACTCAACGCCATGAATGTCTTGACACGTGAGAGTGTTGCATCAGTTGGGAAAATGGCTTCGTTGTTAACCATTGATGGATCGATTTTTTCCATAGCTGCTTGAGCACCCGCCACCGGCGTGATGTAATTTACATAAGCAGCAATCCGAGCAGCGTTTTCTGGCTCGTAGTAGAAGTTCATCCACTTCTCAGCGTTCTTCTTATGTGTAGCACCAATTGGAATGATCATGTTGTCAGTCCACAAGGTGCCACCGGATTCAGGCACAGCGAAACCGTATTTAGCGGTGTTGTTTAGCAAGTCACCAGACCACGCGATTGCTGCGACAACATCGCCGCGAGCCATTGCAGTCTTGTAATCATTGCCCATGACAGCGCGAATTTGACCTTTATCAATTTGTTCTTGAAGCAAAGCAATTGCATCCGCAAAGTCAGACTCAGCGAAGTTGCTTGCATCGAGTCCCATGGCTTGGAGAGTCACCCCAATAGTGTCCCGCCATTCGCTGAGCAAGGTAACGCGTCCCTTTAGCTTTGGATCCCAAAGTTCATCGAGTGAAGTTAATTCACTTTTACCAGTAAGTTCCTTGAGTTTTGCCCGGTTCCATCCGATGCCACCAAATCCACTTTGCCAAGGCAAACTGAATTCGCGGTTTGGATCGAAGCCAACGCCTTTCCAAGCATCTCCCATATTTACTGAATTAGGAACATTCGCGGCTGTGATTTTTTGAGCATATCCTTTACGAATCCAGTAACCAGCCATCCAGTCTGTTGGAGTGACGATGTCCCGACCAGTTCCCTGTCCAGCTTCTAGCTGAGTGCGAACTTTTGCGAGGAATTCATCGTTGTCGTTGTAATCCTCTTTGTATTCAACTTTGATTCCAGTTTGTTCCTGGAAAATTTCAAGGGTTGGATAGTTGCCCGCATCATCAATATCGATGTAGTCGATCCAAGTGGACCAATTAAAGAATTTTTCTTTGTCCGACAAGTCTTTTACTTTTGTCGGGCTTGGGCTTGAGCTACCAACACCACATGCAGTTGCAACTGCAGCTGCGCCACCAATTGCACCAACTTGCAAAAGCCTGCGGCGTGACATCGCATTAAGAAATTCTCGAGTTTCTGGGTCTAGCGGTTTCTTTTCCATATTCTTCTTTCCTTTATGTGAGTGATGCCATAACATGTTTAATGCGTGTGTAATCTTCAAAGCCGTACATTGATAAATCTTTGCCGTAACCTGAATGCTTAAAGCCACCATGTGGCATTTCAGCAACTATCGGAATATGAGTATTGATCCACACAGCACCGAAGTCTAGGTATTTAGACATTCGCATTGCCCTAGCGAAGTCGCGTGTCCAAACACTCGAGGCTAGACCGTAATCAACGCCATTGGCCCATTCGATTGCCTGTTCTTCAGTTTTGAACCTTTGGATGGTCATAACCGGCCCGAAAATTTCTTGTTGAATCATTTCATCATCTTGCAAAAGATTAGCCACGACGGTTGGCTCGATATAGAAGCCCTTGCTATCTTGACGTGCACCACCAGCCACAATCTCTGCGTGCTTTGGCGTGCGCTCTAGGAAGCCTAAAACTCGTGATAACTGATTTGCATTGTTAACCGGTGGCACAAAGCCATCTCCCGCAATTCCACCTTCGATAGTGGTGGCGGTATTTTTTGCTTGCTCAGCTAAGGCTGCAACAAACTTGTCGTAGATTTTGTCAGCAACTAAAAGACGTGTGGCTGCGGTGCAGTCTTGGCCAGCATTGAAATATCCTGCAACTGCCAGCCATTCTGCTGCTGCTTCAATATCCGCATCTTCAAACACCACAACTGGTGCTTTGCCACCAAGTTCGAGATGGACCCGTTTTAAATTCTTAGCTGCTGAGCCCGCAACTTCCATACCTGCGCGAACCGAACCAGTGATTGCAACCATTTGTGGAGTTTTATGTTCCACAACCATACGGCCTGTGTCACGATCTCCAGCAATTACGTTGAATACACCTTTAGGTAAAACCTCGCCCATCAATTGCGCCATACGAATTGTTGAAAGCGGTGTGGTGTCAGAAGGTTTAAGCACAACGGTATTGCCCGCTGCAATCGCAGGTGCAAATTTCCATACTGCCATCATCATTGGATAGTTCCATGGAGTTACTTGTCCAATAACGCCAATTGGCTCGCGGCGCACAAACGAAGTGAAACCAGCCATGTATTCACCGGCACTTTTTCCTTCAAGAATTCGAGCTGCGCCAGCAAAGAATCTGATTTGATCAATCATTGGTGGAACTTCTTCAGAATTGGTCACCGCAATTGGCTTACCGGTGTTCTCACATTCAAGTTGAACGATTTCATCTGAGTGCTTGACGAAAAGATCTGCAATGTCGAGCAACGCTTTTTGTCTCGTCGCTGGTGTGGCATCACGCCAGACTGGGAATGCTTCTTTCGCGGCTGCGTATGCGTCGTCAACATCTTTTTGAGTTGAGACTGGAGCCTTTGCGAAAACTTCGCCTGAAGTCGGATTTATTAAGTCTGTGGTTTGACCACTTGATGATGGTCGAGATTCCCCGTTGATGAAATTCTCAGCTGTGCGCACGTACGCCCTCACTTTGCCTTGGCTTATCCGTTGGTAATTGAGGCCCAAGGTAGTTGACCGTGAGGCATTTCGCTAGCCTCTAGGGAAACTTTTTCGGCTCGAATTCCAAGATTTACCGAGCAATGACCCAATCGGGGGCTTTAAGCGAGATTTTGTGAGGTATCCCACAACTTTTGCCCTATTTTTCGACTGCTGCTAACTGACCGCAAGCGCCATCAATTTCGCGTCCGCGGGTGTCTCGGACCGTGACCGTCAATCCATGAGACTCGAGTCTGCGAACAAACTCTTTCTCATCGCGTGGATTTGAAGCAGTCCAGATTGAACCAGGAGTTGGATTTAGTGGAATCAAATTCACATGCACAAGTTTTCCAGCGAGCATTTGACCAAGTAGATCAGCTCGCCATGCTTGATCATTTATGTCTTTGATTAACGCATACTCAATTGAAACTCTGCGACCGGTTGCTTCTGCATAAGTCCAGGCCGCATTCAATACGTCCTTCACTTTGTGACGAGTATTGATTGGCACAAGTGTGTCGCGCAACTCATCGTCTGGTGCGTGCAGCGAAACTGCTAACCGAAGTTGCATTCCTTCTTTTGCAAGTTGCAAAATCTTTGGCACCAAACCAACTGTTGAAACTGTGATACTTCGTGTGGAAATTCCAAGACCTTCGGGATTTGGTTGCACCAAACGTCGAATTGCACCGAGGGTGCGTTCGTAGTTTGCAAGTGGCTCGCCCATTCCCATGAACACAACGTTTGAAACTCGACCTTCACCACCAGCTACTTCACCGCGTTTTAATGCCCGAGCACCAGCCAAAACTTGTTCAACGATTTCGGCACTTGAAAGATTGCGAGTCAATCCACCTTGACCAGTTGCACAAAATGGGCAATTCATTCCGCAACCTGCTTGCGAAGAAATGCACATAGTGATGCGTTCTGGATAGCGCATCAAAACGCTTTCCACCAACGATCCATCGTGTAAACGCCAAACTGTTTTTACCGTGGTGCCATTGTCGCAATCAAGATTACGAACAGGAGTCAATAAATTTGGCAGGAATTTCTCTTTAATGTCTGTCGCTGTAGCATCGGGAATATCTGTCCACTCAGTGGAGTCGTCAGATAGGTGGCCAAACCAATGGCGAGAAACCTGATCTGCTCGATAGGCAGGGATTCCAGCCTCTGCAAAAGCAGCCTTTCGCTCAGCAAGCGAGTAATCGACTAAATGCTTTGGCGGAAGGCCTTTTTTAGGAGCTGTGAGAATCAACTCGCCGGGCTGTAGTTTCATTTATAAACCAAATATCTGTGTAATTAAAACCCAGCCGACAAATGCATTGATCAAATGTGCATCAACGCGATCTAGAACTCCACCGTGTCCTGGGATCACATCGCTTGAGTCTTTGATGTGCAAGTCACGCTTTATTGCACTTTCGATGAGGTCACCGAAAGTGGCAGTTAAAGTCAAAACCAGCGCCATAACAAAACCCTGAAGCATAGAAATTGAAAGTAAGTGAGCCGGTACCACGAAAACACCAATCAGCAATTGCAGGATCAAACCTCCTGCAAAACCTTCCCAAGTTTTGCGAGGGCTAATTACCGGCGCCATTTTGTGTTTGCCGAAGCGCACTCCAACAAAAAACCCACCAGTGTCATTTGCAATCGTTAGGAGCATGACTGCAAAAACTCTTTCAAAACCATTTTCGTGATGAGCTAAATCAACTGAGAACGAAAGCATCGCAGCAATGTAAATAATTGCAACCGAGAATGCGCCAATGTCGTTTGCGAATCCTTTTGGTCCCCATTGGAGTCGAAAAATGGAGAGTGAAATCCAAACGCCCATTGCCACAATTAACGCCAGGTTTAATCCGCCGAAATAAGTAATCAAAACGATTATCGAGATGGCGACAAGCCCAACATAAAACATGAATCCGTTTCGAAGTCCAAAAATCTTGAAAACTTCACGGCTAGCAAAGCCTGCGAATACCGACGCTAGTAGTGCGTAGAAAACCGGATTGAAATACAAAGATCCAACCAAAACGACAAACAGAGCCAAACCAACAGTCGTTGCGACTTGAAGGTTGCGCCCGGTCTTTTGAATATCTGCCATTTTAAACTTCGAGAAGCTCGGCTTCTTTATGTTTCAAAATGTCATCAATGGTTGCAGCATGCTTATTGGTCACATCATCCAACTGCTTCTCAGCACGTCGGATGTCGTCTTCACCAACATCGCCATCTTTTTGCAACTTATCAAGACCATCTTTTGCATGGCGACGAATATTGCGAATAGAAATCTTGGAATCTTCAGCTTTGCCTTTTGCTTGCTTGATATATTCCTTACGACGCTCTTCGGTTAGTTGTGGAAGTGGAACCCGGATAACTTGACCATCAGTTGAAGGATTAACCCCCAAGTCAGAATCCCTAATTGCCTTTTCGATTTGAGCCATTACGCCTTTATCAAACGGACTTACAATAATTAATCTTGCCTCTGGAGATTGAAAAGATGCGAGTTGCTGTAACGGAGTCGGAGTTCCGTAGTACTCCACCACAATCTTGTTGAACATTGCAGGATTTGCCCGGCCCGTGCGGATGCTGCTGAAATCTTCTCTTGCAACTTCGATCGCCTTGTCCATTTTTGCTTGCGCATCAGCCAAAATTTGGTCAATCATTATTTGCTCCTAATAAAAGTTCCGATGTGGTCGCCGTGAACAGCGCGTGCGATATTTCCATCAACCAATAAATTGAAAACATGAATTGGCAATTCGTTGTCGCGGCACAAACTGATTGCGGTGGCGTCAGCAACTTTGAGGTTACGACTCAAAACTTCTGCATGTGAGATTTCTTCAATCATCTTTGCCTCCGGGTTGGTCTTTGGATCAGAGTCATAAACGCCGTCAACGCCTTTGGCCATCAACACGATTTCAGCGCTTACTTCAAGCGCCCGCTGAGCTGCACATGTATCAGTTGAAAAGTACGGAGCGCCAAGTCCGGCGCCAAAAATTACAACTCGACCTTTTTCCAAATGTCTAATCGCTCGCAGTGGCACATAAGGCTCTGCAACTTGACCCATAGAAATTGCGGTTTGTACCCGAGTTGGGCAACCTTCTTTTTCTAGAAAATCTTGTAGGGCTAGGCAGTTCATGACAGTGCCTAACATGCCCATGTAGTCAGCGCGGGCACGATCCATTCCACGCTCTGATAATTCTGCGCCGCGGAAGTAGTTGCCGCCGCCGATAACCACTGCAACCTGGGTTCCGCTACGGACTATGTCGGCAATTTGTTTGGCAATATTTTGGACAGTATCTGGGTCTACCCCGAGCCCGCCGCCGCCAGCGAATGCTTCACCGGAAAGCTTTAAGAGAACGCGAGACCAACCACCCGCTGGAACACCTGACCATTTTTCGGTTGACCCCATAATTTGCTCCCTTCAATCCCTATTCTGCCACGCATAGAACAATGGCGGTGACAATTGTCACCGCCATTGAACCTAATTTCATTTAGTGAGCCACTTCAAATCGCACAAAACGTGTGACTGTGGTTTGGGCTTCAGCCAAAACCTGGCGCACTGTCTTCTTGCTGTCTTGAACTGAAGACTGGTCAAGAAGCACTACATCTTTGATGAAGCCATTGACCCGGCCATCAACGATTTTAGAAATCGCTGCGTCTGGTTTGCCTTCTTCGCGAGCTGTAGCTTCAGCAATTCTTTTTTCAGTCTCGATTACATCTGCTGGAATGTCATCTGCACTTACGTACTGTGGTCGCATCGCTGCAATTTGCATTGCAACTGCACGAGCCACATCAAGATTGCCCGAGTACTCAACCATTACGCCAACTTGTGGTGGCAAATCTTCACTGCGGCGGTGCAAGTAAATGGCAGCTTCGCCATCAAATACTGCAACCTGACCGAGTTCTAATTTTTCACCAATAATTGCTGAAAGCCCTTCGATTTCTTCCCCAACTGTGCGACCATTTACTGCAACTGCATTCGCAGCTTCAATTGTGGTTGCTTTTGCAACAGCAATAGCAGAAACAACTGCTGCAGCTAGCTTTTGGAAATCTTCATTCTTTGCAACGAAGTCGGTTTCGCAATTCAACGCGATTAGTGCCGCGCCAGTATTTGCAACCAAACCATTTGTAGCCTCACGCTCCGCGCCACGCTTTGCAGCCTTGGCTGCGCCACTGATGCGAAGTAGTTCGACGGCTTGATCGAAGTCACCATTGGATTCTTCAAGTGCTCTTTTGCATTCCATCATGCCAGCAGCAGTGATGTCGCGCAGTTTCTTAACGTCTTGGGCGCTAATCGCCATTATTAATTTCCTTCTATTCTTTATTCAGCAGCAGGTGCTACAGCTGCAGCATCTACTGGAGCTTCTACAGGAGCATCAACAACAGGCTTTTCTGAAGTTTTCGCTGAGCGTGACTTCAAACCTTCAATCGCAGCTTCTGCGATTACGTTTGTTAGCAAATCAACAGCACGAATTGCATCGTCGTTGCCTGGAATTGGGAAATCAACTAGATCTGGATCACAGTTGGTGTCAAGAATCGCAATAACTGGAATACCCAATTTGCGCGCTTCTTTAACGGCCAAATGTTCTTTATTTGTGTCAACAACCCAAATAGCACTTGGAGTTTTTGCCATATCGCGAATACCACCGAGCATGCGGCTGAGTTTGTCTCTTTCGCGACGGAGAATTAAAAGTTCTTTTTTAGTCAGACCAGTTGCAGCAGAATCTTCTAAGTCGCGTGATTCAAGTTCTTTCAAACGAGTTACGCGCTTTGAAACAGTTGCGAAGTTGGTCAACATGCCACCTAGCCAACGTTCGTTAACGAATGGCATACCAACACGCTTTGCATGCTTTGAAACTGATTCTTGAGCTTGCTTCTTGGTTCCTACAAACAAAATGGTGCCACCGTGTGCAACAGTTTCACGAACGAATTCGTAAGCTGTATCGATGTGACCGATTGATTGGTGTAGATCTATTACATAAATGCCTGAGCGTTCAGTCAAAATGAAACGCTTCATCTTTGGATTCCAGCGACGAGTCTGATGTCCGAAGTGAACACCGCTCTCGAGCATCTGGCGCATTGTGATAACGGCCATGGCCATTGTCCTTTCAGCGTCCACGCAAAAAGCGTGAACATTGTGGTTGTCTGTTGAACACTTTTGTGTTCATCCCTGGCAATCTCCAACGGCCGCAAACTAAATACTTAGTTTGACCACGGCCTTTGGCTGTGTGGACCCACAGTCAAGATTGCGCGTATTTACTTGCCTTTCGGCTAGCGGGGCTGAGTGTACCCGCAAATAAATACCCGATTCACATCGGATTTAGGCGCTGGCTTATCCACCAGATATCAGGTTTTACTCACAAAAATGCTCCGAATCGGCAGATTGTCGCTATGCCAATTAAAACCCAAGCAATAGCTATTGCCCTCGCTCTAACCCTCGTTCTAACCCTTGCCACTGCCCTGCTCTTGCTTTCGGCCAGCCCAGGGTCATCGCTGGCCACTTCCCAAAAAGCAACAGCGGTTTTGCCAGCTAGTGGGGTTTGGCTACGAGTTCCAGTAATTCCATGGCCAAATTGGATGCCGGGACATCGTGGACTCGACATTCAAGCTCCTGCTGATACCGAAGTATTTGCACCTGTCAACGGTGAAGTTTTGTGGATCGGACGAGTAGGGAAAACTTTTGGCATCTCAATTGATGCTGGTTCTTTTGTTAAGCACACTATTACCGGTATCGATTCATCTTTAGAAATTGGTCAGAAAGTTTGGCGCGGTCAATTCATAGGTTGGTCAATAGTTAATCAGCACTGTGAGAATTTAGATTGCATACATTGGAGTGTGCGCCAACGCGGTCGCTATATAGATCCACGTTGGTTGCTAAAACCAATTGTTTATAGATTACCTACGCGCGCGGATGGGCTTGCTGATAGGCGCTCTTGAGTCGCGCAGCTGAAACATGCGTGTAAACCTGAGTAGTTGCAAGGCTTGCATGTCCAAGAAGTTCTTGCACTGACCTAAGGTCCGCACCACCTTCAACTAAATGAGTTGCGGCTGTGTGACGCAATCCGTGCGGCCCCATCAATGGCGCATCAGATAGATGACCTAGCACTTCATAAATCATCTCGCGTACAACTCGTTGATCAATTCTTTTTCCGCGCACGCCTACGAAAACTGCATTTGTATTTTCAGTTAACATCTTCGGTCTTGCTACTTCAAGCCAGCGCTCTAAAGAATCTCGAGCTGGCAGACCAAATGGAACTGTCCTTTGCTTATTGCCTTTACCGGTGACCCGCAAAGTGTTGTCGGTGAAATTGATATCCAACACATCAAGTCCGGAAAGCTCAGAAACTCGGATACCGGTTGCGTACAAAATTTCTAATATAGCCAAATTACGAATCCCAATTGGATTGTCATCATCTGAAGAAATGCTTGCCACGTTGAGTACTTCATTTATTTGATCTGTTGTTAAATAATTTGGAAGTGACTTTTTGGTTTTAGGCGGAACTAGCATTAACCCCACATCGCCATCTAGTTTCTTAGTCTTTACTGCCCAAGCCGTGAATGCCCGAACAGCCGCAACTCTTCTGGCTGTGGTGGCTGGGCTGTGAGTTTCAAATTCGCTGGCCAACCAGATTCGTAAAATACTTAAAGATAAGTCTGACAACTCGTGGCAATCATTTTCCGCCATAACTGAAAATAGTCTTCCGACATCAGCCACATAAGCCCGAACCGTATGCTGACTACGTCCACTGGTATTAGAAAGAAAATCTGCAAAGTCAGACAGAACTTCTTCTAAGGCTGGCGACATGGAACTATTCACGTGCCTAAGTTTGCACTTAATTTGATAAATTATTGGGAATACTGCGGATAGTCTCCAACAATCAATTCACAGATTTCTCTTACATCGGTAACCAGGACAGCGCCATCGCGAATAAGTTGGTGACAACCCGCTGAACTCCCAGAATGAATCGATCCAGGGATGGCCATGACGTCACGTCCAATTGTGGCTGCTTCGCCCGCGGTAGACATAGCTCCACTCTTGATTTTGGCCTCAACCACCAAGGTGGCATTAGACAGAGCGGCGATTAGACGGTTTCGGATTAAGAACCTATGGCGAATTGGTGCAGTCCTGGGCGGAACTTCGCTAAGTATCAATCCATTCGCAGCAATTTTTTCAAACAATAACGAATTTGATTTTGGATAATTCACTTCTACCCCACCGGCCAAGACTGCGATGGTGAACCCTGCTCCAATAAGACTGCCACGGTGTGCCGCAGCATCTATTCCAATAGCTCCACCTGAAACTACATCGATATTCAATGCGCAGAGTTTCATGGCGATATCGGATGCCACATTCTCTCCATAATCGGTTGCGCTCCTTGACCCAACAATTGATATGGATATCGGATTCATGTTTTCGATTTTTCCGCGATACCAAAGACCAATTGGAGTGCGCAGACCTAAATCATTCAAATTTCGCGGCCAAAATTCATGACCTGGCCAGATGAAATTGGAATCAAAAAATTCTTTAACCAAATTCGACTTATCTAACGCAGCAATTTTCGCTTGATAGATCGCAGGTAACAAAGAATTGTTTCGCACCAGGTCATTCCAAGAATGCTGTTCAGCTAACTTGTTTAATCTGCTATCTCCGGGCTCACAAACATTTGCTAGCAGAAACCTGCATTGCCCTTCTTCCAACTCAACCATTGACTATATGTTTCGCATAATTGGATTGAAATCGTTTTGTGGTGATTTGGCCATTACAAGATTCTGTATTCAATTTTTGAATATCTACTTAAGGGAGTTAGGTTGTGGAGAAACTATGATTTCAGTTAAATGTAGAAAACTAGGCGCTAGTTATATTCCAAGATTGTCTGTGGATTGGAGTTAACCCTTTTTGAGCAATGGCATCACGGTGTGCGCTCGTCCCATACCCAACGTGGTCGGCAAATCCATACCCTGGGAACTGTGCTTCATAATGTCGCATTAATGAATCCCGGTGAACTTTTGCAACCACACTCGCAGCCGCAACACTTGCACAGGACAGGTCAGCCTTTACTTTCGTGACAACAGGCCCTGTGTATTGATGTTCGGCTGGAGGCTCAGAGAATAAATCGTTTGTCGGCGGAGTGAGCCAATTATGACTTCCATCCAAGATTGCAATGTCTAGTTTTATGTCCAGAGAATTCAGTGCACGATTTGCAGCCAAGCGCAAAGCCGCTGTCATACCAATCTCGTCTATTTCGTGGGCTTCGCAATCACCTACTGCAGTAGCTAATGCCCAACTCGCAATATTCGGAATAAGTTTTTCGCGGCTAACCAATGAAAGCAATTTGCTATCTTTCAACCCAATCGGGATTGCTACGCAAGAAATATCTATTACGCAAACGCCTACGGATACAGGTCCGGCATATGCCCCTCGGCCAACTTCATCGATTCCAACAATAAATTTGTGTTCGGTAAATAGCTCTCGTTCGAGAGCCAAATCAGGACTAACCGAACTGCGGGCCATAACTATTTTTCGCTATTCGGAACTTTACTTAACTCTTGCGGCGAAATCATGGTTCCAAGCCGATCTAGCGGCCAAACAATCGCAACAACTTGACCAACCACATTCACGATTGGGATAGTTCCTGAACGCGAATCAAGATGGAATCGCGAATCACTCGATTGTTGACGATTGTCACCCATCACAAACAAACGACCCTTCGGGACGATTATGTCGAATTCGACTTGATCGCTTGCGCCTCGGGTATACGGCTCACTTTTAAGCTCATAGCCATTAATAACAAGATGCTTATTGGTGCAGCACTTAACGTGATCTCCTGGCAAACCAATTACGCGTTTTACAAGGTCGCTTCCGGAGTTAGCCGGAAGAATTCCAATCCAAGAAAATAGCTTTGTTACGTTGGCTTTTACTCCAGTTTCTGGCCGAGGATCTGGCAACCAATTCCCTGGGTCGGCAAAGACAACGATATCTCCACGATTAATCTCGCTAAATCTGTAACTTAACTTTGATGCAATGATTCGATCGTCTTTGAGCAAAGTCGCAACCATAGATTCACTTGGCACGAAAAATGCTTGAAATATAAAAGTTCGTAATAGAACCGAAAGCGTAATTGCAGTAATCAAGATAAATGAAGTTTCTTTAAGCCAAGTCAAGATTCCGTTGGCTAAAGATTTTGGAGCCTGCTCTTTGGTGGGTTCGCCTGAACTCTGCGGATCTAATCCTAGATTTCCCTCAAGCACCAAAACTCCTAATCAACTTGGCCCATTCTCGCAGTTGGCCAATAGATGGCTAACACCTGACCCAAAATCTTGTCGGTGGCAATAGTGCCACCTCCTGGTTTTCCAAGCAGGTCGCGACTGTCAGAGGAGTGTTTGCGGTTGTCCCCCATTACCCAGATTCTGCCCATCGGTACTCGGACGTCAAATGGAGTTTCGCTCGCAACTTTCCCATTTAAATATGGCTCATTCAAAGTCTTACCATTAAGAATCAGATTACCTTTTGAGGTGCAACATTTAATGTGATCGCCTTCAACGGCAATTACTCGCTTAACAAATTCTTCGTGGATGTTTGTAAATGAGTCAATGCCATCTACAACGACAACGTCACCGCGGTTGGGCGCGAAAAACCTAGAAACTTGATTTATAAGAATATGATCTCCAGTCGAAATGGTGGGTGACATGGAGCTTGAAGTTACTTCATAATTTGCAAAGAAAACTAATCTAAGAATTACTGCCAAAAGAACGCCAGCTACCGCGAATTTCCACAAACCAAAAAACCGCACCGAGGTGCGGTTTTTTGACGACTTCAGGGTCATAAGCTTGTTACGCGTTGTCGCGCAGTTCCTTGATCTTTGCTTTCTTACCACGTAGTTCACGCAAGAAGTACAACTTCGCACGACGAACATCGCCTCGGCTAACGAGTTCAATTTTTTCAACCATTGGAGTGTGAAGTGGGAACTTACGTTCTACACCAACACCAAAAGAAACCTTGCGTACTGTGTAAGTCTCGCCAATGCCACCGCCCTGACGGCCGATAACAATTCCTTGGAAAACCTGGATACGTGAACGGGTGCCTTCGATAACTCGTACGTGAACTTTCAAAGTATCACCGGTACGGAAATCTGGATGGTCGGTGCGGATGGCACCTTCGGTTACATGATCAAGCGTTTGCATTATTGCTCTCCTCGATAAACGCCGCAGAGCGGTCATCGGATTCGTTTTTGGTTGTTGACTCTCTCAGTGCACTTACCCTCTGCGGCAGGTATGGTGCGAAAGCGTCAAGCAGAGGTGAAGTTTGGCAGAACTAACCTGTTTTTGAAAATCACTCAGAGTCTGAGAGTAGATCTGGGCGGAATTGGGCAGTTCTAGCTTCGGCGGATGCTCTGCGCCAGGCAGCAATTGCCGCGTGATTGCCCCCTCGAAGCACCTCTGGAACCTCAAGGTCTCGCCACACAGGAGGCTTGGTGTAAACCTGTCCTTCAAGCAAACTGGCCATTTCACCTTCTGCGAATGAATCATCAACTGCTGATTCTGAGTTTCCAAGGACCCCTGGAATCAATCGAGCCAAGGCTTCAACGATGACAAGGACTGCAGCTTCGCCACCAGCTAGCACGTAATCACCAATTGAAACTTCGCGAACCTTTATGCGAGATGCGAAATGCTGCATAACTCTTGAATCGATTCCTTCATACCTGCCACAGGCAAAAATTAGGTGGCTTTCATTCGCAAGTTCAGCACTCATAGTTTGAGTAAAACGTTCCCCACTTGGTGTTGGCACGACTAATACTGAATCTTGGGTAACAAGTTGATCCAGTAAATCTCCCCAAGGCTCGGCCTTCATCACCATTCCAGGTCCACCACCATAGGGACTGTCGTCAACAGTCTGGTGTTTATCTGATGTGACACTTCGCAAATCGTGCACATTTAAATCAATCACACCATCTGAAATTGCTTTGCCAACTAAGGAAAGATTCAAGGGCGCTAGATATTCTGGAAATATCGAAACAATATCAATCTTCATTTGTTTCTTCTTCCATTAATCCTTGCGGTGGTTCCACGGTAACTGTGCCATTTTCTAGATTTATTTCTGGTACGAATTTCTCAACGAATGGCAAAAGCATTTCTTTTCCATCAATAAGTTTGATGCTTAGCAAATCATGTCCAGGAAGATGAAGGACATCTTCCAAAATTCCGATTCGTTCACCATTCTCAATTACTTTCAGCCCCAAGAGTTGCCGGTCGTAATACTCATCTTCGTCTTCCGGCAGATCCAAGTCGTCTACGTCAACCTCAACCAGATTGTCACGCAAAGTTTCACTGTCGTTGCGGTCAGTAATTCCTTCGAACTTAACTAGCAGGACAGTTTGATGCCAGCGAATACTTTCGATTTTAATTGTTTTTCCATTAGATAAAAAAACTGATGAACCGGGTGCGAAACGCAATTCCGGTTCATCAGTTCTAATTTCAACAGTAACTTCACCACGAATTCCATGCGGACGTCCAAGACGACCGACAACTACGCGGCTAATGCCCACTTTATTGCTCGTTTGCATCCAGGAAGTCAATTCGCACACTGCGGGCAGCATTGAGTGCAGCCATCACTGTGCGAAGTGCGGTCGCAGTACGACCGTTGCGGCCAATTACTCGACCCAAATCTTCTGGATTAACAGTAACTTCGAAAAGTTTCATGTCGCGATTAAATTTTCCTCCACCGCGTGAATCACGATTAGTGCGGTTCTGACGAACTCGAACTACAACATCGTCTGGATGATCCACGATTCCGCGGATGAGGTGCTCTAAAGCATCCTCAAGCATTTAAGCCTCCGCAGGAGTTTCGGTCACTTCTTCAGCTTCTGCTTGCGCAGGAGCTTCAGTTGCAACTTCTTCAACAACAACTTCTTCAACAACCGCTTCTGCAGGAGCTTCAGTTGCAACTTCTTCGACAGGAGTTTCAACTACTGCTTCAGGAGCCTTTGCTGCTTTAACGACTTTTTCAACCTTAGGTTTTGGAGCTTTGGCTTCTTCATCTTTTGCAACTGCAGCATCGCTAACAGCGGCAGCGAAAATTGAGCGCTTATCAACCTTAGGTGCTGCTACCTTCAAAGTTCCTTCTTTGCCAGGCAAATCTTTGAACTTCTGCCAGTCACCTGTGATCTTTAGAAGAACTTCGACTGCTTCGGTTGGAAGTGCTCCAACTTTTAGCCAGTGTTGAGCACGCTCTGAATTAATTTCGATACGTGATGGTTCTTCTTTCGGATGGTACAAACCAATCTCTTCAATAGAACGACCGTTACGTGCAGTGCGTGAATCAGCAATGACGATGCGGTATTGAGGATTGCGAATTTTGCCCAAACGCTTGAGCTTGATTTTTACAGCCACGAAAGTGGTTCTCCTGTACTTATTTGTGTTGACGGAAGAAACTCATAATTCGTGTGGGGCAAGACTTATGTGTTTCCGGGGGTCAACCGTGGCGGATAGAGGGCCACCTCGGCAGACGCGTATTGTGCCAAATGCTCTAGTGACTATCCAAACTGGAGCACAACTGAGAGTGTTTTTTGCTCCCCCGATTGGACTCGAACCAATAACCGCCCGATTAACAGTCGGGAGCTCTGCCAATTGAGCTACAGGGGAATGCGAGTTTTACTCACAAGCGGCGGAACAATACCAAGAGCCGAGGCCGCTTCAAACCTGAGGCTTTAGGTGTCATGACCGCGGGCATGTTCAGCCAAAGTTCGCCGCATAGCCTCAAGGGCAAGTAACTGACTGAAAAGGTTTTGGTGGGCTTCATTGCCTTCTTCTTCGCGTAGCAATTGACCTTTGATATCTGCAATGCGACGCGATGCATCAAATTCTTGCAATCTAGCTATTACACCAGTGACAAACTTTTCAAGATTTTCAACATTTGCAGTTTTGATCGGCTCAACGACTAATGAGCTTGCCAAAGTTTTGAGTTGCGGATTTTCTATTTGACCCAAAATTTCTTCAACCCAAACTGCAGGTTCAATTGAATCGAATGAATTCTTACTTGCCGCTTCTACAACAACTTGGTGAATGTATCTGTAAGGCAAAAACGTATAAGCAAGTTCTTCGACACTTGCATACCACTCTATAGCTAAAGCTGGTTCTTGCAAAACTGCTTTCAAAGCTTCACGTTCAACGCGATGTTCCACTTTGCGTGGATCTGGCATTTCAACAACTATTTCTGAGCTTGAATTTTCTTCGGAAGGCACAAAATCAGTTCTAGATTTTTTGTTAGCCCGGCCCACTGCGTCAGAAACAGTTTTCATTTCCATGCCCAGCCAGCCTGCCAACATTCTGGTGTATTCAGGTTTCAAAGACGGATCTTTGATTGCTGCAACAATTGGCGCACAAATATTCAGACCATTTACGCGACCTTCAGCAGTATTTAGATCTAAATCCTTCAAAGTTGATTTAATCGCAAACTCAAACATCGGCACCCGAGTAGCAACCAGATGAGCAAGAGCTTCATCACCTTTTTGAACTCTTAAATCGCATGGGTCCAGCCCGTTAGGTTCAACCGCTACGAAAGTCTTAGCCACAAACTTTTGATCATCTTCGAATGCGCGCAACGCGGCCTTGCGACCTGCCGCATCACCATCAAAGGTGAACACCACTTCACTATTTGCGTTTTCCGCATCCAACAAAAGCCGACGAAGCACTTTGATGTGATCTTGTCCGAAAGCAGTTCCACAAGTAGCGACCGCGGTTGGAATTCCTGCAAGGTGGCAGGCCATAACGTCTGTGTAGCCCTCCACAACAACTACTTGCTGACGTTTGGAGATTTCTTTACGGGCTAAGTCGAGTCCATATAAAACATTCGATTTTTTATATAACGGTGTTTCAGGTGTATTCAAATATTTTGGTCCATCATCATCGTCATACAGTTTGCGGGCACCGAATCCGACAACATCACCGGATAAATCTTTTATCGGCCAAACAAGTCGCCCACGGAATCTGTCATAAATTCCGCGTTGACCTTGACTCAATAGACCACCTGCAAGAAGTTCTTCGTCTTTAAACCCAAGGGTTCGCAGATGTTTTAGCAGTCCGTCCCAGCCCTTTGGTGCATATCCAACCCCAAATTGTTTAGCGGCATTTGAATCAAACCCTCGTCCAATTAAAAATTGTCTACCCGTTTCAGCCTCTGGTGTTGCAAGTTGCTGTTGATAAAAGCTAGCGGCTTCGCGATGTGCTTCAACTAACCGGGTGCGAAGACCGGATTGCTTTTCTTGTTCAGGGGATGTCTCTTCATATTGCAGGGTCATGCTGTATTTATTGGCAAGTTTTTCTATTGCTTCAATGAAGCTCAAGTTTTCCATTTTGCGAAGGAAGGCAATGGTGTCGCCACTTTCTTGGCAACCAAAGCAATGATAGAAGTTACGAGCCGGTGTTACGTGAAATGATGGTGATCGCTCATCGTGAAATGGACAAAGGCCTTTTAACGAACCGCCACCAGCAGACTTAAGATTTACGTAATCTCGAACTATTTCTTCAATTTGAGCACGCTCTTTAACCGCATTCACATCTGCTTCGCGTACTCGACTCACTTGCCCATCCTAAATTGGAACGCCATTATGAGCGATTGTGCGTAAGGGATTTGTGCCAGGTGACCGCAGAAGTGTCAGTCAGGCTCGCAATTTGGTCGACAACTACCCTGACTTTCATGGCATCACTCGAGGCTGCCTGCCAACTTGGCGCTAGCCAAGGCTCAAGATCTATTCCATCTCTCTCAAGTAAAACCGCCCCTAGCGAAGTCAATAATTCTCGCTGGGTTGACTGCATTTCACTCGCACCTTCACGTTGCATCACAAATAGGTTTGCAAGCGTTTTAAGAACGGCAACTTCAATCACATTCTCGCGCGGAATGATTAATTCTGCACTATAACGAGTGAGCAAACCGTCTCCGAATTGTTTTCTAGTTGCCAACTCGGCTGCCGAACAAAAGCGACCAATTAGCTGGCTGGTTAGATTCTTCAACCTTGCTAAAGAAGTGTGACTTTGATCAAAATTCAATTGCCAATAAGGCAAAGCAAGTAATCGTTCGATTGCGGCATCTATTTCACCATCGCTTGCATCAACATATTGCATTCGTGCAAGTTCAAAAATCGCTGTTCGCTCTGTTTTAGATTTTAGAAAATTCAAGTCAAGATGATTTGCAACAATTGCATCTTCAACATCATGGACGCTATATGCAACATCGTCAGCCCAGTCCATAATTTGGGCTTCGAAACTTTTGCGATTTTCGATTTCACCAATTCGTGCCCAATTGAAAATATCTTCATCGTCGGCATAAAAACCAAACTTATTTTGATTTGTTTCTCTGCCCCATGGATATTTAATGGCAGCGTCAAGGCTTGCTCGAGTTAGGTTCAATCCAATTGAACGCCCATCTTCAGTAAAAGACTTCGCCTCAAGTCGGGTTAAGACTCGAAGAGTTTGCGCATTACCTTCGAATCCGCCGAAATTTTCTGCCAACACATTCAGTGCCATTTCGCCATTGTGGCCAAAAGGCGGATGACCTAAATCATGAGCGAGACAACCCATTTCCACCAAATCCGGATCTGCGCCAAGTGATGCCCCAAGTTCTCTACCAATTTGGGCAACTTCGAGAGTGTGAGTTAGCCGAGTGCGAGGAAAGTCTGATTGACCAGCGGTGTGAATTTGAGTTTTTGCAGCAAGTCGGCGAAGTGCTGAGCTATGAAGGATGCGAGCTCTATCTCTTGCGAAAGCTGTGCGTCCACTTCGTTTTGGTGGTTCTGAAACCCAACGAACTTCATCAGCTGCCTCGTAGCCTGGTGATAACAGATCATCCAAGTAGGTCATCAGCCAAACCGATCGTGTTTAAGAATAAGAATTGTAAAGTGCCGCCAGTTTCTCGAATTAAATAATCGATTGTTAGGTCAGTGCCAGGACCTGACTGGGTTGGTGAAGAATATGCATCGAAACCAAATGCTTGCATAATTATTTTGCTACGCGCAACATGTGCTGGATCTGAAACTAAAGTCACTGCCTGCCAATTTTTCATTTTCATAAGCAAAGCAATCGCAGCAATCGACTCATAAGTGTCGCTTCCTATTGGAACTGCAAAAATCTTGCTGCGCTTCAACCCTTTTATAACCAGGTAACTTTTGCCAGATTGAGCTTCAGTAAATCTATCTCCCGGTTGCTTCCCGCCAACTGTGATAACTCTTGGCGCAACACCTGCTTGAATTAACTCGTATGCATGGTCTAGACGGTTTGCAAAAACTTCAGTCGGAGTGCCATCGAACTGTGCCGCACCTAAAACTATTACTGCATCAGAAGGTGTGCGTTCATCTTTGGAAGATTGTAAGTAGATAAATCCTGCAGTTCCAAGCAAAACGATAAGTACGAATGAAATAAACCCAGAGATGATTCGTCGAATCCACTTAAATGGTGAAAACATTCAACTCCCCTTTCATTTCCTTCTTCGAATTAGCAGTAAGGGTACTAACCGCCACTTACACCAATCTCAGCTGCAGATAAGTCTGTCGCAAAGTCAATTTCTCGGTTATCAAGCCATCCATGCGGCAACGCAACCGATTTGGCACCGCTAGTTCTGCCTCTTGGCCCGTGTGCCACGAAATCGGGATATTGCTGAACTTCAATAGTTCCCAAGATATCGCTCAACTCTTTCAAGGACGAAATCATTGCCAGAGCATTGCGCGTCTCGCCGCCAACTCGAAATCCTTTTGTGTACCAAGCCACGTGTTTGCGAAATTCCCGACAGCCGTGTGCTTCATCACCCACATAGTCAGCAAGAAGTTGCGCGTGACGCATCATTATTTCAAATACTGCATTCGAATCAGGATTAGCTGGGATTTCTACACCCTCAAAAGCCGCACTAATCTGACCAAACAACCAAGGTCGACCCAAGCAACCGCGTCCGATTACAACGCCATCACAATTTGTTTCTTCGATCATTCGCAATGCATCTGCGCCACTCCAAATATCGCCGTTGCCGAGCACAGGAGTGCCATAACTTTGCAAGGCGGATTTTAAGTTTGCGATTGCAGACCAATCAGCGTTACCGCTATAGAGATCTAGGGCAGTGCGCGCATGAAGCGCAACCCAGGCCACACCTTCTTCAGCGGCCGCAATACCTGCATCTAAATAAGTTAAATGATCGTCATCAATTCCTTTGCGCATTTTTACAGTGACCGGAACTTTGCCGTTTGCGTTCTCTATTGCACTTCGCACAATTGCGCGAAACAAGTCCCGTTTCCACGGCAACGCAGAGCCGCCACCTTTTCGCGTTACTTTTGCAACTGGGCATCCCATATTCAGGTCAATATGGTCTGCGCGGTCTTCTTCAACGATTAGCTTCACTGCTTTGCCAACAATTTCAGGATCCACACCATACAACTGAATGCTTCGTGGAGTTTCGTTATTTGAAAATGAAATCATTCGCATGGTTTCGTCATCACGTTCAATTAGTGCTCGTGAAGTAATCATTTCCGAAACATAAAGCGCTGCCCCACCACCTGGAAATATTTTGTGAGAAGTCTCTCGACACAAATTTCGGTAAGCCTGATTAGTAATTCCGGCCATTGGGGCCAGAACTACTGCAGGTTTATCAAAACTTACGACCTGCACAATTACATCGCTGGAAGGTGAGGAGTTAAGTATTCAACAACTTTGTCGATTGAGACTCGCTCTTGATTCATTGTGTCTCGTTCGCGAATTGTGACTGCGTTATCTTCTAATGTTTCGAAGTCAACTGTCACGCAGTATGGAGTACCAATCTCATCTTGGCGGCGATAGCGGCGACCAATAGCTTGGGCATCATCGAATTCAACATTCCAACGCTTGCGCAGTTCGTCTGCTAAATCTTTTGCCTTTGGCGACAAGTCAGCATTGCGAGAAAGTGGCAGAACTGCAACTTTGACCGGTGCTAGACGGGCATCCAAACGTAACAACTGGCGCACATCAACTCCACCTTTTGTGTTTGGGGCTTCGTCTTCCGCATATGCATCTAGTAAGAAGGCCAAAACGCAACGAGTTAGGCCAGCTGCTGGTTCAATTACAAAAGGAGTCCAGCGTTCATTGGTATCTTGATCAAAGAAACTTAAATCAGTGCCGCTGTGTTCTGAGTGAGTCTTCAAATCGAAATCAGTGCGGTTTGCAATACCTTCAAGTTCAGCCCAAGTGCTGCCAGCAAACTCAAATTTGTATTCAATGTCCACTGTTCTTTTTGAGTAGTGCGAAAGCTTTTCTTTTGGATGTTCAAAGAATCGCATGTTTTCTGGGTTCATTCCCAAATCAACATACCAATCCCAGCGCTCTTTCAGCCAGTAATCATGCCACTCTTCATCAGTTCCAGGCTTAACAAAGAATTCCATTTCCATTTGTTCGAATTCACGCGTGCGAAAAATAAAGTTTCCAGGTGTGATTTCATTTCTAAATGATTTACCAGTCTGACCGATACCAAAAGGTGGCTTCTTGCGACTTGAGTTTGCAACGTTTAGGTAATTTACAAAAATTCCTTGTGCAGTTTCTGGGCGTAGGTAATGAAGTGCTGCTGCATCTTCAACCGGACCAACAGATGTGCGAAGCATGCCGTTGAAGTCACGCGGTTCAGTAAATTCACCACGAGTTCCACAATGTGTACAAACTATGTCTGCTAGACCATTTGCTGGCTCTTTGCCATGCTTTTCAACATATGCATCTACAAGTTGATCTGAGCGCCAACGCTTATTGCATTTTTTGCATTCAGTAAGTGGATCGACAAAAGCATTTACGTGACCCGATGCGGTCCAAACCTGGGGCGCGAGAATGACTGAAGAATCTAGGCCGACGACGTCCTCACGGGAGCGAACAACTCGCTGCCACCATTGACGACGAATGTTTTCTTTTAGTTCGACACCAAGCGGGCCGTAATCCCAGGCACTTCGTGTGCCTCCATAAATTTCTGATGATGGATATACGAAGCCACGTCGCTTCGAGAGATTAACTATTGCATCTACGCGGTCTGTCGCCATTTGAATTCCTCCACTCCGGCTGGCTGTCGGCGGTATACCCAAGTGGGCAACTACTGTGCGAGTTTAGCGTGCTTAATTACCTAATCGGTCTTTTACGTTTTCACCCGCAGCGCTTCCGAGACCGATTTCATCTGCGTCAAAAGCGCGAGCTGGGCTGAAATCCAATACCTCGCCTTGAACATTTTGATGAATCAACTCAAACGCCGTGGATTGATCAATCGCTGTGGAAAGGAATGGGATGCTGTGAATCTTTACATCGAAATTGCTAAGGGCCCGGCGATATGCCCCAACTCCCTGCCATCTAGTCACTACGGTTACAAGATCGGCTTCATCTGTGGCTAGGGCAATTTCGGAACTAATGCATCCAGGTTGGGTGGCAAGTGGAGTGAGCGCAGCTTTTGCGGAGATTAACCACTCGGGCAACTCACTTTGGGCAACGCGGTGGCGGGTAATCACAAGCATTGTCCGATTGTGACACGATGGGCCTATGGCTAAATCAAACGCTCCAAAACCCAACAAGTTGCATGCAATGTCTGCACCGGTTTTGCTCTTCATTCACTCGCTTCCAAGATTCATTTTCCCGCTAGTTACTGCAGCCATCTTGCTAGGTGGCCTATTTGCCACCAACTCCCAAGTTGGCGGACTACTTTTGATTCTGCTCGGGCTAATTCTGGGCTGGTTGATCGCCCTGTCATGGGCCTTACTGACCCCTACAGCGCGTGTGGTTAGAAGCATGATGCTCGTGGTGGTCTTTGGTTACGCGCTGAGCCGGTTGGTCGGCGGCAACTAACCGACTGCCCTTATTGACAATGGTTGTCATTGGCATTAAGGTCCTCCCATGATTTATTTATTAGCGCTTTCTACAACTCTGGCCACCCTCCTTGGTGGCACTTTGGCATTGAAGTCAGTCGAACGCCGTCACATGGTGCTCGGACTTTCAGCCGGACTTTTACTTGGCATGATCGCCTTCGACCTACTTCCAGAAGTATTTGAACTCGGAACCGATGAGATTGCTCACATTCCAGTGGTGTCAATCGCACTTGTGGTTGGCTTTTTAGCTCTTCACTTCGCTGAGCGAATCTTTGGTGCGCATGAACCTCAGGACTCTGACTACGAGCATCACGCAAAACACAGCCACACCGCAGGCACCTTTGGTGCAATCGCTTTAGCGGTTCACGTTTTCTTGGATGGTGTTGCACTTGCACTTGCTTTCCAAATCGGTACTTCATTTGGGCTTGTCGTCACCGTAGCAATTTTTGCTCACGCATTCAGTGACGGACTAAATACAGTTTCTTTAGTAATTTCAAAGAACACTAATCGCAAACGGATTTTCGCTCTACTTGGTGCGGATGCTTTCGCAAGATTGTCCGGAGCTTTTCTCGGAACACGATTAGAGCTTTCAGATTCTTTCATTGCAATTTATCTAGCACTATTTGCTGGGTTCCTGATTTATCTCGCGACTTCACACATCTTGCCTGAAGCGCACGCAGATCATCCAGCAACTCCAACCATGATTGCCACATTAGTTGGAGCGCTTCTCATGTTCCCGATTTCTTCAATCGCACACAGCGCCTTACACGGAGAAGAGCACCATCACGAAGAAGTTGTTGATGTTCATGGCAATGAGCTGGAATAACAAAAAATGAATTCAAATTTTGTGCGCAGCACCAAGCAGCGAAATTCAGTTATTGAAATTCTGAAAGAAAACGCAGGATTTCTAAGCGCTCAGGCTTTACATGCAATCCTGCGCAACTCCGGCAGCACGGTGGGACTCTCAACGGTCTATCGGACTATGACTTCCATGGTCAAGTCGGGTGAAGTTGATGTAGTTCTGCGCGAAGATGGTGAAGCTCTTTACCGCCTATGCAGTTCCGTCCATCATCATCACCTGGTCTGTCGAGAATGCGGCACCACTATTGAGATTCAAGCCGATTATGTTGAAGCCTGGGCAAAAGATGTTTCGAAAGCGCATGGATTTTCAGATATTGATCACACAGTGGAAATTGTTGGCGTGTGTAAGAAGTGCAGTAAATAGTTTTAAGCTTTACCAAATCTACGATTGCGGTTTGAGTAGTCAGCTACTGCGTCCCAAAGGTTTTGGCGATTGTAATCTGGCCACATCGTGTCGTCGAAATAAAGTTCAGCGTAGGCCGCTTGCCAAAGTAAGAAATTACTTGTGCGCTGTTCACCTGAGGTGCGAATAAACAAATCAACTGGTGGAATTTTAGGTTCATATAGATTTGCCAAAATGGTTTTTTCGGTGATTTTTTCAGGAGTTATTTTTTTGGCCATTATCTGCTGTGCAATCTCTCGCGTAGCGTCCACAAGTTCGGCCTGACCACCATAATTGACACACATGACTAAATTCAACTTAGTATTTCGTTTAGTTAGTTCGACTGCTTCATCAAGTTCGTCCACTACCGTTTTCCAAAGTCGCTTGCGACGCCCGATCCAGTGAACCCTAACCCCGAGTTCATTTAGTTCATCTCGTCGTCTTCGAATGACATCTCGGTTGAAACCCATCAAGAACTTAACTTCATCTGGAGAACGTTTCCAGTTCTCTGTTGAGAAGGCGTACGCACTTAGCCATGGAATTCCAAGTTCTAAAGCACCATGCACCACGTCCATTAGGGCTGCTTCTCCAGCTTCATGACCAGATGTGCGCGGAAGTTTTCGAGCTTGCGCCCATCGTCCATTTCCATCCATAACGACTGCAACATGTTTTGGCAAAAGATTCTTAGAAATTTTCGGCGGTTTTGATCTAGCCAACGGATTCATCCTTTCGGCGTTCAACATGTTTTAGCGAACGAACTTCGCGTTCAAGATGCCACTGTAAATGAGCGGCCACAATTCCACTTGCTTCTTTACGATACTTATCTAGAGATGTATCAGCTGACGCCCAGTCCCCTGCCAACAATGCACCTAAAAGCGAAATGGTTTCTGGGGCAGGTGTGACACTTCCTGGAATTTTGCACTCACTACAAAGAGCACCACCACTAGTTACCGAGAACCATCTATGTGGTCCGGTTGCATCACATTTTGCGCAGCGATCAAAAGACGCAGCCCATCCAGCGATCGACATTGAGCGAATGAGAAAAGAATCCAGAATTAATCCTGGCGAATGCGCTTCTTCAACTAGCGCCTTCAGCCCACCGTAAAAGAGTAAGAAGTGGGCATTTGCAGGTTCGTGGTCAGCCGAAATAATGCGGTCAGTGGTTTCAGCCATCGCAAGGCCGGCAGTCCATAGTGAATAGTCTTGCGAAGCTTGGGCGCTGAATGCGGCAACAGTTTCAACTCCTGTGACGGTATCGAGATTGCGACCTTGGTGTAGTTGCACATCTACAAGGTTTAAAGGCTCTAAGCGGGCACCAAAGCGACTAGTGGATTTGCGAATTCCCTTCGCAACGGCTCGCACTTTCCCATGATTACGAGTCAACATGGTGATGATTCGATCAGCCTCACCCAACTTATTCGTATGAAGCACAATGGCTTGGTCACGATAGGTGGGCATGGGCTAATTGTGGTTGGCTGGCTATCAAATAGCCCTCTTCTGGTGCCATGTGTCAGACAATCGCGTAGATTTAAAGGTATGGAACTAGAAACTCAGAATTGGCGCCGGCTGGCAATCACCTTTATAGCGATTTTTGCTGCCTATCAAATTGTTTTGCAGTTTATTGGCATAACCAGCAATTTCTTAATGATGTTGTTGATCGCTTGGTTGGTTTCAATCGCAATAGAACCAGTTGTTTCATGGTTTGAAGGTAAGGGCCAAAAACGCGGCATCGGTGCTGGCATAGTTTTAATTAGTTTGATTGTTTTCATCCTAGTTTTCTTTGCCACTTTAGGTGGTTTGATGTTTTCTCAGCTATCTGCTGCTGTTGCATCGGCACCTCAAGTAATTACGTCAGCGATTACCTGGATTAATAGCACATTCGATCTAAATTTAGATTCAGTGAAACTACTAGAACAACTCAATGTTAACTCTGCAGATACCACTTCCCTCGCAACAAATCTTGCAGGTGGCTTACTCTCAGTAATCTCTAGTTTATTCACATTCATCTTTGACCTACTGACAATTTTGGTATTCGCTTTCTATTTCTCAGCCGATGCCCATCGCGTACGCCGATCAATCGCTTCATGGTTGCCGGCCGAAAAACAAAAGATATTTGTAACTGTCTGGCAGATTGCGGTTAAGAAAACGGGTGGCTTTGTAATCTCCCGTGTCGTACTCGCAACAATTAGCGCAGTTGCACACTCGTTGTTTTTTGCACTCGTCGGAATTCCATACTGGCTGCCAATGGGTATTTTTGCTGGCTTAGCTGCTCAATTTGTGCCTTCAGTTGGAACTTATATCGGAATCATCTTCCCAGCACTCTTTACTTTAGGTGACGACCCGCTCAAAGTGGTTTGGATTGTCATATTTGCAACCATCTACCAACAAATCGAGAACTATGTTCTGAGTCCTCGAATTAGCCGACGGACGATGGATTTACATCCCGCACTTGGGCTCGGATCGGCCTTTATCGGAGTGGCGATTTTTGGACCGATTGGTGCATTCATCGGTGTTCCGATTGTCGCGGGAGTAATTGCGGTAGCGAGCACATATGGCAAACGCCATGAACTTATTTCCGAACTTGCGGCAGATAACACAAGCAATTGAGCTAAGGACTAAAACCCTAGGCGGTTAAGTTGCTTTGGATCTCGTTGCCAATCTGGTGCAACTTTGACGCGCAAATCCAGATAAAC
>JBIISC010000078.1:0-2661 GCA_044341215.1 Candidatus Nanopelagicales bacterium | reverse complement strand
CGCTTTGGCCAGGGAGCAGTGCGGCCAGCGCGACTTGTACCCACAGATGACAATTAAGCCGCTCTTGACTTATTCTTTGTCGGTAGGAGGATCAAATGTCGCTGTCAGACCGTGAACAACGGATGCTGGATGAAATGGAACGTCAGCTATATGCTGAAGATCCACGCTTTGCCTCAAACTTGCGTGAGCAAACAGGCCCTAAATCTGCCAAGAGCGGATTGGCCGCAATCCTCACCCTCGCTGGAGTGGTCTCAATTGGGGTGGCAGTCTCGATAAATCAGCCATTTTTAGGTGTTGTCGGCTTTCTAGGTGCTCTTTTTGGCCTCTATGAAATCATCATGGCAGCCACTCGGCGCTCGAGCAGCTCAGCAACACCTGCCCAAAAGAAGGCTAAAACTTCACTTTCCAAGCGTGCTGAAGAGCGTTTTAAGCGCCGTCAAGATGGCGATTCCTAGCCGATTCTCCTAGCCCGATTCCTAGCCGATTCGGGGCCAAGAGCATTAATTTCTAGCTCATAATCAAACTTAATCCCGCCTTTGGGCGGGTTTTTTTATGCTCAAAACCAAATGTGATCTAGTTGAGATTGGGGGATTTACCCACCAAATGTAAAAAAGTGGTAACAAATGGTTGAAAAGGGAGGGAAGTGGAGTATGGTTCTCCCGAATTGAGGGCGGGGAAGCTTTCAAATGAGGGAAGTGGAGGACCGAGATGTTTTTCGGCACGCATACTCCACGCCTTGATGAAAAATCCCGATTGATCCTTCCTGCGAAATTCCGTGAGCTTCTTTCAAGTGGATTAGTAATTACCAAAGGACAGGAACGCTGTTTAGTTGTTTGGCCAAGAGCTGAATTTGATGAATATTCAAAACGCTTAAGAACTGCTGCCCAAACCAATAGCAATGTCCGCGCCTACATCAGAACTTTTTTCTCCAGTGTCTGTGACGAGCAGCCAGATAAACAAGGTCGAATCACTTTGCCTCCCGCACTTCGTGATTTCGCTGGCCTTGATCGCGACTGCGTCGTCATTGGCACAGATACCCGCATCGAAATTTGGGATGCAAAAGCATGGGATACATACCTTGCTAATTCAGAAGCAGGTTTCGTTGACCTAGATGGGGAGGTCATTCCAAACTTCTAAACAATTTGTGTGAGTTACGGCCCGTTACCGAACCCGGCATCACTTCCCCGATACCGGACTCGGTGGCGGACCGAAATTCATACACACAACTTCACACAACTAAACAAAACAAAAAGAAGGGTCGAAAGAGTGGAGCAAGTAACCAGCAGTGTTACAGAGCCAAAGCATGTGCCAGTCATGCTTGAGCGCTGCATTGCATTGTTAGCTCCAGCAATTTCGCGCCCAGACGCAGTAGTGATTGATGCAACTCTTGGTTTAGCAGGTCACAGCATTGCGATGCTTGAACAATTCCCACAACTTCGTTTAATTGGGATTGACCGCGACGAATCCGCTTTAGCAATCTCGCGCGAACGCCTTGTGAATTATGCAGAACGAATCACGCTAGTGCATGCGGTTTATGACGAGATATCTGAGGTATTAGCAAATCTGGGCATTCCAGCAGTGGATGGCGTTTTGTTTGATCTCGGAGTTTCTTCAATGCAACTCGATGTTGCTGAACGTGGTTTTTCTTACAATCAAGATGCGCACCTAGATATGCGAATGGATAACTCTGATGTTTTGACCGCATCTGAAATTCTGAATTCGTATTCCCATGGCGAACTAGCCCGCATCATTTCTAATTTCGGAGAAGAGAAGTTTGCAAGCCGAGTCGCAAGCGCAATTGTTAAGGCCCGCGAAACTGCCCCGATTGAAACCACCGTGCAACTTGTGGAATTAATTAAGGGTGCAATTCCAGCCGCAGCTCGTCGCACAGGTGGTAACCCAGCGAAAAGAACTTTTCAAGCTTTGCGAATTGAAGTTAATTCTGAATTGAGTGTTTTAGAACGTGCAGTTCCACAGTCTCTAAATGCTTTAAAGCCTGGTGGGCGAGTGGTAGTTATGTCTTACCACTCTTTGGAAGACAAGATTGTTAAAACTGCATTTGCAAAAGTCAGTACTTCAACTACACCAATTGATTTACCAATTACACCAGTTAAACCTGATTTTGAATTGCTAGTTCGTGGAAATGAAAAACCAACGGACAAAGAAGTTGCTTCTAATCCAAGAGCTCGTTCAGTTCGGTTACGCGCTATCGCTAAGGCGGTGGCTGCGTGAGCGTTTTAGATGACTTCTTACCAAACGTAAAGAGCTTAGGAGAAATCAAGCCAATTGCCGGCATTGGTCCGTCAATGGAGTTAATTAAGTCCGCAACTAACCGATTTGGTTCAGTTGGAGTAAAGGCTTTTGCGGCAGTCTTCTTAACGGCCATGGTGATTGTGCAACTCGTAATTCAAACAGTTGTTTCTCAAGGCGCATTTACCGAGCAACAATTGATGATTGAAGTCCGTACATCCTCTGCACAAGTGCAAGCGCTTGAGCAACAGATCACTGTTATGGCCGCGCCTGCGACCTTGGCTAACCGTGCGGAAAATCTTGGAATGGTCATGATGGACACACCAGTTTTCTTAAGTCTGCAAGATGGTGAGATTTTAGGTAAACCAGTTGCTGCTAATTCTTGGGGTAGAACTGCAAATAATGTAAAGA
>JBIISC010000077.1:0-2706 GCA_044341215.1 Candidatus Nanopelagicales bacterium | reverse complement strand
GCAACTGACCAGCATGATTCAATCTCCGGTATAGCTGATATTTTTTCAACAATGTCGTCTGGAGCTGCAGGATCTATTGGCGTCAGTGAAACTAAAGCATTTATTTTCAGTCCAACTTGGCGCTTATCTACTTCTGCTCGGTAACCTGTGATAACTCCACGCGCTTCAAGTTTTTTGACTCGTTGATGAAGAGTGGAACTCGGAACATCTAACTGAGCGGCAAAATCAGAAAGCGGCAATGAAGAATCCTTGGCCAAAGCGAGGACGATTGTTCGATCGAGTGATTCCATGCTGAAAGTATGCCCTAGCCCGTAATGCCTTTGGTAGACAGAACCAAATCTGAAAGGTTGCGGTTAAGAGTTTCATAAAAGACATTGAGCGGAAACTCATCATCAAGCACTAAATTCACGATTTCTTTGAGCTCGCCGCCAGTCGGTAATTGGTCAGTGCCTTTGGCCCAATTAGATGCTGGATGTGGTGGAACCAGCCCTTTAACGAATTCATATGAGGCAATCCACTGCGCCAACCGCGAGCGATTGATTCCGTCGTGATAGAGGGCATCAACCTTGTCGCTGAGTTCAAGGACTGAATCAATCACCTTATCCCACTCGAAAGTCAGACGATTGTCTCGCCAGTGCAGCGCACCAGATTGGTGAAGATGCGCGAACATGATTTGGCCGCCAAGTCCGTCATAGTTTCGGGTTCGATCCCCAGTGATTGGAAAGCGGAACAAACGATCAAACAAAATCGCGTAACGAATGTATTTTGCGAGATAGTCCCCCTCTGCGTCCAAGACAATTGTCTCGCGAAATGTCGTGAGGTCACATCTAAGTTCTTCCAACGCATACATCCAAAACGGCATTCGCTGTTTAATCATGAATGGATCAAAAGGCAAATCACCGCGTGAGTGGGTACGGTCATGAATTAGGTCCCACAACACAAAAGTTTCCTGAGCTAATAGTTGGTCTGAAATCAACTCATCAGCGCTTGCGGGAAGCGGTATGCACAAAAGCTCTTTAGCACCCGTTACGACTTTGCGGAATCTTGCAGCTTCGCGATCGCAGAAAATTCCACCCCAGTAGTAGGTTGCTACTTCTCTCACAGCAACTGTTTCTGGGAAAAACACAGCCGAGTTAGTGTCATAGCCGGAAGTGAAGCCAACGAATTCAATCGGAATAAAAGCTGGATTCGAATATTTTTTCTCTTTATCTGCAAGCCAATCTGGCCAGAAAGTATTGGTAACTAAAACTTCTAGGTTCCGATTCGGATTTCCGTTCTGGGTGTACATAGAAAAGATGGCTAAATTCTGAACATCGTTCTTTCGCGAGAGATCCGGCCTGAATAATTCAAGTGATTCATAAAAATCAGGCGTCTTAAAGCCGTTTTCGCGCCATTTTTCTAAGTCTCTCATTGCTTGTGCGAGATATTCGTTTTGGTGCGAGAAGTTTGGAGAAAGCTCGCGAATACCAATGATTAGTTTTTCAATAAGTTTTGAAGCGGAGGAATGAAGCGACTCGTCTTCAATTGCACCTTCTTTGTTCTGCATTGGTCGCAGATTCTCGATTACCTCCTGCATAGATATCCAAGCCGGATTGTTGGCTAGTTCGGCTCGTGCAGCAGCAACATCTCGTTTTCCTGATTTTGAACCAAGAGCTAAGAACCCCAAAATGTTTAACAAAAGTTTTGCGTTGTCCAAATCGTCTATGGAGTCGTCTCCGAATATGTCGGAGTCGGCAATCACTACGACTTTGCCTTCGCCGTTTTGCACAGCTGCTGCAACTGGAGATTGGGCAGGAAGGGCAGACTCACTTGTTCTTAAGAAAACTTCACCCGCAAAATCATTTGCAAGTTCGAGTGTTCCAGAACGATAAAGCACAACATCGTGAACCATGAATCTAAAATCAGAAAGAAGAAGAGTGGGAAATTCTGGCATTGGCCATGACGCTACATTTTGAAAGTTTCTCGTCGAGTCTTGCGCAGTCTCATTCGTGAGTTTGATTCCGTATTTCCCGATTAGCTCATTGAAGTTGTTACCGTATTTGGCTTGCTCATTTTCACCTAGGACTAGAAGCCCACCACCGGCTGCAACAAATTCTTGGATAGTTTGAATTTCATCATTCTCATAAACTGGGGATCCATAACCAACGGTTTTCTCCCAATCTGAGTTTGCACAGTGAGGCAAAACCAAAACGTCTACGTCTTCCAAGACCAAATGCGTGATCTTGCCAATTTTGTGTGGCAAAACCTCATGCCATGCATCTTGGGCCAGTTCCTGAAACTTGGCGTAGCTAGCATCAGCTGGATTGGCCGGGTTCATTTGCTGGGCAAGACTTAGATCTGTTGTCCAGGCCTGTGAGTGGGACTGGTCAATCAGAATTCGGGATATTCTCTGCACTTTGCACCTTATTCTTGGAAATTCTCCACAATACTAAAGCCTTTATCGCAAAATCTCCAGATTCGCATTAAATTGACTGTGAATCAAAGGGTTAGAGGTTCGAGCCCTCACGGGCGCGCTGAATAAGTCCCCGTAGCCTTTTGCCCATGCCCATCGGATCCATCGCTTTAGTAGGTTCAGGCGAATACCTACCTTCAATGCTTGATTTAGAGTCGCTATTAATAAGTGATGGAGTGGCAAACGGCAAAAAACCAATAGTCGTCCAACTTGCCACAGCTGCGGGACGTGAAAGCAAAGACAGTCTTGATTAC
>JBIISC010000011.1:0-34893 GCA_044341215.1 Candidatus Nanopelagicales bacterium | reverse complement strand
AAGAAAAAATCAATGAAATTCTCGACACACTTGCCGATCGAGAAGCAGGTGTCGTGCGAGCAAGATACGGCCTAGATGATGGGCAACCTAAAACCTTGGACGAAATCGGAAAAATTTATGGCGTTACGCGCGAACGCATTCGTCAAATCGAAAGTAAAACAATGTCAAAACTTCGTCACCCAGCTCGAGCAAATCAGATGAGTGATTTCCGTCCGTAATTAATCCAAAACACAAAAAAGGGCGACTCATTTTGAGTGGCCCTTTTTTGCAAAGGTGAAGTTGTTAAAACTAGATGAAGCGGGTCTCGTCTACCACTTCGGCGGCTTTGTTAGAAAGAATTTCAGCATTTGCGCTGTAATGGTGGGCGCAGAACATCAAATCACCACCGCCTGGAAGAACTACACGTACGTATGCTTGAGCGCCACAGCGGTCACATCGGTCAGCTGCGGTTAAAGTTTGGGTTGCAGTTTCAGTCATGTATATCTCCTCTGTTTTCGCTTGTTCCTAATTAAGACGCAGACCCTAGCCGAGTACCTGCGCCATTGCCCGTTGAAATTCAGCGTGTCTGTGCGTGGGAATTCCCGCGGGTTCATAGGTGCGCAGGGTAACCTGACGACCTGAAATAAGGAGATTTAGTGGCGCGCGCGACCAAGCAAAGCACCAACGAATACTCAGCTAAACACCTAAGCGTCCTTGAGGGCCTTGATGCTGTGCGTAAGCGGCCAGGTATGTATATCGGTTCAACCGATAGCCGTGGCTTGATGCACTGCCTGTGGGAGATCGTAGATAACTCAGTAGATGAGGCTTTGGCGGGATTCGCATCGCAAATAGACATCATCCTTCATCCTGATGATTCTGTGGAAGTTAGAGACAATGGTCGAGGAATCCCAGTCGACATTGAATCTAAATCCAAATTAAGCGGTGTGGAATTGGTGCTGACAAAGTTGCATGCTGGTGGAAAGTTTGGTGGTGGCTCTTATCAAGCATCTGGTGGCTTGCACGGCGTTGGAGCCAGCGTTGTTAATGCGCTTTCAAGTCGTCTCGATGTAGAAGTTGACAGAGAAGGACAGATTTACATCATGTCTTTCCAGCGTGGGGCTGCAGGAGACTTCAGCGATGCCACCCCTAACGGAACTTTCACAAAACGTTCTGGACTTCAAAAAGCTGGCAAAGCTAAAAAAGGTGTAACCGGAACTCGAATTCGCTATTGGAGTGATCGGCAAATATTTGATAAATCTGCAACTTTCGACATGGAGGCTTTGACTAATCGAGCTCGCCAAACTGCTTTCTTGGTCCCAGGTTTGTCGATAACGATTAACGATCAACGCAATGGAAAGCCGGAAATAGAAACATTTTCCTTCGCCGGTGGAATCTCCGAGTTTTGCAGCCATATCGCAGTCGGGGAGCCGGTAAGCCCCGTAATCCGTTTGACTGGCACATCACATTTCACTGAAACTATTCAGGTTCTTGACGGCAAAGGGCACCTTGGTCCGCAAGAAGTTGAGCGCGATATGTTCGTGGACATCGCAATGCAATGGAACAACGGATACGAAACAGATATTCGATCATTTGTAAACATCATTTCCACACCAAAAGGTGGCACGCACTTAACAGGTTTTGAAAGATCCATTACCAAACTTTTCAACGAAGTATTGCGAACGAACAAGATTCTTAAAGCATCTGAAGAAAATGTCCTGAAAGATGACATCCTTGAAGGCTTCAATGCAATTTTGACCGTTAGGTTGGCAGAACCACAATTTGAAGGACAGACCAAAGAGATTCTAGGAACGCCAGCCGCGACTCGAATTGTTTCTTCAATAGTTTCCAAAGAACTTGCAAAATGGTTGGCCAATCCGCCGAGAGGGGATAAGCAAACAGCCAAAATTATTCAAGAAAAAGTTGCAAATGCAATGCGTGCCCGGTTTGCAGCTCGCCATCATCGAGATGTGCAAAGGCGAAAGACTGCACTCGAATCTTCAACCTTGCCGTCAAAACTCCGAGACTGTCGCGGCGACGACGTCGACCGCACTGAGCTTTTTATCGTGGAAGGTGAAAGTGCACTCGGAACAGCCAAAGATGCCCGCAATTCGGAATTTCAAGCATTGTTACCAATTCGCGGCAAAATTTTGAACGTTCAAAAAGCCTCCTTGGCTGACATGTTAAAGAATCAAGAATGCGCCTCAATAATTCAAGTTATTGGCGCTGGTTCCGGTCGCACATTTGACCTCGAACAAGCTAGATATAACAAAGTCATTTTGATGTCGGATGCGGATGTCGATGGCGCGCATATTCGATGCTTACTGTTAACGCTAATTCATAGATATATGCGGCCACTGCTTGAAGCAGGTCGGGTTTACGCAGCGGTTCCTCCGTTGCACCGAATTGAAGTGATTAATCAGGGCAAAGCTAACGATGTCATTTACACCTATTCAGATGCCCAGATGAGGCAGACTTTTGAAAAACTAACTAAAGACGGAAAACGGTGGAAAGAGCCAATTCAGCGCTATAAGGGTCTTGGCGAAATGGATGCTGTTCAATTGCGTGAAACAACGATGGATCCGGCTCGCAGAACATTGCGAAGAGTCACTATGGCAGACATTTCGGTTGCTGAATCAGTATTTGACTTGCTGATGGGTTCGGATGTCGCACCGCGTAAGGAATTCATTGTGCAAGGTGCAGCAACTTTGGACCGGGAAAGAATTGACGCTTAAGCGTCTTGTGGCAAAATTTTGCCAGTATTGACATCGTAAATCGCGCCACCCACAGTTAAATTTTCTGGTAAGAATGGAAAACTTTTTATTCGCTGAATATCTGAATTTAATGCTGCCGTTTGATCTGCAACTGTTCGAATCTCAATGCCTCGTGTGTCAACACCAGATTCCTTAAAAATCGCAGCGTGCACGTCAGCCTCGGACCCAGAAGCCATCCGGCAATCTGTGTGCGGAATTACCAAAACCCGGCTTACATTTAGAAGCCAAGTTGCTAAAACCAATGTTCTCAAAACGTCATCGGTCACTCGAGCACCAGCATTACGCAAAATCTTCACGTCACCTGGCTTCATTCCCACAATCTCAAGCGGGTTAATCCGTGAATCCATACAGGTAATGATTGCTAATCCCTTGGCAGCACTGCCGGTTAAATCCATGTGCTTAAAAGTTTGTGCAAATTTTGCATTTGCATCAATTACATCTTCAAAAGCGTCAAGTGGGAAGGTGTGATCGTCAATATGCGGGTGACTCATAACCCCAATCTAATCCAATTAGGGGCTAAATGCTTGGTTAGCATTCAATAGAGCGATACTTTGAGGCAGTGATTGAAACAGATGTAGCCATTATTGGCGCTGGCCCCGCAGGTTTGTATGCAGCGTATTACTCCGGCTTTCGCGGATTCAGCGTTGTAATGATTGACGCCCTGGCTGAAATAGGCGGACAAATAACTGCAATGTATCCGGAAAAAGAAATTTTCGATATCGCAGGATTCCCGTCCGTAAAAGGTCGAGATTTAATCGACGGATTAGTATCGCAAGCGAACTCTGCTAAGCCAATTTATAAGATGGGTACGCAGGTCTCGAGCCTTGAAGAAACATCTAGCGGCATCAAACTGAAATTAGATTCTGAAGAAGAAATTTTTGCCAAAGTTGTAATCATTGCTGGAGGCATTGGAGCGTTTACCCCAAGAGCACTACCGACCGGCATGGAATGGCTTGGAAAAGGATTGGTGCATTTCGTGCCAGCTCTATCGGAACATGCCGGCAAACGAGTGGTAATTGCAGGTGGTGGCGATTCCGCTTTCGACTGGGCGTATTCATTACAGCCAATTGCAAAATCAGTGACGCTCATTCATCGACGAGATGCCTTTAGGGCACACGCAGCAACCGTGGAACAAGTTAAGGCCATGGGAGTTGAGTTGATTACTTCAGCGGAAATTTCCGCCGTAAATGGTGACGAGAAAATCACTTCAGTCGATATAACCCTCAAAGAAGGTGGAAAGGTTAGGAATCTCGAGTGTGACACAGTCGTTGCTGCGCTTGGGTTTGTGGCAAACATCGGGCCAATTGCTAACTGGGGATTGGAATTAGAAAAGCGCCATATCGTCGTGAGCTCGACCATGGAGACTTCTGTTAAACGAGTCTTCGCTGTTGGAGATATTGCAACATATGTCGGGAAAGTTCCGCTGATTGCAGTTGGTTTCGGTGAGGCAGCTCTTGCGGTTAATAATGCTGCGCCATATATTGACGAAAAATATGGAGTTTTCCCAGGCCACAGCAGCGGCAGCAGTTCAGACTAGGAGTACCAATTTTCAACTTGCTGTACTTCTTTTGCTAGCCAAGTGTCATCTATTACTTCTTCGCCTGTGCAGAGTTTTTTCCGGGAAATAGTTTTTGCGGCAGTTAACTCAACATTCCAAGATCGGCCATCGCTGTGGCGAACTTGCACAACATCCACTTCAGCCAAATTAGAAACACTGGATGCTGAAATCGGTTTGCCACTTCTTAGAACAACTACATCTAGCGAATCAATTTGATTAACTCCAGAATTTTTGCGAACTTCGATTTCAGCTACTTGGGCAAATCCTGGTTGGGCTGTGCGACCGCGCATGTATTCATGCTTGATTTTTCCAGCCCAAGCATCACTCAATAGGTCTTGAGCGGATTGCGAAGTCATTCTGCCAACAACTATGCCGAATGGAAGTAGAAGGCCCGTAGGTGCGAATCTGTGACCACCAATATGAGATGTTTCATATATCTGACCAGTTAACTCTGGGTTGGGCCGAAGCTCATCAATAATTTTTCTAGTGTGTACCGCGCAACATTGATCTTTCTTGCCATTTGTACAAAGAAACAAAACTGGGTCAGCGGAGCGTCTACCCACCGCAGGGAGTTCTCCGCGAATAATTGCTGGCCAGTCCCAACGAAGTAGGTCGGTGATGTTGTCTAGCGAACCAGAACGCATTCGGACACCACCAGGACTTGTGTGCGCAAGCCAAAAACGGCGGCGATTTGTGGTGCGACGTTCTTGATGCCCCAGATCTGGACGGCGAGCTAGCAGTACACCCACTTCTGGAAAATTGATTTGCTCTTTGATTGCTTGACCAAACCCTTCCGGCAAAGAACTTTCAAGGATTGCGTCTTGCCCCCAAGTCCCAGGTTGCTCGATAATTAGGTAAATCTTTTTGTTTTCAGCTGTTCCAATCATGGATTCATTTGTAGCTGAGTCATGGCAAGTTGTCATTGGGCAAAATCTCCAACTAGGTGAGTTGGGGCAACTTCAGTTGGACTGCCACTTGCATCACGTTTTGAAAGAAAATCTGGTAGCTCGACAGGATTAGCGCCATTGCTGGCTCTTACTGGTCCACTTGCAGCGCCAGCAAATATAAGTATGTCTTCGCCACGTTTCAAAGTGTGGCACCGAACACCACCGGTAGCTCTTCCTTTTGCGGGGAACTGTGCCAATTCGGTGATTTTTATAGTGCGCGCCTGAGTGCCGGGAAGGGCATCAGAATTGCCTCCGACAGTTACTACTTGTGTGTCCTTTGAAACAACTGAGAATGAAATAACCCAAGCGCCATCATTAACTTTAATGCCGGCCATACCTGCGGCACCTTTGCCTTGCGGACGGACTAAATCGGCTTTGAATTGGAGGAGTTGTGCATCAGAAGTGATGAATATTAAATTATCAAACTTTTTAGTTGTGATACCAAAGCCAACAACATCATCTCCTGATTCAAGCTTTATGATTTCAGATGTTTTTGATTTTGCAGGTTCAATTTCAACTCTTTTGACTACACCCGTCGCAGTTCCGATTGCGATTGTGACTGGTTTGTTCAGAGGTACTAAACCAATTGGAATCTCGCCTTTATCTAAAATTGCAAAGTCTTTGACTGCACTTCCACCTTTCAAGGTGGTTGCAGCTCCGACTTGTAATGCTGGAATTTCCATCACTGAAATTTGATGCAATTTGCCAGCGCTTGTTATCAGGCCAACCTCACCACGAGCAGTTGCAATAACTTGCGAAAGGATGGTGTCGTGCTTTGAACGGTTACCGCGGTTGGCAGTGGTTTTAGGTTCAAATCTTGCGACTAATCCAGATGCAGACATCATTACGAGTGTGGGATCATCTGCAATCTCAAGATCTACCGCGATGGTGCTACTGCCATCATCTTCTTGTAAGAGAGTTCGACGTGGAGTGCCGAATTCTCTCGCTACATCTGCCAACTCATCACTTACAACCGACTTGATTGCACTTTCAGTTTCGAGCAACTGTTCAAGTAGGGAAATTGTGTCTTGAAGTTCCTTTTGTTCCTTTTCGATCTCGATACGAGAGAACTTAGTCAAGCGGCGCAATGGCATTTCTAAAATGTAATTGGCTTGAATCTCGCTCAACTTGAATTGCTTGATAAGTTGTTCTCGGGCAGAAGCGGTGTCATCGCTCGCGCGAATTACTGCGATTACCTTGTCTATGTCAACAATCGCGACTAATAGTCCTTGAACAAGATGTAGACGCTCTTGGGCTTTCCGGCGGCGATATTCGCTTCGCCTCCGGACAACTTCAATTCGATGCTTTAAAAATACTTCTAACATCTCAACTAGCCCGAGGGTTTGTGGCGCTCCGTTTACCAACGCAACGTTGTTGATGGAGAATTGTTCTTCAAGAGGGGTTGTTTTGTAGAGCTGGCTCAATACAGCTTGCGGGTTGAAACCAGCCTTAAGTTCGATTACGAGTTGCAAACCTTTTTCGCCATCGGATAAATCGGTGACGTCCGAAATGCCAGTAATTTTTTTACTGGTAACACCTTCTTTTAATTTCTCAATTACTTTTTCAGGCCCAACGTTGTAGGGCAGTTCGGTAACAATTAAAGCTGTGCGGCGAGCTGAAACGTTTTCGACTTTTACTGTGGCACGCATTTTGAAACTTCCGCGACCTTCGCGATATGCATCAGCGATGCCAGATAAGCCCACGATGATGCCACCGGTTGGCAAATCTGGACCTGGAATGTATTTCATCAAGTCTGAAACGCCAGCCTTTGGATGTTTGAGCAGATATCTCGCGGCGCTTACGACTTCATTCAAATTGTGTGGAGCCATATTGGTTGCCATACCAACGGCAATACCTGATGCGCCGTTAACAAGTAGGGCAGGAATAGCCGAAGGAAGCACTTGTGGTTCAGTTTCTCGCCCGTCGTAGTTGGGGCCAAAATCCACAACGTCTTCATCGATAGAAGCAGTCATGGCCACAGCAGATGGAGCCAACCGCGCTTCGGTGTAGCGATAGGCAGCTGGACCATCATCTAGAGATCCGAAGTTTCCGTGACCATCAATAAGCGGTAAACGCAATTGAAAACTTTGAGCCATACGCACCATGGCGTCGTAAATGGCGCCGTCACCATGTGGATGAAGTCGGCCCATAACTTCACCAACTACACGGGCAGATTTAACGTGCCCACGATCTGGGCGCAGACCCATCTCGCTCATTGTGTAAAGGATTCGGCGCTGAACCGGTTTTAATCCGTCTCGGGCGTCTGGAAGCGCACGTGAATAAATAACCGAATATGCGTATTCGAGAAATGATCCTTGCATCTCAGATGCAACGTCTATGTCGACGATATGTTCTTTGACTGGTTCGGCTGCTGGTGCAGTCTTACGCGCCACAGATGCTCCTGAAATGTAGATTGAGTAACTGCGTGATTTTATGGGTCTTTTCGCTCTTATTCTCGCACCCTAGTAGCGTGGCGGTATGGTTCGAAGAGTTTGGTGAAGCGAACCGTTGGGATACCGAAGAATGCGTCACTCTCGTGGAAGTTAGTTTAGGTAAATAAGTGAGCGAAATAGAACCAAAGTATTCAATGCGAGCAGTTATGTCGCCACTTGTAATTCGAATGCTCGCAGGCGTTGGGCTAAATGCAATAGGTGGCGGTCTAACACTTTCTCTGCTTTTAGTTTACTTGACTCAAATTCGCGATATTTCGACTGCGCAAGCAACAATCACCCTTTCAGTGATGGCGGTGATCTCCCTTGGAGTAACCGGCCCAGTCGGAACTTTGGTTGACCGGTATGGCCCACAACCGGTGATGCTCGTCGGATTAGTAGTAGAAGCAATCGCCGTTGGGCTTTGGAGCCAAGTTCACACCGTGAGAGATGCCTTTTTTGTTGCAATTCTTGGAGCAATTGGTGGCAGTTCTATTTGGCCACCGCAATCTGCATTGATTGCACGGATCACGCCACCTGAACATCGTGAACGGGTTTACGGAATCCAATTCCTACTGCTAAATGCTGGTCTTGGTTTTGGTGGAGTGGTTGGTTCTTTGATGGTGATTGCAAACGATTCCGCATCTTTCGAGAGACTTTATTATTTAAATGCCGCCTCCTACGTTTTTTACTTTCTAATTGCATTAACTTTGAAGGTAGGCCGTGGCCGCGAAATTCATCAAGAAGATGAAATATCCAAAGGTGGTTATCGTGAAGTGTTTCGAGACCGAACCATGGTGCGATTGAGTTTGTCTTCTTTGCTTATGTTGGTTTCTGGCTATGCAAGTATTGAAGCTGGATTATCACTTTTCGCAACTGCGCACGTTGGCCTTTCTCCAAAATGGCTCGGTGTCATATTCGGTGCAAATACCTTTACCATTGTGATTGCTCAAACTTTCGTACTGAAGTGGTGCCACCGCAAATCTCGTAGCAGATTGCTTACTGGGGTGGGAATTCTGTGGGCCTTTTCTTGGCTAGTTGTTGCGTTATCGATCCCCACTGGAAATGTTATAGCCGTCATCTTGCTTTGCATAAGTCAGTTCATTTTTGCTATCGGCGAAACTATTTGGTCACCCATAGCACCTGCGATGGCAAACGAATTAGCACCGCCTCATCTTCGCGGTAGATATAACGCACTGGCTTCATTGCAATGGAATGTTGCTAACACGATTGGACCACTTATTGCGGCTGTTACCCTTGGGCAAAATTTGCCCTATGTTTGGGTGGGCACATTATTGGTTGGTTGTTTAATCGCCTCATTGTTAATGTCTAGATTGAGATTTACTTTGACTCCTGAACAAGATGGGCGAGTAGCAGTTTGATTTCGCTTACAGATATCTTGCCTGCGGCACTAAATTCACTTGATGCGATTTCTGAGCCATGTGCATTAGATATTCCAAAATCAAAAAGAGTGATTGTTTTTCTAGTTGACGGCTTGGGTTTTCGAAATCTCGAGAATCACTTAGATTTGCATCCAATAGCCAGACAGATCCTCAGTGGCATAGGACAAGCCACATTGCCAAGTACGACTCCAGTTTCGTTAGCAAGCTTAGGAACAGGCTTAAATCCTGGATTGCATGGTTTTCTAGGGTCAACAATGTATTTGGCGGAAAACGATTCAATTCTGCAGCCGCTCAAATGGGAAAACCAACCTAATCCAAAGATTTTTCAGCCAGAAAAAACCAAATTTGAACTTGCTGTCAGTAAGTATGTGGAAGTTAATCGGATTGGGCCGAAAGCTTATGAAAATAGCGGCTTAACCCAAGCTGTTTTACGAGGTGGTAATTATTTAGCAGCGGGAAATTTGGATGAAATAGTCCAAGTGACAAGGAAATGCCTAGTTCAAGCTTTCCCATCTCTAACCTATGTCTATTATCGTGAATTAGATCGGGTTGGACATGTGCACGGAGTCGCATCACAGAATTGGCGCGACGAACTGGTGAAAATCTTAGTGTGTATTTCAAAAATTCAAGATTCACTAGGAGTCGATGATCAACTCGTTATTACAGCCGATCATGGCATGGTAGATATTGAAAATAGGTTCTGGCTCGAAGACTCCAGTGAGATTTGGAATGCCACAAAAATTATTACCGGCGAACCAAGATTTAGACATTTTTATTCCAAGGTTCCAGATGGAAAAGTCTTGGGTAAAGCTTTAGAGCGAATTCAAGATATTGCTACGGTTTACTCTCGAGATGAATTCTTAGCTTCCGGATTAGTGGGTGAGGTGGAACCACATTTTCATTCGCGGGTAGGTGATTTTGTTGCAATCGCAAATGGCGCATCTGCGCTTTGCTCACGCACGGTGGACAAAAGAAGTTCGAACCTTGTTGGCAATCATGGCGGCAATTCTGGTACCGAGCGTGACATTCCAGTAGCAGTGCTGGCAAGATAGAACTATGGCGCAACTAATTTTCTTCTGTGGCACGATGGACAGTGGCAAATCAACACTTGCCCTGCAAACAGCGCACAACCACCAATCTCGAGGTCGTAAGGGTTTAATTTTTAGCAGTAAAGATCGTGCTGGAAGTGGAAAAATATCCTCACGAATTGGATTGCGTACAGATGCAATTGAAGTTGATGATAATCTGAACTTTCATGAGTATGTTTTGGAGCAATTAGCCCAGAGCCAGAAAGTTGAATTCATCATTGCTGATGAAGCTCAGTTCTACACCTCGGTTCAGATAGAACAGCTTGCAACGATCGTTGACAGCTTAGAAATAGATGTTTTTACTTTCGGCATCCTGACTGATTTTCGGACCGGGTTATTTCCAGGTTCTGCGAGACTTGTGGAGCTTGCTGACGAAATCAACCCGCTGCAAGTTGGAGCTCTTTGTTGGTGTGGGTCGAGAGCTACACACCAAGCACGAATTATCAATGGTGTAATGGTCACTGAAGGTGAACAGGTATTACTTAGTACCGCAGACGATGTCATCGCGTATGAAGTGCTTTGTAGACGCCATCACATGCGCCAAGTTACGTCCAGAAAATCTCGAGACTACTACGCAACAAATGTTCCTTTGTTTGGCGAGTAGGACTCTTTCTTAATCTTTCTTGCGGCTGCCAAAAAGTATTTCGTCCCAACTTGGAAGCTTTGGACGTTGAACGCCGTCTGCTTCATCTTCACCCTCTGTGAGGGTGTCAAAAAGGGTTGCGCCTGGTTTGGGGGTCGGTTTATTTACCAGACCAATGTCTTCAGAATCCTGAGCCATTTCATCACCCAAATGTGGATTTGTTGGATGTTCAATCTGATTTTCATCCGCATTGGCATTGGCTAGATCGTCTAATTCCGAAACTTCACTTTCAGAAACATCAACATCATTAACTTCGGCTTCATCAACCTCAGGTTCGGTAGGAACTACTTTCAAACGGGGTGTTTGATCCATTCGAATAAATTCTGTTGGTTGCGTAGGAGTTGACGCAGGCGATTTCATTGTGCTTTCGCCCATCAACCAACGTGCCTCTTCGTCCGAGGGAACTAATGCGCTATTTCGAGCGTCATAAAGCCAGGTAGCTTTCCGAGCGCCATCCTTTGAAGGGTAATCAAGGGTGATATTCCACCGGCTGTCTTCGCGACGAAAAGCGTCCCACTCGAGTTTGTCTGCATCGACTGATAGCGGACTGAGTCTTGCGAGTACAACATCTAACAAGGGACCTGTTCCACTCGCTTTACGAATTATTGTGTTGCTGGCTTTATGAGCCACGTAAGCACGCTCTTGCAGAACTGGTGGAGCAAAAATCATTATTCGAGCTAAATCGGTGCCTGTTTGTGTTGCGAGATCTTGGGGGTTTACGCCAGCACGAATTCGAAATTGAATTTCGCGGGCAGAGAGATTCTCAATTACCTGCGGCTGGATTTGAGTAACTTTTGTAGGCGCATCCTTTTTGATCGAAACTTCAATCCATTCGCCAGCAGAGTTTTGCAAAATAATAAAATTACCGTCATCTGAAAACGCAATAAATTCTAAATCGCTCACTAGGAACTCCTTTGGAATAGATGCTTCCATAATTGTCGACAAATAAATCAACGCCACGCGCAATTTCCAAATGTTTTGCAGTTAGGTTTGGTTTATGCCAATTAAGAATACGTATTTAAGCCATGCGAGAGTATTGGCCCAAAAAGCTGGCGAAATATTGCTCGATGGGCGCCCTGACTCTGCTCGCAATTCAACCCTCGAAACAAGTTTCAAGAGTTCGCCAACCGACTTGGTGACGGCAAAGGATTTGGCTTCAGAAAATGCAATTGTCACCGGAATATTGGAAAAGTTTCCAGACGATGGAATTGTTGGGGAAGAAGGCACAAATCGTCCAACAACTTCTGGCATTCAGTGGATTATCGATCCACTTGATGGCACCATCAATTACATCTACGGATCTGCTTTTTGGTCTATCTCGATTGCGGTTGCAGATGCCAAAGGAGTTTTTGCAGGCGTGGTCTATATGCCACTTTTGGATTTAGAGTTCTATGCATTTCGAGGTGAAGGCGCATACCGCAAAGATCGATTTGGTGAAGTCAAGCTGCCAAACATCATGGAAACGGAATTAGAAAATGCACTTTGTGCCACAGGTTTTGCCTACAAGGCTGATGTTCGGATTGAACAAGGAAATCAGTTGCTAAGCATTTTGCCAAAGATTCGCGATATTCGCAGAGTTGGCACTGCAGCCTTTGATTTATGCATGGTGGCCAGTGGAAACGTGAATGCTTACTTCGAACGAACAGCACAAATTTGGGACATTGCCGCTGGAGCCTTAATGGTAGAAGAAGTAGGCGGAGTGGTCAGTGGGCTTTTCGGTAAACCGCCTGGACCTGACTTCACTATTGCCGGTCCTGCTAAATTGCAATCCGAAATAGTTGCTCATTTTCAAAACTTTAATAGTCAATCGGCATAAAATTAGTAAGCATTTGTAAATTCAAATATTTAAAGAATCGTTTGAAACTATTTAGTAAGTAAATTAAAAAGTCTATTTAATAAGTCTGAGCTTTTCCTTGTAGAGTTTTGCATTCTGGACGTACATTTTGACATTCCAGTCGAAGGCGCCATTTTCAACAGCAGCTTCACGGATTTTTGCAGGAACGCCATAGGCAAGTGCATTGTTCGGAACTAAAGTGTCATCTTTGAGGACAGCACCTGCGGCCACAATCGCGCGAGACTTAACTACAACCCGATGGAGCATTACCGAACCCGAACCGATTAACACGTCATCTTCGACTATGCAGCCTTCCATGTGTGCGTTATGTCCGATTACACATCTGTCTCCAATTATGGTGTCATGCTTTTCTGTGCAGTGGAGAACTGAGCCATCTTGAATCGATGTTTGGCTGCCAATTGAGATTAAACCGGAGTCTCCCCGTAGCACTGAGGTAGGCCAGATAGACGATTCGGCCCCAATGATCACATTGCCGATGATGACGGCGTCCGGGTGGACAAAGGCATCTGGGTGGATCTTTGGGACTAGGTCTCCGAGCGCATATATGGGCATTGGCCTATCTAACCCTGCCTTGAGGGGCAAACGCCATCCCGATAGGCCATAATCCGCCCCTGCTAGGAACGGACAACATAAAAGGAGTGATTTGTGGCTACTGATTATGACGCCCCGCGTAAAACTGATGAAGAACTACCCGAGGATTCCATTGAGGAGCTAAAAGCTCGCCGCGCTGACAAAGTTAATTCGTCGGTCGACATGGACGAAGAGGAACTCGCTGAAACTATCGAACTTCCCGGAGCAGACCTTTCTGAAGAATCCATGGGCGTTGAGGTACTTGTAGTTCCTGAATACCAGCTCGATGAATTCACATGTGTTCGATGCTTCTTGGTCCATCACCGCTCGCAATTGGCAAAACGTGATGGTGAAGACGGAATTTGCAAGGAATGCGCTTAAGTAGCACTTAATGCGTATTCATAAACCAGACCCAGAAATCGAATACTCAGAAATTCAGTTTTCCCCGATTTGGCATGCTTTGCTATCCCTACTTGTAACCAGTTCCCTCGGCATTGCATACGCAAGTGCAGTATCTGGCATTTGGGGTTTGCTAATTGGAATCATATTGAGCACGATTGCAATATGGTGGTGGATAGTTAAGAGCGTGCAAATCTCAATCACAAATGATTTATTGGTAATTGGAAAATATGAAATCGAAAGAAAATACATTGCGAAAGTTTCATCGCTAAACTCAGATGAGTTCCTGCAGCGTATACGTGGTGGCGCGCACAGACAAGATGTGTTTGTTCTTAGAAACCTTAAGAATGGCGGGCTCGAAATAGAAATAAAAGATGATCGAGACCCGTTCTGCCATTGGGTTGTCAGCGCAAAGCGGCCCTCTAGAATTGCAACTCTACTTTCGGGAAGGGGTTGATTTAATGTCAGACGATCTCGTTGTCGAGTGTTTTCAAGTCCACACTGATTTGCCACTACCAAATTACGCACATGCAACCGATGCTGGTGCGGACATAGTGAGCGCCGAGAACTCAGTTCTTAAACCTGGTCAACGGTTAGCAATTTCTACAGGTTTATCAATAGCTATCCCTGTCGGTTATGTCGGATTGGTCCATCCGCGAAGTGGGCTTGCTATTAAACATGGAATCTCAATGGTTAACACACCAGGAACTATTGACGCGGGCTACCGCGGAGAAATCAAAGTGATTTTGATAAATCACGATGAGTCGAACGATTTTGAAATTAAGCGGGGCGATCGGATTGCGCAACTTGTTGTGCAAAAAGTTGAGCATGCCAAATTTGTTGCAGTGACTTCTCTAGAAGACACCGATCGCGGTACTGGTGGATTTGGGTCAACTGGGACTTCCTCATGAAAAATCCACTAACAAGTTGGTTGAACCGCATTTCGGTCTCGAATGAAGACTTGGACGCAGAAGTATTGCGCGAAGCCCTTGAAGAAAAAGGTGCTGATGCAATTGGAGATGTTAAGTTGGGTAGTGTCACAACTCATACTGGAAAAATCCGAAGTCTGGTGTTTCGGCCTGAGGTAAAAGTGCCAGCGCTCGAAGCCGAGATTTTTGATGGAACAGGATTTATTGTGGTTGTGTGGTTAGGGCGAAGAAAGATTGCCGGAATAAAACCAGGCATTAGCATTTCAGTTACAGGGCGTTTAGTTGTCGTTGAACAGAAATTAACAATGTACAACCCGAAATATTCAATTATCGCTGTGGGAGAAGAAGTATGAGTTCTTCAAACGAAGATAATGCAAATGAAAAGAATGATGTTCTAGCTGCCGAACAACTCCTATCGAATGCTCTTGGCGGCAAGTCTGGGTTTATTGATTCAGGTTTACCGACTTTGGTGTTCTTAACTGTGTGGACTTTCAACGGTAACGACCTCCAGCCAGCTCTTATTTCAGCCGCAACAATTGGGTTGGCGCTCGCTGTTTTGCGACTTGTGCAACGCAATTCGCTCCAACAAGTGTTGGGCGGGTTAGCGGGTCTAGCTATCTCTGCATACTTTGCAAGTAGATCAGGTCAAGCAAAAGATTTCTTTTTACCAAGTATCTTAAAGAATTTGGGGTATGGCCTTGTGGTCTTTATGAGCATAATTTTCAAACATCCAATAGTTGGTTACATCATTGGAGGATTGAAAGGGGATTTGCAAGGATGGCGTAAAGATCCAGACTTACTAAAGTTTTATTCACTTATAACTTGGTGGTGGGTCGGATTGTTTGCTTTGCGGCTGATTGTGCAAGTGCCACTATTTTTGAGCAACCAAGTTCAGCTGCTCGGCACGCTGAATGCGACAGTGTTGGGATTCCCAATTTATTTGGCTGTAGTCTGGCTAACATATCGCGCGCTTAAATCTCGCGGAATATATTAAGAATTAACACCTAGAAATATTAGGAATCAGTACTCAGCAAAACTTCTAGTTGTTGAGCCGTATTTTCGCCAGCAACAAATAGCAATTCGTCTCCTGGCTCAAAGCGATCATCGGCTGTTGGGGCAATCACACTGGGACCTCGCAAGATTGCAACAAGTGCTGTATCTGATGGCAAGTTCACTTCGTCGACTCTTTTGCCAAGGACTGGGCTGTCTGTAGCCAAAGTCATCTCCACTAATTCAGCTTGGCCAGTTCTGAAAGTCAATAACTTGACTAGATCGCCAACCGTCACAGCCTCTTCAACTAGTGCAGAGAGCAGACGCGGAGTTGAAACTGAAACATCAACTCCCCAAGACTCATTAAACATCCATTCGTTTTTAGGATGGTTTACTCGAGCCACAACTCTTGGAACACCGTATTCGGTTTTCGCGAGTAGGGAAACAACTAAGTTAACCTTGTCATCACCAGTCGCTGCAATCATCACCTGACAAGTAGCAAGATCAGCTTTTTCCAAAGCCGAGGCCTCGCAAGCATCTGCAACCAATACCCGCGTACCATTAAAGGAATCGGGCCTTACGTTGTCTGCGTCTTTGTCGATCAAAAGTACATCGTGACCGTTAGCGGTAAGTTCTCGAGCGATTGAACGTCCAACTTTTCCAGCTCCAGCAATAGCTACACGCATATAAATCAGTCTGCTTTCGGTGGGTTGTTGAAAACATTCTTAACTTGTTTTTCTTCAGCAAGATAAAAAATTGCGTGGACCAAGTCGTTTTCTTGAAGTACTAAATCTTTGCTAGGCAAGATTGCTTCCCCGAAACGCAAAATAAATCCAATTCGTGCACCTGAATCCAGACCAAGTCGAGCAACGCGATGGCCAATCCATTCTGGATGGGTCGGCAGCTCAGACAGGGAAAGCGAACCGGTTGAATCGCGAAATTCTTCGGCCGCAGTAGGAACAAGACGACGCATAATCTGTTCAGTTGTCCAAGCCACAGAGGCGACAGTCTCGATACCTAGGCGCGCATAAATCTCAGCTCGACGAGGATCGTAGATACGTGCTACAACGTTCTTGACGTGGAAAGTCTCACGCGCTACTCGGGCACTAATGATGTTTGAATTGTCACCGCTAGAAACCGCCGCGAAAGCATCCGCTCCGCGAATACCTGCCTCTTCTAACTTATCTTTATCGAAGCCGACTCCAACTACAGTGTCGCCCGAAAAGGTTTGTGAGAGCTTGCGAAACGATTCTTCACTTTGGTCAATGATTGTGACCTTGTGCCCAGCAGCGTCTAGACGTTCGGCGAGGGCGCTACCTACACGGCCGCAACCCATAATGACGATATGCACGAATCCTCCTAGACGTACTGCCTAAGAGTAGTCCTACCTGACTACGTACGAATTATTTAGTACCAAAGCCCTACGATGCCCCTCGTGAAATTAATCCCATCGCTGAAACGAGTTCTGCTCGGTAGAGCCATGAGAAGTGAGCAACTTGGTGACACATTGCTTCCCAAGCGGCTAGCTCTGCCAGTTTTCGCTTCAGACGCCTTATCAAGCAACGCCTATGCGACCGAGGAAATTCTCAAGGTTTTAGCTCTTGGTGGATTGGCATACATTCACTTCACGCCGTATATCGCTGGTGCCGTAGTTTTCATTTACTTCATTGTTGTGATGTCTTATCGGCAAAACGTACATGCGTACCCATCGGGTGGCGGAGATTACGAAGTTGTTTCAACGAACCTAGGTCAACGAGCTGGTGTGTTTGTTGCAAGCGCATTGTTAATCGATTATGTGCTGACGGTTGCGGTTTCTATCTCTTCAGCGGTTGCTAACATCGCATCAGCTATCCCAGGAGTTGCCGACCACGCTGTAGCCCTAGCAGTCACTTTGATAGTAATCATCACCGCTATGAACTTGCGCGGAGTGCGTGAGTCCGGAGTTGCTTTCGCAGTTCCTACCTATTTGTTTATGTTTAGCGTTTTTCTAATGATTGGTGTTGCACTTTGGCGCTACTCGCAAGGTGACGTCATGCTTGCCGAAAGCGCTTCTTGGACGGTCAGAGCAGAGGAAACTTTTAGCGGAGCTGCATTGATTTTCTTGCTTGCAAGATCTTTTTCTTCAGGAACAACCGCCCTGACTGGAATTGAAGCAATCAGTAACGGCGTGCCAGCTTTTCAGAAACCTAAATCAAAAAATGCTGCGACCACATTAGCGATGCTTGGCGCAATCGCGATGACCATGTTTGGTGGCATAACTTGGCTTGCTGTGCAAACGCAGGTGAAAGTAACCGAACATGACGACTTTTTAATCGGATTACCTGATGGTCAGCATCAAAAGACCGTAATCGCTCAGATTGGTTCTGCTGTATTTGAACATTTTCCAATTGGTTTCTATTTGATTACCGCAACCACAGCTTTAATTTTGGCCTTAGCTGCCAATACTGCCTTCAATGGTTTTCCGGTACTGGGCTCCATTTTGGCTCGTGACGGATTCGCGCCAAGACAACTTTATACACGTGGTGATCGATTGGCCTTCAGTAATGGCATCATCACTCTTGCATCGCTTGCAATTATCTTGGTGGTGATTTATCAAGCAAAGGTCGGTGCATTGATTCAGCTTTATATTCTTGGAGTGTTCGTTAGTTTTACATTGAGCCAATTAGGAATGATTAAACACTGGACCCGATTCTTAAAGACTGAGGAAGATGAAAAAGCTCGACGATCCATGTACACAAGTCGGGTAGTAAATAGCATCGGGTTTGTTATGACTGGTTCCGTTTTAATCATCGTACTTGCAACCAAATTTACTCACGGGGCGTGGATCGTTTGCGTAATGATGCCTGCCTTATATGCATTGATGATGTCTATCCGCAAACATTATGACCAAGTCGCCGCGGAACTTCGACTTCCAGATGATGCTAAATCAACTTTGCCAAGCCGAGTTCATGCTGTTGTTACTGTTTCGAGAGTACACAAAGCCACTTGGAAGGCAGTTGCCTTCGCTCGTGCATCTCGCCCAGCGTTCTTGGAGGCGATCACTGTAAATGTGGATCAATTGGCTACTGATGAATTATTTGCCGAATGGGAGAAGCGCAAAATCCCGATTCCATTAAGAGTTTTAGACTCACCGTTCCGCGAAATTACTCGGCCAGTTGTTGAGTATGTCAAAAGTATCAACCCTGGAGACAACGACATTGTGATTGTCTATGTACCGGAATATGTAGTTGGTACATTCTGGGAACGAATTCTCCATAATCAAAGCGCGTTGAGATTGAAGGCACGTCTGCATTTCATTCCTGGCGTGATTATTGCGAGTGTTCCGTACGTTCTTGAATCTGGTGAACTAAAACAGGAACAGATTGAAAATCAAGCTGCTGGTGCTGCCCGACGTGGTCAGCCGAATACTCAGAAGAGTGAAGCCACTCTTCGAGATGAATATGAGCAAGATAAGTGAATTTGACAATTGGCTCCCGCCACGAAGTTGAAATTCAGCGAGTTGCTCATGGCGGCCATTGTGTTGGCAGAATTGGCGAAGTTGTTTGTTTCGTTCGACACACTGCACCAGGTGAAAAGGTAATTGTTGAAATCAAATCGCTTGGAAAGCAAAACAAATTTGTTTTCGCAGACGCAGTAGAGGTTTTACAGCCCAGCTCACACAGAATCAAGCCGGAATGCGATTTTGCAGGTGTTTGCGGTGGATGCGATTGGCAGCATCTTGATTTTTCTTATCAGCAAGATCTAAAAACTGAAGTGCTCAAAGAGCAGCTAATCCGACTAGGAAAATTATCTGCGGATAACGAGTTGCTCAAAAATTTGCACGTAAAGCAATTGCCGAGCGACTCAACAGGTTTGGGATATCGCACAAGAGTCGAATACTTAACCGATTCCAGGGGTCGCATAGGATTTAGGAAGCATGGTTCAAACGAAGTTGTCACGGTCAATACCTGCAAAGTTGCCCGTGAAGAAATAACTGGAGACGGTTTCTCGAATGTTCCATGGGCGCCAAATTCCGAAATCAGAGTGGTCGTGGGATCGGGTGGCGAAGTTATAAGAATCGCTGATACAGACGATGCGGAATATCGAATTAATGAACATGTAGATTCCTTCAACTATCAAGTTAATGCTAAAGGTTTTTGGCAAGCTCATACTTTGGCTCCGAAGGTGTTTGTTGACACCGCTCTAGAAATGCTTAACATCAAACTGGGCGAACACGTTTGCGACTTTTATTCAGGTAGTGGCCTGTTTACTTTGCCTCTATCAAGTGCGGTTGGCCCTGGTGGGCGAGTTGAAAGTGTTGAATCCGATTTAAAGGCGATTTCCAGTTTGAAAAGAAATACTCGCAATCTGGCGAATGTGAACATTTATGCATTGGGAATTGAAAAATGGTTCTCTGAATCAAAAGTTAAAAAAGTTGACGCAATATTGCTAGACCCGCCTCGACTGGGTGCTGGCCGGAATGTCGTCCGTGCAATAGCAAAGATTCGACCATCGAGAGTTCTTTATGTGGCCTGTGATCCTGCTTCGCTGGGTAGAGATGTGGCCTACTTTGGCGATTCTGGATATGAACTGACCGAGGTCCGCGCTTGGGATGCCTTCGGCCAGACCCAACATCTTGAGACTTTTGCATTATTCACTGAGAGTAAGATTAGACCTGAAAATGCAGTTTAGTTTGGAGTAAAAATGGGACACCCGAATTCGTTCAACGCAAAACTCAAGTTGACGGTCGGAAACCAAGAGTTTGAATATTTCAGCATCAACCAAGTTCCCGGTTCAAACACCTTGCCATACACACACAAAGTTCTACTTGAAAATCTCTTACGTTGCGAAGATGGCGCAAACATCACAAAAGAACAAATCGCAGCTTTGGGAAGCTGGGATGCATCCTCTGAACCATCTGAAGAGATCCAATTCACTCCCGCACGTGTAATCATGCAAGATTTCACTGGTGTGCCGTGTGTGGTCGATCTTGCCACTATGCGCGAAGCGGTAAAGGAACTTGGTGGTGATCCGCAAAAGATCAATCCTCTTGCTCCAGCAGAATTAGTTATTGATCATTCTGTAATTTCTGATCACTTCGGTCGTAAAGATTCATTTGATTTAAACGTAGCAATTGAATACCAGCGAAACCATGAACGCTATGTCTTTTTGCGTTGGGGTCAAAGTGCATTCAGCGAATTCAAAGTAGTTCCACCTGGAACTGGCATTGTGCATCAGGTCAACATCGAACATCTCGCTCGCACAATCATGGTCCGCAACGGCGTTGCATACCCAGATACAGTCGTCGGTACAGACTCCCACACAACAATGGTCAACGGTCTGGGCGTTCTCGGTTGGGGAGTCGGCGGCATTGAAGCCGAAGCAGCCATGCTTGGCCAACCCGTTTCAATGTTGATTCCACGTGTAGTTGGCTTCAAGCTAGTTGGAAAAATGCCAACTGGTGCAACGGCAACGGACTTGGTTTTGACCATTACGCAATTACTTCGAAATCATGGAGTAGTTGGAAAATTTGTTGAGTTTTACGGAGATGGTGTAGCTAGTGTGCCATTGGCAAACCGCGCAACCATTGGCAATATGTCACCAGAATACGGTTCGACAGCGGCAATTTTCCCAATCGATGAAGAAACACTTCGCTATCTTGATTTAACTGGCAGAAGTAAAGAAGAGATTGCTTTAATTGAAGCCTATGCTCGCAAACAAGGAATGTGGCATGATCCCAAAGTCGATAACTATGTCGAACCAATATACAGCGAGTATCTCGAGCTGGATTTGAGCACGATTGTTCCTTCGATTGCCGGACCAAAACGTCCTCAAGATCGAGTTGAACTATCAAAATCAAAATCTGAATTCGCAACTGCGGTCGCTGGGTATACAAAAGGTGAAGCCGTAAAACGAGTTCCGGTAAAACTTGCAAACGGAACATCAACTGAGCTCAACCATGGGCATGTTGTGATTGCGTCAATTACATCATGCACGAATACTTCCAATCCTTCGGTTATGTTGGGAGCTGGTCTGCTGGCCAAGAATGCGGTTGAAAAGGGATTGGCTTCTAAGCCATGGGTGAAAACCACTTTGGCACCAGGATCACAAGTTGTCACAGATTACTACAACAAATCTGGACTCACTCCATACTTAGAAACCCTTGGTTTCAATCTGGTTGGCTACGGTTGCGTGACCTGCATTGGAAATAGCGGCCCGTTGCCTGAAGAAATTTCTGCCGCTGTCAACAAAGAAGATCTGACTGTGGTTTCAGTATTGAGTGGTAATCGCAACTTTGAAGGGCGCATTAATCCAGACGTAAAAATGAATTACCTTGCTTCTCCGCCACTTGTTATCGCTTATGCACTGGCAGGAACCATGGATTTTGATTTTGAAAAAGACTCGCTTGGTGACGACAAAGATGGCAATCCAGTGTTTCTTCGAGATATTTGGCCAAGCCCAGTCGATATTCAACAGACCATCGACGGATCAATTGACCGAACGATGTTCACCGAGCGATACGCGCATGTATTTGAAGGCGATTCTAGATGGCAAGGACTACCAGTTCCAACTGGAGATACTTTTGAATGGGATTTGAAGTCCACTTATGTTCGCAAGCCGCCTTATTTTGACGGCATGCAAAAAGAGCCAAGTCCGGTCAAGGACATTTCTGGGGCTCGAGTCTTGGCAATGCTTGGTGATTCAGTAACCACAGACCACATTTCGCCTGCTGGCTCGATCAAAGTTGGCACACCCGCAGCCCAGTATCTTGATGCAAACGGTGTTGCGAAATCTGATTACAACTCTTATGGATCACGCCGAGGAAATCACGAAGTAATGATTCGCGGCACATTTGCGAACATTCGGCTTAAAAACCAATTGTTAGATGGTGTTGAAGGTGGTTTCACTAGAGATTTCACTAAACCAGATGCACCTCAAGCATTTATTTACGATGCTTCAATTAATTACCAGAAAACTGAAACTCCATTGGTGATTTTGGCGGGCAAGGAATATGGTTCCGGATCTTCTCGCGACTGGGCAGCAAAGGGAACAGCTCTGCTCGGAGTAAAGGTCGTTATTGCAGAGTCTTATGAACGTATTCACCGTTCAAACTTGATTGGGATGGGTGTACTTCCATTGCAATTCCCAACCGGTCAAAATCCAGCATCACTGGGCCTTAGGGGAGATGAGATTTTCGACTTCACAGGTATCGTGAAGCTCAATTCTGGTGGTACGCCAAAAACAGTTTCGGTTTCGGCAAAAAAAGCTGAGGGAGAAGTTGTTAAATTCGATGCTCTAGTTCGAATCGATACACCAGGTGAAGCAGATTACTTCCGCCACGGTGGAATTTTGCAATATGTTCTACGTAGCTTGCTTTAATTAAAAAGTATTTTGCTCTAATTGAAAAGAAGTTTGTAGAGATCCGCTGTAATCAATTGTGATTGCCACGGGCGCGCTCCTTGCCCTAGCAGCCAGTCACTGAGTTGTGTTTCGTCACTTATATTTTCAAAGCCACTCCAGCAGAGTTGCCGGATAGATTCTGGCGAAATAAGTATTTCGGGGGCAATTCCTAGATTCTCGGCCATATCTAGCACTGCTGGACGAACCTTTGAAAACCTGATGAATGCATCCGGATTCTTTTCTTCCCAAGACTTGGTCGGTGGTATTGAATTTAGGCCACTGTTTGGATTGGGTAATTCATTTTCTTTCAAAGATAAGGCGTGCTGACGAACCTCCCACCACAAATCTGCATTAGCTTTGTGACTTCGGTTTCTTAAGCTTTCTAGCATGTAAACATCACGGGCAGATTTGAGTTCTAGTTTAGAAATATCAATGATTGCGGCATCAGACAAAACCTTGCTAACGGATTTGTCTTTCTCTTTTGCAAGTCTGTCTCGCTCAATCCACAATTCACGGATGATGGCTAACTGCCTAGGTTGGCGAACTTTATGAATGCCGCTGGTCTTGCGCCAGGGTTCAGCTAGTGGTTTGGCAGGTTGCCAATTGACGATATTGGCAAAATCCTGTTCAGCCCAATGCAACCGGTCCTTGGCGATCAAGTCTGCAAGAAGAATTTCTCGTAACTCAATTAGTTTTTCAACATCTAACGCTGCATAAATCAACCATGGTTCTGGCAAAGGACGAGTTGACCAATCCGCAGCCGAGTGCTCTTTAGCCAAACTAATGTTCATTTCAGATTCAAGTAGCGCCTGTAATCCAACCCTGGGCCTACCAAGCAGTCGACCAGCATGTTCGGTATCGAATAACTTAGTTGGCTTTAGGCCAAGATCCGATAAACATGCGAGGTCTTGTGTTGCGGCATGCAAAATCCATTCAACTTTCGCCACGGTTTTTGATAAGTGAGAAAAATCGGTGATTGCAATTGGGTCAATGAGAAAGGTTCCAGCGTTTTGGCGACGTAATTGCACCAAGTATGCGCGGGCTGTGTATCTAAAACTATTTGCACGTTCCGCATCGACCGCGATTGGTCCGGAGCCTAGATCTAGTCTTTTGCAAACTTCGATCAGCTTTTCATTTGTATCGACTACGTCAGGTAAACCCTCGGCTGGGAATTCCAGCGTTTCGTTTAGGTTTTCTGGTTCTTGCAATTTTTGGAGCTGATCTAAATTTTCTAGTTCATCCAAATTTTCTAGTTCATTTAGAATGTCAGGTGTAGTTGATTCGCTGTTGCTCATATTAATTTTTCAGAGGAATTGCGCTAACTCCCGCGGGGAGAGGCTCAAGTCCAGCGGCACTTGTTATTAGGTCAACCCAAGCCAATGCATGATCGGTGAATTCTTCGTTTGATGGCACAGTCCATGACACTCGAATTTCAACTTGTCCTTCAGGCTCCCGAGTCGAAAGATCACCAAAGGACTGAGATCCGGATCTTGAAACGGTTCCACTCAAAGCGAGTGGATTAATCGAGCGGCCCTTGAAAGCATCTTCAACCCAAGACCAACCAACTTCGAGGAGCATGGAGTCAGTTACCAATTCCGTTTCTAGATCGGCACTTACAAAACCGACCATTCTCAGATTGCCATCCCAAGTGTCTTGAAAATGTGGTTCGAATAAAACAACTAATCGACCATTACCGACTTCTTCACCATTTACGTCCACGTCAGCGACAATGGCAGAAGTGTGGGTGGCTAAACGGGCTGGTGCAGCTGTGTGGTCTAGTTGGACTTCAGGCCTCGTTGTTCGGTTCTCGAGTAGGGCTTTAATTTGGGCGGTTATAGCCGACCATTCCAAATTGTTAGACCCTAAATCCTTCACAGTTCAAGAGTAATTAAATATCTCCAGGTTTAGAGCCTAGGCTCGCCGTTAGTTAAGTATTGTCCGCTCATGACTTTGGCATTAGCACTTCTCGGCAGTTTGATGTGGGGGATTGCGGATTTTCTTGGAGGTCTGCTTTCTAAAACCTACAAAGTCGCTTATGTTTTGGTGATCTCGCAAGTTTTTGGTCTAGTTACCATGGCAATCTATTTCTTAGTTGCGAATGAGCAATGGGATTGGCGAGCTGGAGCAATGGCTTCGCTAGCGAGTTTCTCTGGCTTCTTTGGCATGATGTGTTTTTACAAAGCACTAGCGACTGGAACTATGGGAATTGTTTCACCAATAGCTTCTCTGGGTGCAATAGTGCCAGTTGCTGTCGGGTTAGTAACGGGCGAACAACCGTCTGGAATTCAGTTTCTAGGAATCTTGTTTGCATTGATTGGTGTTGCCCTTGCTAGTGGCCCGGAATTGAGCGGAGCTTCTGCGGCTAAGCCGGTTGTACTAGCAATTGGTGCAGCCATCGGATTTGGAACTTGTTTCATTTTCCTAAAGGAAGGTGGCGCATATTCTGTCCCAACCACAATGGTTTTGATGCGGGCGCAATCAATATTGATTGGACTTGCCATGGTTTGGCAATCCAAATCCTATGTCAAAGTGAAAACAAAACACATTGGGCTGTTAATTGTGGTTGGTGTTTTTGACATTCTTGCAAACGTAGCTTTTTCAGTGGCATCACAGTCTGACCTTTTGTCGCTAGTTTCTGTCCTATCGTCACTTTATCCAGTTGTAACAGTTGTTATGGCATGGGTATTTTTAAAAGAGCGGCTTATAGCAATTCAGTATGCGGGCATTTTGATTGCATTAGTTGGAGTTTGCCAAATAGCAATCGGTTGATGAATAGTGGAATTTACGAACCCAACGCCTATTTATATTTACGAACTAGCCGACTAATTGTATTTACGAACTAAACAAATTGCGTTGATGCAGTATCTGTCATCGGTAGGGAAGCCGAAACCTTCACCGTGAAAAACGTGGCCGAGGTGACTGTCGCAACTTCCGCATTTCACTTCTACGCGTGTATAGCCTTTACTGTCGTCATCTTCGAGAATCAAGTTGGCGCTGTCTGTTGGTTTCCAAAAAGCTGGCCATCCACATCGTGCATCGAACTGATCAGTTGCATCAAACAATCTAGCGCCACACGAGCGGCATGTGTAGTAGCCGGCCGCTGGTTTCTTTTCGTAGTCAACCGAGAATGGAGCCTGGGTTCCGGCATCTCGAAGAACAAAGTATTCGCCTACCGTCAATAGGTCATCCCATAATGGAAGTTTGCCATTGTGTTGGAATGTGTAACCATCTGATTCAAACAATACTTCTGCAGCATTGGTTGTTAAAAACGCTTCAAGGGCAGACGGTTCGCAACCAGGGCCGCCAACCGGGCTTTGAGTCAATACGAACTGATCTGTTAACCCAATAGTCAGTAGGTTTTGGATTAGTTTTGGACCACCTTCGCAATTAATGCGAATAATCCCGCGTTCGTTCAACTTCGATAATGCCTCTGACCAATCGATTTGATCCCCGCCAGTTTTCAAAATCTTTGGATTGTCGATGCCTGTTTCTACATTCATAGGTGTGATTACTAAATCTGAGATCTCAAGTAGCTGCGGTAATTTTGCTGAACTTGTGGTCGTGGTGACTAATACAGGATTTGGTCGCAAATTATTTTGTGATCGCCAAGATTGGACAGATTCTGGGCATGTAATTGCTTGATAATTTTCCATCAAAGCTGTATCTGAGCCAACAAGCACCGCGTCAGCAACATATCGATGGGCAAGTAACCACTGCAAATCCATTGGATTGCTTAATTTCCTAGATGAGCCGTCACTATCGAGCCAGCCACCATTAGCATTCTGAATCATGGCGGCGCGGACACCTTTAGCGGGAAAGGCGATTACGTCAAGAAAGTCAACACTTTGAAAGTCCATAGTGTCTAATCCTTACAGAAAGTTTAGAGTTCCGCCCTATGTACACATCACTCACCGAGAGAATGCCCAAGGTAAGCAGTGATGAACTAATAGCTGGGTTGGTTCCACCACCTCATTTCGTTCAGGTTCGGTTTAGCAACTACATCCCGAACCCGCACCAGCCCACCCAAAGTTTGACGCTCGAGAATTTGCAGGAATTCGCTGCCTTGATAAGCGAGCCAAAGAAGTTTTGGAAACGTAATGATTCAAGGCTGAAAGGTCGCTATCTAGATGGCGGTTTTGGAGTTGGCAAAACCCACTTATTAGCCGCCCTCTGGCACGAAGTTGATGTTCCGAAAGTCTTTGGAACATTTGTTGAATACACAAATTTAGTCGGGGCTTTAGGCTTTCACGAAACTGTCTCATTGTTGCAGAAGTTCAAGCTTGTTTGCATTGATGAATTTGAACTCGATGACCCAGGTGATACTGTTTTGATGTCAACATTGTTGATGAAACTAGTCGAGCATGGCGTTTTTCTTGCGGCCACAAGCAACACTTTGCCGGACCGGCTTGGTGAGGAACGTTTTGCGGCAGATGATTTCCAACGAGAAATTCAGGGTCTGGCTGCACATTTCGAAAGTTTGCGAGTAGACGGAGAAGATTTTCGTCATCGAGGTATTCCAACTGCAATTGACACCAGTTCGAACGAAGAGCTTGCATCGATTGCTACTAATGCCGCTAACTCTTCATTCGATAATTTTGCAGAGTTATCAAAACATTTAGCAAAGCTCCATCCATCGAAGTATCGTGCGTTAATTCAAGATATTGAAGTGGCTTGCATTTCAAACGTTGAATCAATAACTGATCAGGCGATTGCATTGCGCTGGGTGGTTCTAGCCGATCGGTTGTATGACCAGGATGTGCGAGTAGTCACAAGCGGTATAAAACTTGATGAACTGTTTGCAGCGGAGCTGCTGCGTGGGGGATACAGGAAGAAATACCGTCGGGCTCTTAGTCGGTTGATTTCTTTGAGCCAGATTTGAGTTTTTGTGGTCGATACAGGACTCGAACCTGCGACCTCTTCCATGTCAAGGAAGCGCGCTAACCAACTGCGCCAATCGACCATATGAAGTTTTGATCTAGAAATTTATTGAGGTGGAGACGGGATTTGAACCCGTGTAGAGGGATTTGCAGTCCCTTGCCTCGCCTCTCGGCCACTCCACCGCGAGGCTCAAGAACCTGCGCCGAGCGGATGACGGGACTCGAACCCGCGACATTCACCTTGGCAAGGTGATGCGCTACCAACTGCGCTACATCCGCATGACTCATGCCTTTTAAGCAAGCGTCGGGGCGGGAGATTACCCGATTAAGCGTGCTTAACCAATTTGGGGTCAAGCGGTCATTACCTAAGGTTGGCCCATGAGCCAGCCGTATGCCTACCTAAATGGTCAGTTGGCGACGAACTTGTCACAGGTTACAAACGATCTTTCGGAGATTGCAAAAGGTGGCAAGTGGTTGGTGGTTGGTTACTTCGAAGGTTTGGTTTTAGGTTTCAAATTTGAAAACTGGGAAAACGAAAAAGCCCCCACAGGCTTATGGAATGGTGCTGGCAAATGGAAATCAAATATTTCGCCAGAGCAATATCAACAATTAGTGCAGGACGCTCAGCAACAAATAGCAGCAGGCGATTTCTATCAGGTGAATGTTTGCCACCAATATGCAACAGATTGGGTTGAGGGAAATGAAATTTCTGGCTTATTTCATTTGTTGCAATCAAAATACCCGAGTAAGTTTGCAAGCCTTATCAGCATTCAAGATTCCCGGTTGGCCGAATATGGAATAGACGCAATCAATATTGCGAGCGCTTCGCCAGAATTATTTCTCAAAGTAGCTGGAAAAGAAATATCGAGTTCCCCGATAAAGGGCACAGTCGAAACTGGGGAAGATTTTCTCGAAAAAGATATAAGCGAAAACATAATGATTGTTGACCTAGTGCGAAATGACCTATCTCAAATATGTGAAACTGCAAGTATCAATGTCCCGCAATTGCTTGAGCGGATGAAACTTCCAAATTTGGATCACTTAGTCTCCACAGTGAGCGGTCAATTGAAAGGTGGAATAGATTGGCAGGAAATCATGAGTGCCACATTTCCACCCGGATCTGTGACCGGCGCGCCTAAAAGCAGTGCTTTGAAATTTATCTCTAAAAATGAGCCTAAACGTGAGATTTATTGTGGCGCCATAGGCTGGGTTGATAACGAATCAAATACAGCAGAACTATCAGTTGCAATTCGAACATTCTGGAAATCCGGTTCCCAATTAAGATTCGGAGCAGGTGCAGGAATCACTTGGGGAAGCACGCCAGAAATGGAATGGCTCGAAACAGAGTTGAAAGCAAATAGGCTGATTGAAATTGCAAGCGGCCCGCTGGAAGGGAATCGATGAAGTCTTGGGTTTCTTCCAACGAGGGAGGCGGGCTCGTTACTGAGCCGCTCGTCTCAGTAAATGACCATGGTCTCACGGTTGGCGATGGCATTTTTGAAACTTTGAAGACAATCAATGGCAAGGCCGTTTTGCTCGAGCGTCATTTAGCGAGATTGCAACGTTCGGCCCAGCTCTTGGATCTAACGATACCTAGTATTGATGCAATAAAAATTGCAATCTCACAATTACTTGCCCAAGAAGAGATAGTGAAATCTGCTATTGGAAGAATTCGGATCACTGTTACAAGCGGACCAGGCGAGCTTGGGTCTATCAGATCTAATGGGTGGACCCTGGTTGTGGTTTGGTCTGAATCGAAACCGTGGCCAGAGTCAGCTGAAGTGGTCATTAGTGACATAGTTCGCAACGAAAGGTCACCACTTGCAGGTGCCAAAACGATCTCTTATGCCGAAAATGTTCTAGCGCTAAACAGAGCTAGAAAATTAGGTGCATCTGAGGCCATTTTGTTGAACCTAGCAGGAAGCGTGTGTGAAGGCACTGGATCGAATGTTTTCATTGTGAAAAACAGAGTTGTACTTACTCCACCTGTCACTGATGGTTTACTGCCAGGAATTACTCGGAATTCTGTTATCGAGTCAATACCTAAACAGATTCGTTTTTCGGAACTTAGTTTTACGGCTGAAGATTTGCTTCATGCCGATGAAGTCTTCTTAACTTCAACTACGCGAAACATTCAACCTGTCACCAAAATCAACGACAAGACCTTCCCAATAGGTCCTATCACCAAAGAATTGCAAATGAATTTCAGCAGATGGATGGAAGAAATCAATGAATGAAGATAAATCAAAAAATGAAAATCTCCATGAACTTGCTGAAGAGATTATTAAAGATGCTGAAGGCGCAATGGAAGCAACGCTACCGCTGCATTTGCGGATGCAGTCGTGGGCACGTCGTAGACCAATTACACATATCTTTTGGCGGTTAACAATTTTGCTTGTTGGTTTCGGCTGTCTTGTCGCTGGAGTAGCAATGTTAGTTTTACCAGGACCTGGGTGGGCAGCAATATTTCTTGGTTTGATTATTTTAGGTTCCGAGTTTGCTTGGGCACATAAATTATCTTTGCCCTTACGTAGAGTTTTTGAGTGGGGAATTGAGAGAGCCAAGTTGAAGGCAAACAAGGAGAACAAGCGCAAACTCAAAATTGTCATCTCAGTTCTTCTAGTTCTAGTTCTAGCACTTGCGATTGTTCTAGTACCGAAAATTCAATCGGATGCGATTACAGTTAGTGATTCGGCAACACCTAATTGGGTGAAAGATGCAGTTATCTACGAAGTAAATGTGCGCCAATACACAGAAGATGGAACTTTTGACGCTTTTCGCGAGCATCTACCTCGCCTCAAGGAGCTCGGCGTTGATATTTTGTGGTTAATGCCGATCTATCCAATTTCGGAGCTAAATCGCAAAGGAACCCTCGGCTCCTATTATTCAATTGCAAACTACAAGGCAGTCAATCCAAACTTTGGAAATGATGCAGATTTACATGAGCTAATCGACGCTGCGCACAGTTTAGGTTTCAAAGTAATTTTAGATTGGGTCGCAAATCACACTGGCTGGGATCACCCATGGATTACAGAGCACCCAGATTGGTACACGCAAGATGAAAATGGTGACATTGTTTGGCCGCCAGGAACCGACTGGACCGATGTTGCTGACTTAAATTACGACAATCAGAATATGCGTGACGCAATGGTTGATGCGATGAGTTACTGGGTTGAAGAGTTTGATATTGACGGATTTCGATGTGATGTTGCTGGCGCAGTATCAACAGGTTTTTGGAATGACGCGCGGGAGGCGCTCAATCAATTAAAACCACTATTCATGCTAGCTGAAGACAGCAGTAATTCGCTTCTTCTGCAGTCTGCTTTTTCAGCGAACTATGGCTGGAAACTTCAAGATCAAATGCGTGGATTGGCTGTAGGAGATAAACGCACATTCTTCTTCAAAACTTTTTATGCGTGGGAAAAAACAAAATATCCAACTGGCACATTCCCGATGACATTTATCACGAATCACGACGAGAATTCGTGGAACGGTACGGAGTATGAACGTTACGGAAAATTTGTAAAGTCTTTCTCAGCCCTGTATTTCACCTACACTGGAATACCATTGATCTATAGCGGGCAAGAAATTGGATTGAAACGCCGGCTTGCTTTCTTTGACAAAGATGAAATTATTTGGACCAATTCGCCAATGACAGCCTTTTACAAGAAATTGATTTCCTTTAAGAAAAGTAATCGAGCTCTAGATAGCTTCACAGGTGGTGAGCTAAAAGGTGTCACCACAAACAATGACAAAGTTTTGGTCTATAAGCGGCAAAAAGGTAGCAATGTTGTCCTGACTTTAATCAACCTTCGCAAGACAACACAAAGTGTCACCATCACGTTAAACAAGCCAGGTAAGTATTTGAGATTCACTGATGGGGCAAAAGTGAATTTAAAGAGCAAGTTCAAGATCACCCTAAAGGGAGCTGGATTCCAACTCTTTGCACGTGATTAGTGCAATTGTTGAGCATTATCGGGCGAAATCGGACAGTTTTAGCCTCAAGTATGTGCGCCTCAGGGTAATCTGCCGCCATAACGAAAGGTGAGTTGGAGTCTCATGGGCGCAATCTCAATCAACGTGGCTGGCAAAGCTGTCGAATTGCCCACAGGAGCGACAGCATTTGACGCGGTTGGCAACACCAATCGCACTGTGGTTGTGGCACGCATTAACAATGAGCTACGAGATCTTTCTACTGTTTTGAATAATGGCGACAATGTCGAAGCGGTAGGAATTGATAGCGAAGAAGGCTTAGCGGTTTTGCGACATTCCGCCGCGCACGTCACTGCTCAAGCGGTTCAGGATTTATTTCCACAAACCCGGCTAGGAATCGGCCCTCCGATTAAAGATGGTTTCTATTACGACTTTATGACCCAGCAGCCATTCACTCCTGACGATGTCACAGCTATTGAAAATAGAATGATAGAGATAATCAAATCAGGTCAGAAATTCTCTCGGCGAGTTATCTCAGAAAAAGAAGCCTTAGCGGAACTTGCAAACGAGCCATTCAAACTCGAACTCATCGCGATTAAAGGCGGAGTTGATTCAGACGTTATGGAAGTTGGCGGAGTTGAGCTGTCAATTTACGATAACGTTGACGGCAAGACAGGTGAGAAGTGTTGGGGCGATTTGTGTCGCGGTCCACATGTTCCAGATACAAGGTACATCCAAACTAATGCTTTCAAATTGATGCGCACTGCCGCCGCTTATTGGCGAGGTAGTGAAAAAAATCCGCAACTTCAGCGAATCTATGGAACTGCTTGGCCAACAAAAGATGGACTGCGAGCTCATTTGGAAGCTATAGCCGAGGCAGAACGTCGCGATCATCGAAAACTTGGAACTGAACTTGACTTATTTTCTTTCCCAGAAGAAATTGGCAGTGGATTAGCGGTATTTCATCCCAAAGGCGGAATTGTTCGTCGAGCGATGGAAGATTATTCACGAAGTAGGCACGAAGACGCTGGATATGAATTTGTTTACACGCCACACATCACAAAATCAAATCTTTTTGAAACATCAGGTCACTTAGATTTCTATCGTGACGGAATGTTCCCACCGATGCGTCTTGATGAAGAACGTGATGAAAATGGGGAAATCAAACGTCAAGGTCAGGATTATTTCTTAAAGCCAATGAACTGCCCATTTCATAATTTGATTTACAAATCAAGGGGTCGTTCTTACCGCGAACTTCCATTGCGACTATTCGAGTTTGGATCGGTCTACCGCTATGAAAAAAGTGGAGTAGTTCACGGTTTAACTCGAGTTCGCGGCATGACTCAAGACGATGCACACATTTACTGCAGTCGTGAACAGATGCAGGATGAACTTAAAGATCTATTGAAGTTTGTTTTGCAATTGCTACGCGATTACGGTTTGAATGATTTCTATCTTGAGTTGTCTACTCGCAATGAGGAAAAATTTGTTGGCAGCGATGAAGATTGGGCAGAAGCTACTGCCGCACTTGAAGAAGCCGCAAAATCCAGCGGTTTGGATTTAGTGCCAGACCCAGGTGGAGCGGCTTTCTATGGACCAAAGATTTCAGTGCAGGCGCGAGATGCGATTGGTCGCACTTGGCAAATGTCCACAATTCAAGTTGATTTCCAAATGGGAAAGCGCTTTGATTTGGAATACACCGCATCGGACGGCACTCGTCAACAACCAATAATGATTCACCGCGCTCTTTTTGGCTCAATCGAAAGATTCTTTGGAGTCTTGCTAGAACATTATGCAGGCGCTTTCCCAGCTTGGCTATCGCCAGTTCAGGTTGTTGGGATTCCAATAGCTTCAGCACATCAGGACTATTTGTTTGATGTTGCTCAGAAGTTGAAAGCCGCTGGTATCCGGGTTGAAGTTGATTCATCTGACGAACGTATGCAGAAGAAGATTCGTACCGCACAACAACAAAAAGTTCCTTTTATGTTGATCGTTGGCGATGAAGATGTTTTAAAGGGTGCAGTTTCATTCCGTTACCGCAATGGTGAACAAAAAAATGGTGTTTTGATTGCAGACGCTATTGCTGAAATTGTCGCTGCAGTTGAAAGTCGGGGATAGGTGCAGTCATGGCAGAAGAATGGGATCGACTATGGGCGCCGCATCGAATTGAGTACATTAAAGCCGGCGCCGCACCGCACGTAGACGATTGTCCATTTTGCCGCACTCCAACTCAAAGTGATTCGGAGTCTCTGATTATCAAACGTGGTGAAACTGCATTTGTAATTTTGAATTTATATCCTTACAACACTGGACATTTGATGGTCTGCCCTTTTAGGCATTTTGGAAATTACGATGAGGCAACCGTTGAAGAAATGAAAGACATTGCAGATCTAACAGCTCAATCGATGCGGGTTCTTAGAAAAGTATCTGATGCCCATGGTTTCAACATAGGTATGAACCAAGGCAGTCAAGCCGGCGCAGGCATAGTTGGCCACCTCCACCAACACGTTGTACCTCGTTGGGTTGGTGATGCAAATTTCATGCCAGTGATCGGCAAGACCAAGGTGTTGCCTCAGTTACTAAATGAAACCCGCGAACTTCTAGCACAGGCGTGGGAAGATGTTAGATAACGAAAAGACACGCGCTTTGGCGGCCAACATTGTTGATCCAATTGCTAAAGGACTTCTGCGTTTAGGGCTAAAGGCGAATCATGTAACGGTAGTGGGTGCGCTAACTTCGAGTTTGATTTCACTTATAACGATTCCAAATGGAAAATTTGCAGTCGCTCTTTTTTTGCTTGTTCCCCTAGTGGCAGCAGATTTACTTGATGGAACAATGGCAAGGTTGTCGAATTCGGTTTCTAAGTCTGGTGCCTTTCTAGATAGCGTTATGGATCGGGTGACCGATTTCGCTTTGTTTATTTCATTCACACTGTGGGCAATTTCGAACAATGAACAAGCAACAACGTACTTAGGCTTTTCTGCAATGGCGGTTAGCGGGCTGATTCCTTATATTCGAGCGAAAGCCGAAGCCATAAATATTCCATGCAATATTGGAATTCTAGAACGTGGGGAAAGAGTTATCTTGCTTGCATGTGCGACTCTTGCTGCTGCATTCGGATTCAGTCAGTCAATCGCAATTG
>JBIISC010000076.1:0-2722 GCA_044341215.1 Candidatus Nanopelagicales bacterium | reverse complement strand
TAGCGGACTCATTGCGATAAGGCTGAGAACCATGCCGAGCGCTGTGAGCGCTCCGCCGACCTTCAAGATTCGATCTGGGTTCATAGTTAAAGCCTACCTGTGCATAGATTTATAAGATTCAGCATTGGCCGCTACCCTTGGCACATCCGCACAGTGCGGCACCCCGAGTGGGGCGAATTCCAGGAGGGCGCCATGCCTACCGGCAAAGTTAAATGGTTCAAAGTCGAACAAGGTTTCGGATTCATCGCTGATGATGACGGTGGAGACGTGTTCGTTCACGCATCCGCACTCCCAGAAGGCACAGCCTCTCTAAAACCTGGTGAACGCGTTGAGTTTGGCATTGCAGATGGAAAACGCGGACCACAGGCCCTGTCGCTTCGGATTTTGGATCCACGTCCATCAATTGTCAAAGGCACCCGCAAAGCCACCGAGACATTGGCAATTCAGTTGGAAGACGTAATCGTTCTTCTCGACAAAGTTGCTGGAGATCTCAAAGCTGGTCGCTATCCAGCTGATGCGCACGCATCAAAGATTGCTTCAATCTTGCGTGCAACTGCTGACGATTTAGACGTTTAATGATGGCGGGCAATTGCCTGCGATTGATAATTGTGTAACCAAGCCGGGAATTCTTCGAGACTCTTGAGAACCACATCTGGTTCAGCTTCTCGGAGAATTCCTTCGTTTATGGCACCGGTTGGCACCACTACTGAAAATGCACCGGCGGCACGTGCGGCCAAAACATCACCTGGATGGTCACCAACATAAATATGGGCATTTTCATGGCGCAAGGCATCACCCTTATGTTCGGCGAATAAATAGCCGTGCACCGCTTCAACATCTAGCCCTGCAACTTCAATTACTCGGCGGGCAAAATCTTCTTTCTTTGCACTAACCACAACAACTCGGCCGTGTAACTCATGCACCGCATCAATAGCGTCTTTTGCACCAGGCATTTGTGTGGTTTTTGGAATCCCGAATTCGCCATAGTGATCTCGGTATTCATCGAGCAACTGCTCATATGCGTAATCCGGCAGCCACATTGGAAAAACTTGATCTAGCGGTAGGCCAATAGTGGCCAAAGCATCTTCCCGCGAAATTTGCACGCCATGTTGATGGCAAACATGAACTAATGCATCGACAATTCCTTGCGATGAATCAACAAGGGTCATGTCTAAATCAAAACCAACAACTAGCTGATTATTGCCTTCGGCGTTCATAGCCGACAGGTTACTCTTTAATCTAGTGAGACGGCAGAGTAATTTACGGAAATAACTTTTCCACCAGCAATCTTGCCGTCATATGTGCGGGCAATCACAGAGAATTGCATGGTTTCATTTCCATCCCAAACCCAAGAATCAAGAACGAATCGATATGTTGGCGAATCATCAGTACCAATTACTTGCCAATCATCACTTTCAGTTGCTCTCGCAAGGAATGTGACAACTAGTGGTGTCTTTGTGGTTGTGCTCGCAACTAACGTCGGTGCATATGCAGTCGTGTCAGATTTAACTTTCAAAGTTAGTACCGGTGCGGCAGTAGGTATTGTCAAAGTCTTCGCTGCCTTTATCACAATTGCCTTGCGAGCTGGGATTGTTACCTTCACCACTGATTTTGTATTGGATCTAAATGTTTGGGTGGAACCAAAAACACCAACGAAATTACTTGATTTAGTTGAAACAGGAATGGAAACTGTTTTGGTAGTTTTAGCATTATTTGCAACAACCAAATATTCATGATTGTCAGATGCGTCAATGCGAGACCAAGCCGAAACGTTGGTGTCACCGAATCTAGCAATTGCGGCTCCACTGACAAAACCTGGATTTGCTTCACGGAATGCATTTAGAGCACGGATATGAACTGAAAGTGGATGATTTTCCGCCTCTGGAGTTAGGTATGAACCATTTCCGATGGGATCAGCACCAATCCGGCGCATAGTTTTCCAAGAACCTACTTCGGTTGGGAACATATCTTGGCGCGCATATTCATTTGAACCTGTGCTCAAGATGCCTAATTCGTCACCATAGTAAATAACCGGTGCTCCGCGCATCAAAAACATAATCGAGTCAGCTAACTTAACGCGGTTCAATAGTTTTGTACCGGTTTCTTGTGTCCAAGCATCAACTTGAGAAGTTCCTCGTCCCATGTCGTGGTTTCCCAAGAATGTGGTCAAGCCATAAGCATTGCGAACGATGTCATTTTGCGAACCAGTGTTGTAGTAGTCGTCATAGCCAAATGCAGACCTTAACATTGTGCCGGTTTTGTAACCTGCAGCAAATCTTGTGACAGTTAACTGCATTGGAAAATCAATTAGTGACTGCATCTGGTATTTGCGAATCATGCGGGAAAGTTCCGGAGCAGTAGTAATCCAAGCTTCACCATAGATAGTTAGTTGACCTTTTCCAGCTTGATCGCCAGCTTCATTCACTGCTGGAATCCAAGCATCAAAGAATTCTTTGTTGACGTGCTTTGCCGTATCGATACGAAATCCATCGATTCCAAATCGAGTAACCCAAGATGCATACACATCTGAAAGTCCCTGCACAACAACTGGATTTTCAGTCATTATGTCGTCAAGTCCAAAGAAATCTCCCTGCATTGCGCATGGACCTGCGGCCCAGCCACAAGAACTTGCATCTCCGCGATTGTGGTAACTATTTATGTCTTGCAAGAAGTCTGGTAGCCGCTTTGCATTCTTAGATTCGGAAGAAATAAAAGGCTCTCG
>JBIISC010000075.1:0-2743 GCA_044341215.1 Candidatus Nanopelagicales bacterium | reverse complement strand
GCATCAATGCCGGTTCCTTGCCGGCCGCCATGTGTGGTGATTTCAAAACCAGAAGGAGTTGCAGTTCCATCATTTGCATGGCCTTTTACTTGGCTATTTACTCTGCGTGCATCCACAGACAAAACAATGCACTGTGACCCAAATCTTTTAGCAGCTTCTTGCAAAAAGTTTGGTCGTGAAATAGCGGCGGTGTTTATCCCAACTTTGTCGGCGCCACTTCGAAGTAATTTGTCTACGTCTTCAACGGTTCGAACACCCCCACCAACAGTCAGTGGAATAAATACTTGATCGGCTGTTCGGCGCACAATCTCATAAGTAGTTTCACGATTGCCACTAGATGCAGTGATGTCTAAGAAAACTAATTCATCTGCGCCCATCTCGCCATAAAGTTTTGCTAATTCAACTGGGTCGCCCGCGTCCCGCAAGTTTTGAAAGTTGATGCCTTTAACTACTCGACCAGCATCAACATCAAGACATGGAATAACTCGGACCGCTAAAGTCATTTCGCCAACTGTTCCATAAGTTCAAGGGCAGCTTCTAAAGTAAAAGCACCGGCATAAAGAGCTTTGCCAACAATTGCACCTTCAACACCACTATCGGTAAGCGATGCAATTGCGCGCAAATCATCTAAAGATGAAACCCCACCACTTGCCACAATCGGCTTGTTGGTTCGAGTGGTCATTTCTTTAAGCAGTTCCAAGTTAGGACCTTTAAGCGTGCCATCTTTGGTTACATCGGTTACGACATAGCGAGCGCAACCGTCTGCTTCGAGTCGTGTAAGCACTTCCCAAAGGTCGCCGCCTTCTTCGGTCCAGCCTCGCGCAGCGAGGGTTGTGCCGCGCACATCAAGCCCCACGGCAATGCGATCTCCCCACTTATCGATTGCCTTTGCACACCATTCTGGGTTTTCTAAAGCTGCAGTTCCTAGATTCACGCGCGTGCAACCAGTTTTCATTGCTGCTTCTAGTGATTCATCATCTCGAATGCCACCCGACAACTCAACCTTGATGTCCATCTTCTTAACAACATCTGCCAACAATTCACGATTAGAACCGCGACCAAAAGCCGCATCCAAATCAACTAGGTGCAACCATTCAGCACCCGCTCTTTGCCAAGTTAATGCCGCTTCAAGTGGATCTCCATACGAAGTTTCACTTCCCAAAGCGCCTTGCACCAATCGAACGGCTTGTCCTTCTGCCACATCAACTGCGGGAAGTAATTCCAACTTCTTCATTTCAAACCTTTCAACCAGTTTTGCAAAACCTGCAGGCCAGCGTCGCCACTTTTTTCTGGATGGAACTGGGTTGCAACTAGCGGTCCGTTTTCAACAGCTGCCACGAACTTTTCGCCATATTCACACCAAGTGACTTGTGGTGCCTTGGTTTTTTCAAATTCGTCTGGCAACAACCACTTGGTCACACCATATGAATGCACAAAATAAAACCGTTCGGTTTCAACACCTGCAAACAACTTTGAATCAGGTGCTACCGAAACTGTGTTCCAACCCATGTGAGGCAAAACATCTGCGGTTAGTTTTTCCACCACACCTGGCCACTGACCTAGTCCTGAAGTTTCAATTCCATGCTCAACACCTTGGTCAAACAAGATCTGCATTCCTACACACACTCCAAATACAGCGCGACCACCAGCCAATCGACGATCGACTAGTTCCCCACCTTTGAATTTGTTTATTCCCTGCATGCAAGCATCAAAAGCGCCAACTCCTGGAACAAATAGTCCGTCGGCATTGAGTGCGGTCTCAAAGTCGGAAGTCAAAGTGACTTCAGCACCAACATGTTCGAGGGCGCGCTGCGCGGATCGAACATTTCCAGAGCCGTAATCAAATACGACTACTGACGGTCGCGAATTCATTAGTCGCCCAAAACGCCTTTAGTCGATGGCACACCATGCACGCGTGGATCTAAAGCAACCGCCGTGCGAAGCGCACGTGCAACAGCTTTGAATTGGCATTCAACGATGTGGTGCGCATTGCGACCACTAAGCACACGGATATGCAAAGCAATCTGTGCCGCTGAAGTAATGCTTTCCCAAATGTGTTTAGTCAAAGAAGTGTCGTAAGAACCAATTAACTCAATCAACTCTGGTTCTTCATGCACCAAATACGGACGACCAGAAACATCGACCACAACTTGGCTGCAAGCTTCATCAAGTGGCACCATCGCATCACCAAAACGGGTGATGCCAACTTTGTCACCAAGTGCTTGCTTCAAAGCTTGTCCGAAAGCAATCGCAGTGTCTTCAACTGTGTGGTGAGAATCAATTTGGGTATCACCAACGGTTTTGATATTCAAATCGAATCCACCGTGCTTACCAAGCTGGCTCATCATGTGGTCAAAAAATGGCACACCGGTTTCAACTTCAACCTGACCAGTGCCATCTAGATTTAGTTCTAGGACAACACTGCTTTCTTTAGTGGTGCGTTCAATACGTGCTGTGCGACTCATTAGAGACCTTTCACTTCGAGTAGTGCCTTTTTCAAAATTTCCATTTCGGATGCGGTGCCGATTGTGATGCGAAGCCAATGGTCTGGACCAACTTCGCGCACTAAAACTCCGCGATCAACAAGCGCCTGCCACGCTGCATGACGGTCTGAGAACTGCCCTAACAATACAAAGTTGGCATCCGATTGGACGGTCTCAAACCCACTTTGTGCGGCCCAAACCACGAATTCATCGCGAGATGAGCGGATTTGGTCCAAATCCTTTTGTAATTCAGATGCAAA
>JBIISC010000074.1:0-2749 GCA_044341215.1 Candidatus Nanopelagicales bacterium | reverse complement strand
GTCCAGGTTCTCCATCTCGTATTTGGGGAATAGACATTTCGCGCTGGCAACATATGGCCGATACCAATAATGATGGCGTTGCGGATTTGTTGGATGATGGAAAACCAATAGATTTCCAAAAGGCGTTTAACAAGGGATTGCGTTTCGTTTTTATCAAAACTTCTGATGGCACAGTTAAATCAGATGGCACTAAATATGCTGATGATTATGCGAAGAAGTTTTCAGCTATCGACAAACCGGCTGCCCAAGCCGCCGGCCTTTTCACTGGTCTTTATCACTTCCCAGGGATGATTCATTCCGACAATAAGGCAAAACTCATAGCTGATGCTCGAGAAGAAGCAATTCAAGCGGCAATTCGCCTGACTGAACTTGGTGGATATAACGAATTTGATTTGCCATATGTTTTGGATGTTGAAAGAGATGACATCCCGAAGAGTGGAATTGCAGATGGTGTTAAAAAATCATCAGTAAACCTTTGGGTAAAAACTTGGTTGCTAGAAATGCAAGCACGCACAGGTCGGATGCCAATTGTTTATAGTGCACCAAATTTCTTGGGCACTCGCCTAATTCAAAATGATCCATTTTGGGACACCATCACTTTGTGGATGGCAAGGTATTACGGACATCCAACAAAGAGATTTAAACAAATGTCTCACGATGGTGCTGTCGCACTGATAAATGCTGGGTCTATACCAGTGTGTTCAGTTTGCACGGGTGGTCAGTACCAAACACCTTGGACAAATGGCGGGGACATTGCCTGGAGTTTTTGGCAATACTCAAGCATGGCTTCCGGCAAGTTTTTCGGAATTAAAAATGGATCTCGCCTAGATATGAATGTGTATCGCGGAACAAGCGAAGAATTCCGTGCGCTAGCGCAAGGAACCTGGATTCCGTTTGAGGGCGATTATGTTGCTTCTTCAGATGTAATTGATTTTCAAGTAACACCAGTAGTAGACGAGCCGATGCAATTTAGTGTCAGCGCTAAACGACTCAGCAATTTTGCTGCTTGTGTTACCGGAGAATTAGCCGTTCGGATTGCCGGCAAAAAGATTAAGGGTGCAAAAGTAAGCCTCACAGGTCTTGGAACTTGGTTAGTTAAGTTGCCTGAAATGGAACCCGGAACTTATTTAATAGATTTTGACTTCACAGATGAATACAACTTTTATGCTCCAACATCAGTTCAAATTGAATACTTGGTTACTGAACCAGAAGATCCTGTAATTCCTTAAATCTAAAAATTTATTGCGCAGCTCTTGAGCTGTTTGTGGTCAATTTGAGAATCTACTATCCAATTCTTTGTCGCTACATGCGGGTAACCCGCAACGACAGGAGATATATGAAAATCCAAAGCAAATCCCTATCTATAACTGTGGCGAGTTTGGCGGTTGCCGCCGTTTTTGCGTACACAATTCCTAACACCTTTGCGCAGTTCACTTCGCAAACTAAATCTCGAAACAATTCTCTTACTGCAGGCACGCTAGATGTGAAATTGATAGATGCTGACGGAAACGAAAGTTCGACGCCGGTTATTAACATTGCGAATGCTCAGCCCGCTATGGCCAATCAAACATCGACAATTCGGATTGCAAATACTGGAAGCCTTAATACGGACACGCGCCTGTACACGACAAATGTGAGTGCGTCAGCCAACAACCTGAATGATGTTCTAACCATCACACTTAAGGATTCGCAAAACATAACACTGTATAGCGGTTCTATATCTGGATTAAATGTGAATTTCGCCAGCCTTGCACCCAGCACGACTAAGGTCTTAACTGCAGTAGTTTCTTGGCCAGATCTTGTGGCAGTAGACGACAATCCATATCAAGGAGCGAACTTAAGTTTTGAATTTGCGGTTGATTCGGCGTCTGTAAATATCTAATTGTGAGATTTTTACCCGTGCAAGTGTTTCGACAAACATCGGCGATACTCTTAAAATTCGTAGCCCTGGTAGCGATTCTTTATTTAGTCTCGCTAGCAGGTTTACGAATAGTGGGTTTCGATTTCGCAGTTGTGGTGAGTGATTCCATGTCCCCGACAATCTCTCGTGGCGATTTGGTAATTCTAGATTCCGTTAAAGACACCGAGCTGCTCAATGGGCAAATTATTCAATTCCGCAGAAATCGTCAATTAATTTTGCATCGAATATCTGGACATGTTAAACAGGGCTATCGCACAAGAGGGGATGCAAATTCAGGATTTGATCCAGTGCTAGTCAAGGAATCACAAGTGAGGGCAGTAGCGGAAGGTTTATTAAAAGGATTTGCATTCCCCATCATATTTCTAAAAAGCGTGGTTGATTTCCCCGAAGCAAATTCACAATTTACAAGTCACCATACAAAACCTTCAAGAAGTGAAAGTGGAATCTGGATTGATCCCGTGGCAAAATGGAAACAGATAACGGGGGGTGGTTACTACGCATTTACTTCGCCTAGCTCGGTAACTTCAACTGGTACTGGAAACAGAGCCATATTCCTAACCCGAAATCTGGAAACCGATAACTCCTTGTATTCAAATTTGAGACTTTCCTACAAAGATCCTACAAACTCAGTGGTCTATGTACATGCAGCAGTGTGTTTGGCAGGGTCAACCATTACATGTGGCTGGTCGATAGGTCTAAGTGACAGCGGGCAGAGCATTCTCGTTCAAACTTTCTCAGCTACAGGAATTAAGCAGCCTCCTGTTTACACGAAATCAATCACAAAGAACTTTGGTAACCAAAACCAAGTAATCGTTTATGCAACCAGTT
>JBIISC010000001.1:0-111064 GCA_044341215.1 Candidatus Nanopelagicales bacterium | reverse complement strand
CCTGGGGCTGGAGTAGGTCCCAAGGGTTGGGCTGTTCGCCCATTAAAGCGGTACGCGAGCTGGGTTCAGAACGTCGTGAGACAGTTCGGTCCCTATCCGCCACGCGCGTAAGAGTTTTGAGAGGACCTGTCCCTAGTACGAGAGGACCGGGACGGACGAACCTCTGGTGTGCCAGTTGTTCCGCCAGGAGCACGGCTGGTTGGCTACGTTCGGAAGAGATAACCGCTGAAAGCATCTAAGCGGGAAGCTTGCCTCAAGATGAGAACTCTCACAGGGTAACCTGGTAAGGCCCCCAGTAGATGACTGGGTTGATAGGCTGGAAGTGGAAGCGCGGCAACGCGTGCAGCTGACCAGTACTAATAGGCCGAGGACTTACCACAAATTTTGTGAATTACTGATACGCGTCCACTGTGCGGTTCCCGAGTTACGGTCGGGAACCCCCTCTAGAAATAGAGGAACGATTGTCAACTCAATAGAGTTTCGGCGGCCATAGCGAGAGGGAAACGCCCGGTTACATTCCGAACCCGGAAGCTAAGCCTCTCAGCGTCGATGGTACTGCACTTGTGAAGGTGTGGGAGAGTAGATCGCCGCCGGGCAATTTTTCAAAAGGGGTCACCGCAAGGTGGCCCCTTTTTTATTATCAGGAGAAAATGATGGCAGAACGAAGTTCAAGTAATCGCGGATCTGGCGACCGCAATCGCGGATCAGGTGGCTCTAGAGGCGGTGCCCCACGTAGCGGAGGTTCTCGTCCAGGTGCACCTCGAAATGGATCTTCACGACCATCTTCTTCACGTCCTGATTCCCGTGATGATTCACGTCGCGATGATCGCGGTAGCGATAGAGGTCGCAGTGATGATCGCAGAAGTGATGATCGTCGTTCAACTGGTCGTCCATCTTCTTCACGTCCTGATTCCCGTGGTGATTCACGTCGCGATGATCGCGGTAGCGATAGAGGTCGCAGTGATGATCGCAGAAGTGATGATCGTCGTTCAACTGGTCGTCCATCTTCTTCACGTCCTGATTCCCGTGGTGATTCACGTCGCGATGATCGCGGTAGCGATAGAGGTCGCAGTGATGATCGCAGAAGTGATGATCGTCGTTCAACTGGTCGTCCATCTTCTTCACGTCCAGATTCACGTCGTGATGATTCACGTCGCAGTGACGATCGCCCGCGAAGTTCATCGGGACGGCCACCGAAGCTTCCATCAAGTAAAACAGGTTTTGATAATCATCCGCGAAGAGGCACTAGCTTTGGTGCGCCAGTTGGAATGGCGAAAGAACGAGGTGGCGTTCGAAATCGTGAAGTGACACTCGACGATTACATCGAAGTCTCTGATGATATTGATACAAAGATTTTGCCGAAGCAGGTTCTTGCAGAATTGCGCAACATCGCTCCAAAGGCAGCAGATTATGTCGGAAAACATCTTGCAGCATCGATGATGGCATTGGAAGATGATGACCCTGAGCGTGCTTATCAACATGCAATTGCTGCCCGCAGTCAAGGAAGTCGTTTGGCAAGCGTTCGGGAATTATGCGGGCTTGCGTCATACTTCAACGAGAAATGGGCAGAAGCGCTGAATGAGTTTAGAACTTATCAGCGAATCACCGGCGATCCACACTTTATGCCATTAATGGCAGATTGTGAACGGGGACTCGGCAGACCAGAAAAAGCATTGAATTTGGCTAAAAGCGATCAAGTTCATTCGTTGGATTCTGATACTCGAATTGAGTTTAGAATTGTAATTTCTGGTGCTCGTGCAGATTTGAAGCAATATGAAGCAGCACTTGCAACTCTGGAATGTCCAGAGCTCCATGTGAAGAAAATGACTCCGGCGACAACACGGTTACGTTACGCATACGCAAATGCTCTACAGCAACTAAATCGTTTGGATGAGGCACGTGATTGGTTTGTGAAAACTTCGCTGTCTGATACAGAAGATTTAACAGATGCAGCGGAACGTGCGGTTCTTATCTCCGAAATGTAGTTTTCCACAAACAATGCAAATGAGTACTTTTCAACAATTGAGTTCTGGGATAGAAATACCAGTCGTTAGCAAGTAATTTCGTATCAGGAGATGATATGAATACTGTAGAAATTTCTGGTTTTGTAAGCCATATCCCCGTGGAAAGAGAATTTGCCAACGGTATGCGGGCTTTGACTTGGCGAGTCAAAGTTCCAAGGGTCGAATCTGGTAGCGATTCAATTCCATGCGCAATTAGTTTCGACATTGCCAGCAAAGCACTTATCGCGAAAGTAGAGAACTTAGACGTGGGCAATCCAGTACAAATCTCTGGGATTTTGCGATCTCGGTTTTGGCAGACCGCGGGGGCCAATGCGTCGCGACTTGAAGTGGAAGTTTTGAGTATCAAAAGAATCGCAAAGCAACAGCTGGTCTAGACGAGGTATTCTCTTCTCATGCTATGGGGAAAATATGACCTTTTGATTCTAGATTTAGATGGTGTTGTCTACATCGGAGATAAGTCAGTTCCACATGCAATTGAGTCTTTGAATTCTGTTGCAAGCAAAGTGAAAATCAGTGCGGCGACAAACAATGCATCGCGCAGCCCCGAGCAAGTTGCAAAACATCTACGAGAATTAGGGCTTCAAATACAGGATGCAGATGTTGTTACAAGTGCCCAAGCAGGAGCTCGCCTGCTAGCCAGCAAAGTTCCAGCAGACTCACAAGTTTTAGTTGTGGGTGGTATTGGCATCGATATTGCAGTCAAAGAATGTGGACTAAATCCAATTCGGGCTACTCGCAACCACGAGTCAAATGGAATTATTGCCGCTGAAGTTGCAGGAGTAATTCAAGGACATGGGGTCGACACTTCGTGGTGGGATTTGAACACAGCAGCATTAGCGATTGCTAAGAAGAAACCTTGGATTGCTACAAACCGAGACTTGACAGTTCCAACCCCGCATGGTTTGGGCCCCGGAAACGGCGGATTTGTTCAAATGCTTGTTAATTTATCTGGCCAAGAGCCATTAGTGGCAGGTAAACCGCAGCCAGCCTTGTTCGTCGAGACGATTGAACGTATGGGGGCTGTTTCGGCTTTGGTAATTGGCGATCGGATCGATACCGATATTGAGGGTGCAAACAATTGCTCCATTGATAGCCTTTTAATGCTTACTGGCGTCCATAGTCTTCAAGATATCCCAGACCATCCAGCAGGGAAACCTACTTATGTCTGTGAAGATCTGCGCTGTTTATTGGCGGATGCACCTCCTCCAAGGTTCTAATTCGGGGTACAGTAAGTTTTGCAGTTGCTAGGTTAGAAGTAGGGAATTATGGAATTTTCAAACGAAAACGAAAACCCAGTCTCCGTTGAGGCTTCGTCAACTTTGCCATTGCAGATGTTTGTTGAAAAAACTGGCAATGAGCGTGTAGACGCCGCTCTTGATTTACTTCAAGACTCTAGCGAGTTAGCAACTGAAGAAAAGCAACTTTTATTTGAAGACATTCATCGCCGATTGCAAGACACTCTTTCTGATTTGTCTTAGTTTCCATGTTGGTCCGGCTTGACGCAGAATTAGTGCGGCGCAAATTAGCTCGCTCACGCGAACATGCTCAAGAAATGATTGCCAGTGGTTTTGTTCTTGTAGATGGAGTGGCGAGTAACAAGTCTTCTAGGCGGGTAACTAACGAAGTTTCTATTGTGATTCGTGAGGTACAAGACTCCAAGTGGGTTTCTCGTGGAGCTATAAAACTGCTTAGTGCCCTGGAAGCGTTCGAAGAGCAAGGTTTCACAATTAGTGACGAAGTTGTTCTTGACGCCGGAGCAAGTACTGGAGGTTTCACCCAAGTATGTTTAGAAAAAGGAGCAAAAAAAGTAATCGCGGTTGACGTTGGCTATGGGCAGCTTGCATGGCAATTGCGTCAAGACGCAAAAGTTGAAAATCTCGAACGTACAAATATCAGATTCTTAAAACTCGTAAACATCTCACAATCACCAAGTCGTATAGTTTCCGATCTGTCATTCATTTCATTAAGGACGGTTCTACCCGCCCTTTGTGAAGTCGGATCAGCCAATGTTCAGATGCTGCTGATGGTCAAGCCACAATTCGAAGTGGGTCGAGAATTTGTTGGCGACGGGGTAGTTCGAGAGTCAGGGTTGCGTAAGTCAGCAGTAATTTCCGTCATCGCTGCCGCCCAAGCGCTTGGGCTTGCTCTGAAAGGTGTCAAGGCCAGTGGGTTGCCGGGACCGTCAGGAAATGTTGAGTATTTCGTGTGGTTACAACTTGGTGAAATCTGCAAGGATAAGCACGAGATTGAAGCTCTAGTTTCGAAAGCGATTGAGGAGGGACCGCAATGACCAGGCAAATTGGAATAGTGCTACATAGCGAGCGGGAACTTGTTCAAGAACTCTTCAAGCAGCTGACAAAGGAATTGGGCGACTTCCAAATCGCTACAGTTGAACTCACCCCAGAAAAGTCAGCATTAGTTTCTGATTGCGAGATGGTCGTGGTTCTCGGTGGGGACGGGACCATCTTGAAAGCCGTAGAAATGGTTTTCGGAATTGGAATTCCGATACTTGGTATCAATCTAGGCAGAGTTGGTTTTCTCGCCGAAGCAGAAGTTACCGACATCTCATCTGCCGTGGAAGCAATCGTAAATAAAAAGTGGGAGATTGAGACTCGAACAGTAATCGACGTGAAGGTTATTCGTGGTTCGAAAACAGTTTTTGAAAGTTTTGCCATTAACGATGCGGCGATAGAGAAAGTACCACCAGAGTTGATGACCGAGCTAAGGGTTTCTGTGGACAATACAGTCTTGATGGCATTTTCTGGAGATGGCCTTATTGTGGCAACTTCAACGGGTTCAACTGCTTATGCATTTAGCGCCGGTGGGCCAATTCTTTGGCCAAATACCAAGGCAATAATCACAGTACCGGTAGCGGCCCATGCATTGTTTGCCCGTCCACTTGTGTTCGATCCTTCTTCAAGACTGCAAAGTGAAATTCTCTCCACTAAAGCTACAATCACACTAGATGGGCGCAGAAATTTCGAATTGGTTCAGGGAGACTTCGTCATTGTTACTGGAAGCTCATTAGAGCTGCAATTTGCCCGCATTCATTCAACGTCTTTTGCCGATCGGCTTGTGCAGAAGTTTCGTTTGCCTACTACGTCTTGGCGAGAATCTGACAATGCTTGAATCGATTCGCATCCGCGATCTTGGTTTGATCTCTGAAGCTGAAATAGATTTCAAACCTGGTTTTGTCGCAATAACTGGTGAGACTGGTGCCGGCAAGACTCTATTACTTGACGCGGTTCGGATTTTGCGTGGTGAAAAGCCATCAGTCGTTGGAGTGATGCCAGATGCAAACGTCACAGTTGATGCATCGGTCTCTGTTGGCAGAGATAGCCTTAGAAAACATATTTCAGAATTGGGTATATCAGTCGACGACGGTTTCATGCTGATTTCCAGAACTTTTCCAAGCAACGGACGAGCAAAGACAGCAATTGGCGGCCGTCCGTTCCCAGCGGCTACGTTGGAAGATTTGAGTAGTTTTTGGCTTGCCATTCATGGTCAGCACGACAGTTTGCGATTGCTTAAATCCCAAACCCATCGAGAATTGCTCGATTCTTTTGGCGGCATGGAATTAAATCAAGTTTTTACCAAATTCAGCGCTGCGTATGCTGCTTGGCGTTCTGGAATCGCTGAATTAGCAAGATTAGAAAAAACCCGCAAAGAGCTTTTGGCAAATGCTGAAAACATAAAGGCGGATCTTTCGGTTTTTGATTCGCTGAATATGGCCGAGGGCGATGTTGCAGATATTGCACAATCCGTTGAGAGAGTTAGCCGCAAAGAAGAATTTAGGAGTGCAATATCAACCGCATTATTGGCTATGCAAAGCGACGACGGTTCTGTTTCTGCTTCATTGAAACTGGCGCGCCAGGCAATCGAAAGAGTTAAATCTGACTCTGGACTGAGTCGAATTCACGATCAGTTAACAAGCATTTCAAACGATATTGCCGACTTGGAAGTCGAATTGAATTCGGAATTGTCGAGATTGGAAAGCGAGGGAGACGACCTTGACACATTGATGATGCGGCAGCGACAGATAAAGGCGTTATTGCTCCGTCACGGACCAGATGAATCTTCCCTGATTGCATGGGCAATTACCTCTAGACGCCAGCTGTCGCTCATAGACCCAGATGGGACCGAACTAAAGAAATTGCAAGAGCGTGTTCTAGAGAGTGAAAGGGTTTGCAGGGAGTGTGCGGATGCATTGACTGAAATTCGCAGAACCACAGCCAAACAATTCTCTGAAATTGTTACTCGCGAAATCCGTGAACTTGCAATGCCTTCAGCTGAATTCGCAACTGAAATTACTAAGGTAGATATTAGCGAATTCGGCCAGGACAAAATTGAATTCTTATTCAACGCAAATCCAGGAATGAAATTTCAACCGATAGCTAGCGCGGCATCGGGTGGGGAGCTTTCACGTGTAATGCTCGCTCTCGAAGTGGCTCTTTTGTCCTCAAACAGTCCTGCAGTTTTGATTTTTGACGAAGTTGATGCGGGAGTAGCTGGGGCAGCAGCTATTGCGGTGGGGGAAAAATTGACGATGCTCAGCAAACTTTCACAAGTTCTTGTAGTTACTCACTTACCTCAGATAGCAGCTTTCGCAGATCAGCATATAAACGTATCTAAGGCATCAGATGGACTTGTCACCCAAACTTCAATCAAAAATCTAGAAGACTCTGAGAGAATCTCTGAAATTTCACGAATGCTGGCGGGTCTTGAGGGCTCAGAATCGGCCACCGCACATGCTAGTGAATTGATTGAGATGGCTATGGACTTTAAGAAAAGCCTCAAATAGGCCCAAAAAAATCAAGAATATTCTTCAGCGGTTGTGTGGTTTGAGGCTAATGGCTCAGCAGGTGTTACTCTGAACCCCCGTGGACAGGCGGGTTTGCCCGCCGCACATCTGGTTCGCGGGAGTTAAAAATTGAGCACGGCTCGAGAAGTTAAACACATTTTTGTTACTGGCGGCGTCGCTTCAAGTCTTGGTAAAGGTTTGACCGCATCAAGTCTTGGAAACCTCCTAACCGCGCGTGGGTTGCGAGTAACCATGCAAAAACTCGATCCCTATTTGAATGTTGACCCAGGCACGATGAATCCATTTCAACATGGAGAAGTTTTTGTTACAGAAGATGGCGCTGAAACAGATTTAGATATCGGCCATTATGAGCGTTTCTTAAATGTGAATCTTGTAGCCAATGCAAATGTGACTACAGGCCAGGTATATTCACAGGTTATTGCTAAAGAGCGCCGTGGTGAATATTTGGGTGATACCGTTCAAGTTATCCCTCACATCACCAATGAAATTAAATCCCGTATTAGATCAATGGGAACGGAAGACGTTGACGTTGTAATAACAGAAATTGGTGGGACTGTCGGAGATATTGAATCTTTGCCATTCATTGAAGCAGCTCGCCAAGTTCGCCACGACATTGGTCGTGAAAATGCTTTCTTTATCCATGTTTCTTTATTGCCATATATTGGACCTTCAGGTGAATTGAAGACCAAACCAACTCAACACTCTGTTGCTGCGTTACGTAGTTTTGGTATTCAACCAGATGCTTTGGTCTTGCGTTGTGACCGTGAAGTTCCTGAAGCCATTAAACGTAAAATTTCCATGATGTGTGACGTAGATCAACCCGCGATAGTTGCGGCGGCAGATGCGCCGAGCATCTATGACATTCCTAAGGTTCTACATTCTGAAGGTTTGGATAGTTACATTGTTCGCAAATTAGGTTTGCCGTTTAAAGATGTTAACTGGAGTAGTTGGGATGAGCTTCTCAGAGTTGTTCATCACCCTAAACATGCGGTCACAGTGGCATTGGTCGGGAAATACATCGATTTGCCGGACGCCTATTTGTCCGTCACCGAAGCGTTGCGTGCTGGTGGTTTTGCAAACGACTGCAGAGTAAACATTAAATGGGTTGCTTCAGACTTGTGTGAAACCCCTGAAGGAGCCAAGGAAGCACTTGCAGATGTTGAAGCTGTCCTAGTTCCAGGCGGATTCGGAGTTCGTGGCATTGAAGGAAAACTTGGCGCTTTGAAATACGCTCGCGAAAACAAAATACCGACACTTGGCATATGCCTCGGTTTGCAATGTATGGTTATTGAATATGCGCGAAATATTTTAGGAATCAAAGATGCGGCCAGTGCAGAGTTTGATCCAGAGAGTGCAAACCCAGTAATCGCAACTATGAATGATCAACATGACGTTGTCTCAGGTCAGCGAGACATGGGCGGCACAATGCGACTTGGTTCTTACGTGGCGCACTTAACTGCCGGAAGTGTGGTTTCTAAAACCTATGGTGCTGAAGTTGTCGAAGAGCGTCACCGTCATCGCTACGAAGTTAATAATGGGTACCGTGTCGATTTAGATAAAGCGGGACTTCGTTTCTCTGGCGTTTCGCCGGATGGCAAACTAGTTGAGTTTGTTGAACTGCCAGCAGATGTGCATCCGTATTATGTTTCTACTCAAGCACATCCGGAGTTTAAATCTCGGCCGACTCAGGCGCACCCGCTTTTTAGAGGCCTAATAAAAGCAGCTCTCGCTAAATAGCATGTTTGATCAGATTCGTAATTTACCCGTTTCAAAATCCTCAGTTGAGTACACGGGCAAAATCTGGGGCATTGTCAAAGAGACATTCACTCTTGGCGATCACGAATTAACACGTGACTATCTGCAGCATATGGGTGCGGTCGCCGTGCTTGCATTGAACGAAAACGAAGATGTGTTAACCATTCATCAATACAGGCATCCTGTTGCAGCCAATCTTGTAGAAATTCCTGCAGGCCTACTTGATTTTCCCAAAGAGTCACCTTTTGAGGCTGCTAAGCGCGAACTATTAGAAGAGACCGGATACATCGCACAAAATTGGTCTGTCTTGTGTGACTTTTGTACCACGCCAGGTTCTTCCTCGGAAGCTGTGAGAATTTTCCTGGCACGCGACTTAACTTTTACGGGATTTGACTCATCAAACTTAGAAGCTGAAGAGACAGAGTTGGACCCGAAATGGATACCAATGTCAACACTGATGGATGAAATAGTTGCTGGCAAGTTGGCTAGTCCGACCGCTGTTTTAGCTCTAACAGCGTATCGATCATTAGATCTCGCAAAATTGCGTCCAGCAGATGCATCTTGGCCATTGCGCGATCACCTAATTGCGACAAATCGCGTTTTCGAGCAGTAGTTCTTAAGTTAATCTGCGCGATATGCAAATAGGAAATCAAATCAAAGAGTATTTGAGCCACTTAAAGGTAGAGCGTCAATTGAGTCCAAATACCTTGATTGCATACGCTAAGGATTTGCAAATCTATTCACTGTTCTTGGAATCGAAACAAGTGGACGCTATCGGGAAAATCGACAATCAGATTACCTATGATTTCCAGCAAAGTATTAGCTCTGGTCAATATTCGAGAACTTCAATTCAAAGAATGCTGGCGTCTGTGCGCGGGTTGCACAAATTTGCATTACGTGAGAAATGGGTGATTATTGATGCAACTTCTGGTTTTGTGACACAGAAGTTGCCTTCAAAATTACCTAAGGCGCTTTCGATCGAACAAACAATTCGTTTGGTTGACGCTCTCAAGATGTCAGATGAAATTCTGGACATAAGAGACTATGCCTTGGTTGAATTTTTGTACTCAACCGGTGCTCGTGTGAGCGAGGTTGTAAATCTAAGCATTACTGATTTTGATCGCGCTAATGAGAGTGTCCGTTTACTTGGCAAAGGCGGGAAAACCAGAGTTGTTCCAATCGGAAGTCATGCTATATCTGCTTTAGACAAGTATTTAGTTAGGTCAAGACCCATACTTTTGAAGAAGAGTTCAAATTTCCTTTTCCTTAATAAACAGGGTAATCAGTTATCTAGAAATTCTGCATTTAATGCAGTGCGTAGATGTGCAGAAATCGCGACGCTGAAAGAGACTGTGTCACCTCATACTTTGCGTCATTGTTTTGCTACGCATTTGCTTGAAGGTGGGGCAGATTTACGGGTAGTTCAAGAATTGTTAGGGCATGCGTCTGTGACTACTACACAGATCTACACTCTAATTACCGCACAGAGATTACGTGAGGTTTATGCAACTTCACATCCTCGCGCGCAAAGGTGATTAGAGGCCTTTAAGTCTTCGTACTAGTACTGAGTCTCCACCGCGGGATTCAAGGTCAGCCACTACAACCGCAATCGCTTCCCGCACAATACGTCCGCGATCTACTGCCATCCCGTGGGTTCCGCGCAAAGTTAGGCGAGCTTGTTCCAATTCAATTAATTCTTCCGGAGAGACGTAAACCGTAATCTTTTCTTCGTGACGGATGCGCCCAGTTGGTCTTCCGGCGCCACGACGACGACGACCAGTTACTGCAACTGGTCGAACTCCACCTTCCATTGCATTTGGTGTGGAATCGTCAATCTCAACGTCTGGCACAACTGAAACCGTTGGTGTTTGGTTTACATCTGGCCGAATAGGAGTAGCTGTTCGGCGGAAGAGTTCTTCGGCACCTGGTAGTGCTGGGCGCTTACTCATTTTTTACCTTCAATTCTTTCAATTAGTTCTGCTGCGACATGACGGTATGCCTCAGCTGCATTTGAAGTAGATGCGTAACTTGTGATTGGTTGCGCAGCCATAGTCGAGTCACTAATTTTGATTGTGTCAGGAATAATTGTGTGAAAAACTGTTTCCCCAAAACCTTGAATCACTAATTCCAATACATCACGATGATGTGTGGAACGTCCCACGCGAGTTGGCAAGATACCTTTAACTTCCAAACTTGGGTTGATTCGAGATTGAACTTTTTCTAAAGTTTCTTGAAGCAAAGCTAAACCTTTTAAAGCATAAAACTCGCACTGCAAGGGAATGATTAAACCTTGGCTCACTGATAAAGCATTGATTGCAAGCAATCCAAGCGAAGGAAGGCAATCGATCAAAATATAGTCATAATCGTTTACGACTGGAGCTAGTGCACGTTGTAGCGCGTACTCCCGGCCTACTTCGTTGAACAACCAAGCTTCAGCAGCAGCAAGATCTATTCCTGCTGGCAGTAGATCCAGACCTGGAACTCGCGTTTTCAAAATAACTTCTTGAGTCGTAACACCGCCAACAATAAGGTCGTAAACAGAAGGCGATATTTCGTGGTTACCAGTTAAGCCGACTGTTAAGGAACCTTGCGGATCGAAATCAACTACAAGAACTTTGCGTCCGTATTCCGCTAATGCAGCACCGATTGAAATAGTTGAAGTTGTTTTTCCAACGCCACCTTTTTGATTAAAGATTGAAAGAACGCTAGCAGGACCAACGGTTTGTTTTACTTTTGGTTTTCTTGGCTCGTATGAGAGCCATTCGTCTAACGAAATGGACATTTGTCGATAAAACCTTTTCTCTTTATAAATTCTTCTAGATGTATCGCTAGGTAGAGAGTATGGCAGAGCTGGACTCTTGCACAAGAGGGGAGTTCGCCAATTGGACAGATGCAACTATTGTCCGCCCGTGACCTCTAGCCCCACCATCGAAATCGAAGAGAACCCTTCGAATCAATTTCGCGTGCGTTTGGCAGATTTCGAAGGTCCATTTGACCTACTTTTACACCTCATTTCAAAGCAAAAGCTTGAAGTTACGGTTCTAGCACTCCACGAGGTGACCGATGAATTTATCGCTCATATTAAGGACCAGGGTGCCAACTGGAATTTGAATGAAGCTACTGAATTCTTAGTGATCGCAGCCACCCTGTTAGACCTCAAGGCTGCCAGGCTGCTTCCTAGTGGGGAAGTGGAGGACGAGGAAGATTTAGCCGTTCTAGAGGCTCGCGACATCCTTTTTGCCCGTTTATTGCAGTACAAAGCTTTTAAAGAGGTTGCTACCATTTTTGCATCTGAGATGGAGGCTGAATCCCATCGTTTCTACCGAGATGTGCCACTTGAGGAGCCATACAGGTCTCTCTTGCCTGAGGTGCTGGTCTCAATTAGCCCCGAGCAATTGGCATCTATCGCCATTTCAGCCATGGCTCCGGCGCCTGCAGCCCCTGAAATAGGCCTAACTCACCTTCATAATCCGCTGGTGAGTGTGCGTGAGCAGGCAATTGCAATAGCAGCGACATTGAAAAGGCGAAAAATCACCACATTTCGAACTCTTGTAGCTGATGCCGAGCACACGATGGTCATTGTGGCCAGATTCCTCGCAGTTCTTGAGCTCTACCGCGAGAGACTTATCTCATTTGAGCAGAGCGTTGCTTTAGGCGAATTGACTATTAGGTGGATCGGTTCACAGGATCTCGATGTTGAAAGTATCGAAACAGAAGAATTTATCGACGAGACAGAAAGTGATAAAAATGACTGAAAATAATTTGGTGAATGAGACATTATTACAAGAGAATGTCGATATTGAAGCCCTTGTTGAAGCTCTTTTATTGATTTCCGATGAACCACTGACATCACTCAGCTTGGCATCCACGCTGGGATTAACTGTGGACAAAATTGATGCTGCATTCGATTCTTTGGTCAAAAAATACAATTCCGAATCGTCTGGAATAGAAATCAGAAGTGTTGCAGGTGGATACCGGTTCTACACGAAACCTGAGTTGGGTGCTTGGATCGAAAGATACGTCAGAGACGGCCAAGTAGCGAGACTTACCCAAGCTTCGCTCGAGACTCTCGCAGTTGTTGCGTATAAGCAGCCAGTAACAAGGGCAAGAATCTCTGCCATTCGCGGGGTCAACGTAGATGGCGTGGTCAAAACTCTAGAAAATCGCGGATTGATTGAGATAGTGAAGACAGATCATGACACTGGAGCACTTCTTTACGGGACCACAACGCTTTTTCTTGAGAAGTTAGGCGTCAGCAATCTCACCGATTTGCCAGAAATTGCTGGACTACTACCTGATATATCAGCAGATTTTACTGATATTGACGAACTCTAAAGTGTATATTTAGTCAAATGAATGAAATTCGTCTGCAAAAATTAATGGCCGAATCTGGTGTTGGCAGCAGACGATATTGCGAAATCCTGATTTCTGGTGGACGAGTGACTCTAAATGGCCAAATAGTTACTGAATTAGGCACGCGCGCGAGTGTGACAGACGAAATTCGGGTTGACGGGGTTCTTTTACTCAAGCGAGAACACATTCTTGTAGTGGCGCTTAACAAGCCGACGGGGGTTGTCAGCGCTATGTCTGATCCTGAAAAGCGACATTTAGGGCATTTTTTAGAGGACTTTACTGAACGGCTCTTCCATGTAGGTAGATTGGACGAGATGACTGAAGGCTTGATTATCCTCACGAATGATGGAGATCTAGCTCAGCGACTATCTCACCCCAAATATGAAGTCCGAAAGACCTACATGGCAAAAGTCACTGGGAAAGTTGAACCAAGAATCATCCGTCAGCTCTTGGATGGCGTGGAACTTGAGGATGGTCCGATCAAATGCGATCGGGCGATTCTCAAGGGAAGTTCGCCGGATAGCAGCCTTATTGAGGTTGTAATCCATAGCGGGCGCAACCGAATAGTTCGACGAATGTTCTCGGCAGTTGGGCACCCAGTGGAGCGTTTAATACGTACCCATATAGGAGGTCTAGGCCTCGATAGTTTGGCTCCTGGACAGACTCGCGAGTTGACTGACATTGAGATCAAAAGCCTGTCACAGGATTTTGATTGTTAATAAGTAGATAAAATTATAAATTAATTAAAATCTATCTAAATATTGTCACTATTTGTCGACTTCAAAAATTGATTTCGGCTCTGCGATAAATCTACAAACCAACATTTGCTATCCGTAGATTTTGCAATGCTGGTAATTTATTAATTTCTATTTTTATTATTTTATCTACATAAATTTAAAGAGTTATAGAGGAATCAAGCTCTGCTTTCGACTAAACTAGGTGGATGACATCCCGTGCTCGCGCCATCCGAGGCGCCACCCGTGTAACTAGCGACAGTTCCGAAGAAGTGGATTCGGCGACCATTGAAATGGTTAGAGAGATGCTAGTTCGCAACTCAGTCGACCATGAGGACCTTATATCGATTCTTTTCACGTGCACCCCGGATATTCATTCAAGATTCCCAGCTGCCTCAGCGCGGGACCTGGGACTGGGGGATGTTCCGCTTATCTGCGCAGTCGAGTTAGACATTCAAGATTCTCTGCCATTGACCATTCGTGCGCTCATTACCTTCCACAGCGATAGTAAGTTGTCAGACATTCACCATGTGTATCTACGTGGGGCAGAAGTGCTGAGGCGGGATTTAGCGCAATGAAGGTACTAATTCGCGGAGCTGGACTGATTGGTGGCTCTATTGGACTGGCTTTGAACAATTCCGGACACGAAGTGTGCCTAGAAGACGTTTCAAAGGCCGTAGAGTCAAAGGCGCGCATCTTTTTAAAGCTCGCCTCAAGTTTGATGGACGATCCTGATGTAGTGATTGTGGCAGTGCCACCAGCAGCTGTAGGGCAAGTCATAAAGGAGTGCAATCGATCGTTTCCCAATGCCACATTGATAGATGTTGCTTCAGTTATGTTTGAACCTTCAGTTGATGTTGATTCAAATAATGTGAAAATTGAAAATTGGGTTTCGACCCATCCCATGGCAGGTAAAGAAAATAGTGGGTATGAGAATGCAACCTACGATCTTTTCAAAGACCGTTTGTGGATTGTTTCGCCTCAACTAGAAACAAAAGCGGAGCATTTGCAGCGGGTAGAGCAAGTTGTGTTGGACTGTGGGGCAATTGCAGTGACCATGGCTGGTGACGTTCACGACAAAGCAGTTGCGTTAACAAGTCATTTGCCACAAATTTTGGCAACAGTTTTAGCTAAGCAACTCAACAATCTTTCGGTTGATTCCTTGACGGTTAGTGGCCAGGGCTTGCGAGATCTAACAAGAATCGCATCGTCTGCAGGAGATTTGTGGAATGAAATTCTTATTGCAAACAAAACCAATGTAATTTCTGCCATCGAAAATACGATTGTTGAATTAGAAAACATGAAGAGTTATATTTCTAATGAATCTAAATCTGAAATCGTTGAGCAATTTTCACTCGGCAACCTCGGCAAATCTAAAATTCCGGGTAAACACGGTGGAGTTCCTCAAATATTTCAGAACATTTCTATCGAAATTGATGACAAACCAGGTCAACTTGCTGGAATTTTTGCAACTGCCGGCATTGCAAACGTGAACATAGAAGATGTTCGGATTGATCATGCTTTGGGTAAACAGGTTGCAATAATTGAACTGTCTGTGTTGAATGATCAGGTACAAGTTCTACAAAAAGCCTTGGTAACTGACGGCTGGAAACTGCGCGCAACAAACATTGCAGATTAGGCTTTTGACGTGTCGAAAAGTAAACCAATCAGCATTGCAATAGACGGTCCAGCTGGTGCTGGTAAATCAACGGTTAGCCGCATGTTGGCAGAAGCCATGCAGTTCGAAATTCTAGACACGGGCGCGATGTATCGAGCGTTCGCTTGGCTTGACATAAAGAATAGTTATGGATTTGATCTTTCTGTAAACATAAGTAATCATATTTTTGAATTCGATATGACGACGGGCAAAATGCTGGTTGAATGCGATGGCTTAGATATAACAAGTGACATTCGATCTGTTGAAGTAACAGCCCACGTTTCGAAGGTTGCTGCCGATGGCGGTGTTAGAAAGATAGCTGTAACGAAACAACAAGAATTTGTCGCACATGAAATTCTTGAAGGTAAAAGTGTGATCCTTGAAGGTAGAGATATTGGCACAACTGTTTTGCCTAATGCGTCAATTAAATTTTTTCTCACGGCAGACCCACAAAGACGTGCGGAACGTAGAGCTCTAGAGGTTGGAGGAGAAGTCGAAGATATTGCTTCTGCGATCGAAATGCGCGACCAACAAGATAGCTCTAGAGAAGTATCCCCGCTAATTCAAGCCGTCGATGCGATACTGATCGACGCAAGCGATTTAGATCCATCGCAAGTAGTTGAAATAATGATCGAAAAGATTACCGAATTGCAATGAAAATTAATCTAGCAATGACAATTCAGAATTTTGGTCGAGCAGTATTGAGTTCATATTTTGATATCCGAGTGTCTGGCGAAATACCTAAAACAGAAAAGCCGCTTGTATTGGTCGCAAATCATTCAGGTTTCATGGATGGTTTTATGTTGTTTTTTGCAACCAAGCGACCGATCGCTGTTTTGACTAAAATCGAAGTTTTCAACAGGTTCAGCCGATCTCTACTTGAATCTGGTGGCGCTATTGAGACAGATTGGAAAGACGCTGATTATTGGGCGATCGAAAAATCTCGCACAAAGTTACAAGAGGGCATTGATATTGGCCTTTTCCCGGAAGGCACGCGGTGCAAAGGCGACTATTCCTGGTTGAAGGATGGCGTAATTGTTTTAAACGCAAAACAGCGGGCTGATTTCATCCCCGTATTCATCTTTGGAACTAGACTCACTGGTAAGTCAAAAGGCTGGATTCCGCCATATAAATCTCTAATTGAGGTGGTGGTAGGGGAACCAGTAGCAGCCATGGATGTGTACGGTTCAAATTTCTCCGATACAAATCGAAAAGAGATTTCAATTGCGGGAGAACGTCTACGTCAAAGATTGCAAAAGCAGCTTTTGTTTATTGCCCAAGAAGTTGCCAACCCACTGCCCACAGATGAGGTGGCCCAATGAATGAAGAAACAGATTATGAAGAGTGGGAAGTACCAGAAGAACTCTCAGATGAAGATGCAATAAATGCAATCACTGAAATAGATTTTGAATTTGGTTACGACGACTCGGATCATGCAAACGAATTAGTTCCGGTAGTCGCAATTGTTGGAAGGCCTAACGTAGGTAAATCAACACTTGTGAATCGAATCATCGGCCGCAGGGAAGCTGTTGTTGAAGATGTGCCTGGCGTTACTCGTGATCGCGTTTTCTACGATGCTGAGTGGAACGGTAAATATTTCAAACTTATTGACACGGGCGGTTACGAAATTGATGCTAAAGGATTGGGAGCACAAATTGCTGCCCAAGCAGAAATAGCTGTGCAAATGGCCGACATAGTCGTTCTTGTTGTTGATGCAACAGTTGGTTCGACCAATGACGATGAGGCTGTAATCAAAATTTGCCGCCGAGCTAAAAAACCAGTCATCTTGGTGGCAAACAAAGTTGATGACCAACGAACTGAAAACGAATCGACTGCATTGTGGAATTTGGGGCTTGGGCAGCCATTTGCGGTGAGTTCTTTGCATGGTCGAGGTAGTGGCGACTTGCTGGACGAAATAGTTAATAAATTCGCCGACATTGAGCCAGTGAATAAAACGCGCTCGCGTTTACATCGAATTGCGCTTATTGGAAAACCAAACGTAGGTAAATCTTCGCTCCTAAACAGGCTAGCTGGCGAAAATCGAGTTGTTGTTGATGAAGTTGCTGGCACAACCGTTGATCCAGTCGATGAGGTTGTACAAATTGATGGGGAAGACTGGCTTATCGTCGATACTGCTGGAATCCGAAAACGATTCGACGAAGCATCCGGCCACGAGTATTACGCAGTTCTTAGAACCAAGGCAGCGATTGAAAGAGCGGAAGTGATTTTGATGCTGATTGATTCTTCGGAAATTATCACAGAGCAAGATCAAAGAATTCTTTCAATGGTTGTCGATTCAGGTAGAGCTTTAGTTCTGTTGCTAAATAAGTGGGATTTACTAGATGAAGAGCGACAGTTCTATTTGGAACGAGAAATTTCAAACGACTTACAACAAATTGATTGGGCTCCAAGAGCCAATGTTGCAGCAACCACTGGTCGAAATGTGCAAAAAATTGCTGGACATGTTCGAACTGCACTCGAGAATTGGAATCGCCGGATTCCAACAGGTAAGTTAAATCAATTCATGGGTGAACTGGTTGCCGCTCATCCTCACCCAGTGCGAAGCGGCAAGCAGCCGAAGATTCTTTTTGTTACGCAAGCTGGAGTACGCCCACCAACGTTTGTGCTTTTCACCAGTGGCTTCATAGATCCTGGATATCGTAGATTTATCGAAAGGCGTCTACGCGAAGATTTCGATTTCACGGGAACTCCAATCCGAATACAAATGCGCATACGCTCGAAGAAAAAGACCTAGCTATCCCTTTGTTGTTCAACAAAAGGAAGGAGTAATAGATGTGGACAATTCCAAATATTATTTCTTTTACTAGGTTGGCTGGCATACCCTTACTTATCTATTACGGTCTATATGAACAAAACGATCTGGTCGCTTTTTGGGTATTTGCAGTGGCCAGTTTTACCGACTGGTTAGATGGATTTCTTGCACGGAAACTGAATCAATTCTCCAAATTGGGCGAAGTTTTAGACCCTGTTGCAGATCGTTTATATATCTTGACAGCAATCGGAGTTCTATTGGCTCGAGGTTTGTTGCCATTAATTGCAGTAGTCCTAATCCTTGCTCGAGAAGTGTGGTTGGCTCGTTTGCAAATGCGAAATCGCAAACTTGGTTTCGAGCCACCAAAGGTTCATTACGTAGGGAAAGCCGGAACATTGCTTTTGCTCTATTCGCTACCGGCAATATTTTTAGGAAATCTCGACTTTGCATACGCGGGTTTCTTCAATTATTTGGGAAACGCGTTCCTGTGGTGGGGAATCGGTACTTATTGGGTTGCTGGCTTTTTGTACCGCAATCAAATGCGGCAACTTGATGCCAATTAGGATTATCCAAATCTTTTAGGAGGAACAATGTCAAAAGTGCCTGGCAACCTGAGCTACACCAAGGAACATGAATGGGTGCAAATTGTTGATGGAAATAGCATCCGATTTGGAATCACAGATTTCGCTCAGGAGGCACTAGGAGACATTGTTTTCGTAACTTTGCCAGCAGTAGGGGATGAGATTGCTTTAGGCGAGAGTTGTGGCGAAGTGGAAAGCACGAAATCAGTCTCAGACATTTATGCACCAGTTTCTGGTCGCATTAGTGCCGTAAATGACTTGGTTGAGACCTCGCCTGAAACAATCAACCAAGATCCATACGGAAACGGTTGGATTGCGCAAGTAGAGGTGGAGACTTCAGCGCTAACCGGGCTTTTGACCGCTGACGAATACTTGGCCATTACCTCAGCTTCCTAAACCTAACCCCAAGGTTGACCCTTTCGTCACTTGTTTTTAGGCTTACCTAATGATTTGCAAAAACTGTGGCGAGCCAACCCAGACTCAACAATGTTCAAACTGCAATCATGATGCAACCGGTCTTGATTCGACCACTTCGATTTCACCAGATAACAGCATTGAAGAACCTCATCATTTTGTGAACGTTACCGATATTCCTATTGGGAAGGCTGCGCTTGTGGTGCTCCGGGGTCCAAATTCTGGTGAGATCTGGACTTTAGATTCAGACAAAATCGAAGTTGGCCGAACTGACGACAACTCATTGTTCTTGGACGACATCACAGTTAGTCGCAAACACGCGATTATCGAAAAACTTGAAGATGCTTGGCAGCTAACAGATCTTGGATCATTGAATGGCTGCTATGTGAACAAAGTTTTAATCGACGTTCCTACCGGCATTAAAACAGGTGACGAAATTCAGATTGGTAAATTCCGTTTTAGTTTCTACGAAGCGAGTAAAAAGTGAGTGCACTTCAACCACAACAACTCTTGAGCATCGGCGATGTTCTCAAGTATTTGAAACCTGAATTTGCTGATATCTCAATCTCAAAAATTCGGTTCCTAGAAACCGAAGGTTTGGTTGAACCACAAAGAACCGCTTCCGGTTATCGAAAATACTCCCATGCGGATATTGCGCGTCTTCGCTACGTGTTGTCGTTGCAGCGAGATCAGTACATGCCTTTGCGAGTAATTAAAGATCGTTTAGATGCTCTAGACAGAGGTTTGGAGCCAGACGAAATCAACAAAGTGTCTCCTCGTGCTCTGGTGTCGGTCGATTCGTTACCCACCGCACAGGACTTTTTGCAAAATGCCCCTCTTCGGCTAACTAGTGTTGAGATTCTTGAAGCTGCCAATGCCGAAAAAGGCCAACTTGATCAGGCTAAAGAATTCGGATTGATTGACGCCAACGCACAAGCTTTCACAGCCGACGATGTAGCAATCCTAAAGTCCATCGTCGCGCTTGAGAAATATGGAATTGAAGCACGACATTTGCGACCATTCAAAATCGCTGCGGACCGTGAATTAGGTCTGATTACTCAAGTTGTTTCTACATTGGCACATCAAAAAGACCCAGAATTAGCGCAACAGGCACAAGACGTGGCTCGAGATATGGCGGCACTTTCAGTTGGGTTGCATTCAAGTTTGGTTCGCGCCGGTTTATCCAAGATGGATTAGTCCGCCAGTGTTAACTGTGGAAGTCCTCGGGATACGTATTGATGAAGGAGCAGCGGCTCCAGTTTTACTATTGAAAGAACTCTCAACTCAAGGTCGAGTGATAGAGATCTGGATTGGGGCCGTTGAGGCGGGCGCAATTGCCATGGCTCAACAGGAGGCTGTACCCCCAAGGCCAATGACTCACGATCTTATTGTTAATGTCTTGAAAACTCTCAACATGAGCTTGGTAACAGTTCGCATCAATGAGATTTCAGATGGAATCTACCTGGCAGAACTAGTTCTCAGTGATGGATCTACGGTTGAATGCCGTCCAAGTGATGGGGTGGCGTTGGCAGTCCGAACAGATTGCCCGATTTTGGTGTCGGAAGAAGTGTTTGACCGCGCAGGCATGGTGCCTGAAATTGATATCGATAGCAACAAAACTAGCTCTGAATCAGAGATTGCCGCATTCAAGGACTTTTTAGAGAATCTGAAGCCTGAAGATTTCTAAAGTCTCACTTTAGACTTTACGGCGTGTCTAAAGCGGATGTCTTTGACCTTAGCCTCATTCGAATCTACATTTAGACTCCTTCCCTAGGAGTTTATTATGACCACTCATACCGCCGGCTATAAAGGTGCTATCGCTTGTTCAGTCGCAGGAATTACATACCGACAACTTGATTACTGGGCCCGCACGGGTCTTGTCGTTCCTAGTATGCGTGAGGCGACTGGGTCGGGGACTTTGCGTCAATACAACTTCCAAGACGTTCTAGTTTTAAAAGTAGTAAAGCGTCTCTTGGACACAGGTGTTTCATTGCAGAACATTCGTACTGCGATAGATCATCTGCGTGAGCAAGGTATCGAAGACCTTTCCAGCATCACTTTAATGTCTGATGGGGCTTCCATTTATGAGTGCACTTCAGACCAACAAGTACTCGATCTATTGCACGGCGGTCAAGCAGTTTTCGGTATTGCACTTGGCGTTGTAGTGCAGGAAGTTGAAGGCAGCTTGGCTGGCCTACCTGTAGAAATCGAATCTACAGATGACTTGGTAACAGGATCAGATGAATTGTCAATGCGTCGGGCGAGCCGAACAGCAGGCTAAATACTTTCTTACTAGAGTTTGCCCGTACGCGATACGTGTGTCGGGAGAGCGGTGAATTTCATCCGCCGAAGGAGCAACACCCCGGAAACTCTCAGGCAAAAGTACCGATGCCACGTGTGTACATCTGAAAAGAGCAGCGTTGCTCACCGTAGGTGAAAGAAAGTAAAACTTTCGAAACTCTCAGGTCGCATTTTTGCGGATTACAGATGGGTCTTTAACTAAGGGAGCCATCTATGCGAAAAAATCAAGTACACGATTTCACTAGTCGACACATAGGTCCAAACATTCAAGATCGCACACACATGTTGGCCGAATTAGGTTTGTATTCTCTTGATGAATTGATCGAAAAGGCGTCGCCAGAATCGATTCGTATGACACAGGGTCTCAATCTGCCAAATGTATTAACTGAATATCAAGTGCTTGCAGAACTTAAAACATTGGCAACCCAAAATGATTCGAAAACTAAAAACTTAATTGGACAAGGCTTCTACAACACGTTTGTGCCGCAAGTAATCATGCGAAACGTTCTAGAAAATCCAGCTTGGTACACGTCCTATACGCCATACCAACCAGAAATTTCTCAAGGTCGACTTGAAGCATTGCTAAATTTTCAAACAATGATTACCGATTTAACCGGTCTGGATATCGCAGGGGCTTCCTTACTTGATGAACCAACAGCTGCTGCCGAAGCCATGACTTTAATGATGCGTCAACATAAAGGCGATTCAAAGACCTTACTAATTGATAGAGATACTCATCCACAAACCTTAAACGTCATAAGGACAAGGGCATTGCCACTTGGTATAGAAGTTGAATTGGTCGACGTCGATGCAGATGTGAATTTCGATTCCAGCTTTGGACTAATAGTTTCTTACCCAACTTCGAGTGGAGTAATTAATAATCTTAAAGGTTTAGTCGAAATGGCTCATCAATCAAATGTATTGGTCTGCGCCATAACCGATTTGCTTGCGTTAACTATCTTGCCATCAGTTGCTTCGCTCGGCGCGGACATTGCAGTTGGAAGTGCTCAACGTTTTGGTGTACCAATGGGATTTGGCGGGCCACATGCGGGATTCATGGCGGTTCGAAATGGTTTAGAGCGAACATTGCCTGGTCGGCTTGTAGGTGTTTCGGTTGATACACAAGGTAAACGTGCTTACCGACTCGCATTGCAAACTCGTGAACAGCATATTCGTCGCGAAAAAGCCACGAGCAATATTTGTACTGCACAGGCTCTGCTCGCCGTAATGTCCGGGATGTACGCGGCTTACCATGGGCTTTCCGGATTGCAAGAAATAGCAATCTCCGCAAGAAATTTGGCTAAACAATTTGCCAATTCAGTTAAGGATGGGGGCGGACAAAATCGATCAGAGTCGTTCTTTGACACTGTTTGTTTCTCTTTTGGTCCATCAGAAAAAATCGTCTCAGCTTGTTTGGCCGCGGGGTACAACATCCGGCAAATCGATGCTGATTGGTGCGCAGTCAGTTTTGACGAGACGACCACGCAAGAAGATTTATTCGCGATCTGTGCAGCTATCGGAATCAAGAGTGCACCCGCTGTCGAAGTCGTCGAAACGTTGCGCAGCGAATCGGCATTAACTCATCCCGTTTTCAATTCATATCACAGTGAAACCGAAATGATGCGTTACCTTCGCAAACTATCTGATTTGGATCTAGCTTTAGACCGGACCATGATTCCTCTTGGCTCATGCACAATGAAATTAAACGCAGCTACTGAAATGGCGGCAGTGACTTGGCCAGAGTTTGCGAATGCGCATCCATTTGCACCAGCAAATCAAAGTTTAGGTTGGCGCAAACTGATAAAAGATTTAGAGGATTACCTCGTTGAAGTAACCGGATATGACGCAGTTAGTTTGCAACCAAATGCTGGATCGCAAGGTGAATTTGCAGGTTTACTAGCAATCTCTGGATACCACCAAAGCAGGGGAGAGGGGCATCGAAACATTTGCCTTATTCCGAGCAGCGCCCACGGCACTAACGCAGCTTCAGCTGTTATGGCTGGGATGAAGGTAGTCGTGGTTGGGTGTGATGACCTTGGCAATGTTGACCTCACGGATCTAAAAACCAAAATTGCTGAACACGCAGAAAATCTCTCTGCAATCATGATTACTTACCCTTCGACACACGGCGTATTTGAAGAAGGCATAGGTGAAATTTGTGCATCGGTTCATGATGCAGGCGGCCAGGTTTATGTTGATGGAGCCAACTTAAATGCGTTAGTTGGTATTGCGCAGCCGGGCAAATTTGGATCTGACGTCTCACATCTGAATCTGCACAAAACATTTTGCATTCCCCATGGCGGTGGTGGACCTGGCGTTGGACCAGTTGGAGTGCGTGCGCATCTAGCAAAGTTCTTACCTACGAACCCACTTGTTACCGATACCGGAGCTATCTCCGGGTCTGAATTTGGATCTGCTGGAATCCTTCCGATTCCATATGCCTATATCCGAATGATGTCTGGCGAAGGTTTGAAGTTGGCAACACAAACTGCGATATTGAGCGCCAATTACATTTCAAAGAAACTACAAAACCATTTCCCAACTCTTTACACGAACGAGAATGGTTTTATTGCACATGAGTGCATTTTGGATTTGCGTGACATAACAAAAGAGACCGGAGTAACAGTCGACGATGTAGCTAAACGTTTGATTGATTATGGTTTCCATGCCCCAACTATGTCGTTCCCTGTTGCGGGAACATTGATGATAGAACCAACAGAATCCGAATCACTTTTCGAAGTTGATAGATTCATCAATGCGATGTCTCAAATTAGTCTCGAAATATCAGAAATCAAAAATGGCAAAGTTCAGATTGAAGAATCTGCCTTAAGAAGTGCTCCGCATACCTCGCATGTTTTACTTGCGAGCGATTTAGGAGCTGATGACCGTTTGCATCGAGCATTTCCGTCAGGAGTGAATCCGGCGAACAAGTATTGGCCACCAGTTTCCAGAATCGATGGCGCATATGGGGATCGAAATCTTGTTTGCGCATGTCCGCCGATTGAAGATTTCGCGCTTTAACCAATCTCTGAATTAAATGGTGGATTACAGCCTTTTCGACTGCAAGTAATAGCAGCAGCTTTTGCGGCAGTGCTGAGTAGGGAAGTGACCGCATCACGATCTACTGGAATCGTGCAATTGTGCTCGTTTGCTATTTGGAAGAGCAACCAACCCATAAAGGTGTCACCGGCTCCAAGTGTGTCAATAAGTTTTATGGTAACCGCTGGAACGGAACAAATTTCTATTCCTGCCGAAAATGCGACAACACCCTCGCCACCGCGGGTCATAACCACAAGTTTTGGCCCTTCTGTGGACCAAATTCCTGCGGCTTCGTATGGAGGAATTTCTGGTTGTATCCAACCCAAATCTTCATCCGAAACTTTCACTAGGTCAACAAGTTTTACAATTTTCTCGATCCGAGTTCTCATCAAACTGGCCTGCGTTTGGTCTTTGGCTGCAGAAGGTCGCGCATTTGGATCAAATGAGATTAGGGGAGAAGTGGCTTGCTGCTTAAGTTCCTTGATTTTGTTAAAAATTAACTTCGCTCCAGGATCCAATACAGCGCTCAGGCTACTCACATGGATTACATCAAAACCTTCGTCTAACCGGTCAAGTTCGCCTTCTTGCCAGTTCCAATCCACCGAGCCTTCTAGGTGGAACTCATATTGAGGCTGGCCCTCGTTGAGGATAGTGACTTTGACCAGCGAGGCAGGCTCAATTCCACTAATTGGAGGTTGTAAGGCAACACCTTCGGCATCTGCATATTTAGTTAACGCCTGTCCATTTGGGTCGCTTGCGGACCTTGTGAACCAAATAGCGTCGGCTCCAGCTCTTCGCATTGCAACGGCTGTGTTTAGCCCTGAACCGCCAATCTCGTCATGGTAAGACTCACCTTGGATAAAACGATCGATTACGCCTTCACCAATGACAGCTATTTTCGGCACTCAATCAACTTTCCCTGCATATGAATCGACTTAAGGTTACCGTTATCAGTATGAACTTATCAGCGGACGCAATTGGGACAGTGGAAGCAAATTTAAGAGATCGTTGCCAAGTACTGGAAAATGACATAATTATCCTTATCGGCTCTAATTCAGCAATCATGTTTACTCATGAATAACCCATACGCTCAATTTTGCGAACCTTTTGCCATCAGTCATCGTGGGGGCGCTTTAGAGAACCCTGAAAACACTTTGCAAGCTTTTCAAGCATCCATAGACCTTGGATGCAGAGTTTTGGAAACAGATTTGAGAGTTACTCGTGATGGGATTCTGACCATTCACCACGATGAAACTTTGCAAAGATCCGCACAATTGCCAGATCGGATAAATGGCACAAACTGGCAAGAATTATCGACAATTAGGGTGTTTGGCGGCCACCAGATTTTGAGTCTCGAAGACTTAGTTGACTCAATTCCACAAGACGTAATTTTGAACATTGACCCTAAGGATTACGAGGTAATCGCTCCATTAGAGCATTTTCTAAAGTCCAGACCTGAACTCGTCCCACGAATCTGCCTTGGGTCCTTTTCGACCGATCGATTAATGAAGATCCGGCATCGACTTCCCCAAATTGCGATGTCCCTAGGTGGACGAGAGATTGCCAGATTATTTGCCTATTCAAAGTTCAACCTTATCAAACAAGCTTTACGAAATAAATTCCCAAATCAAATTGCTGTCCAATTGCCTGTCAGGGCTTACGGAATAGACATTGTTCAGCCACAATTCGTCAAGTTTGTTCATGACCTGGGGATGCAGGTTCACGTTTGGGTTGTAGACGAACCAGAAGAAATGCAACGGCTATACGACATGGGTGTTGATGCAATCATGACAGATCGGCCAAGTGTTTTAATAAAAGTGTTACAGGACCGAGGTTTTTGGAGAGGAACCAGTCATGGCAAGAGTTAAACATCGCAGCACTAAGTCCCAAAAAGCGTGGTATTTCTATGACTGGGCAAACAGTGCTTATGTGACTACAACTTCAACGGTGTTATTCGGACCGTATTTAACTCACATCGCTTTGAGCGCAGTAAACTGCGAGAAAGAATCTACATGTAATGCAAACTTGTCTTTAATTGGTTTGCAGATTGCTCCTGGTTCACTGTTTCTTTACACAATAACTTTCACCACTCTCCTATCGGCATTCTTGTTGCCATTGCTCGGTGCTTATGCAGACATCCGTCATGACAAACATAAAATGATGTCAAAGCTAGCCTGGGTCGGTTCCATCGCAGCTGCAAGTATGTTTTTCGTTTCAGGAACTAATTGGCAGCTAGGAATTCTTTTGCTAACTATTGCAAACCTGGCACTCGGTGGATCACTCGTTGTGTACGACGCGATTTTGAACGAGATTTCTTCTCCAAACGAAAGAGATGCTGTTAGCAGTAAAGGCTGGGCTTTGGGTTATGTCGGTGGCGGAATGCTGCTTATAGCGAATCTTGCTTATGTAACGATTAGCGATTCATCTGAGATCTCTATTCGGATAAGTCTTTTGACAGCCGGCGTGTGGTGGGCTGCTTGGACTTTCGTCCCGTATTTCGGCATCAAAAATTCAGCGGATGCCCCTAAGAGCGAGCCAGCATTTGCAACCGTTGCTCGCAAGTCGTTTAGTCAACTGAGAACCACTCTGTCCGAACTGAAGAACTTTCCAAACACAAAGCGATTCTTGCTCGCTTACCTTTTCTACAACGATGGTGTGCAAACCGTCATCTTCGCAGCGGCAATTTATGGTGAATTCGCTTTAGGTTTAAAAACAAGTAATTTAATTGCGGCAATTGTCATTGTGCAGCTTGTCGCAATAGTTGGTGCGTTAGCTACCGGAAAATTAGCATCGAGAATTGGCGCAAGAGCTACTATCAGAAACAGTCTAGTAATCTGGATCGTCGTGATTATCGGTGGAAGATTTGTGCCTTATGGCGACGTAACTTTGTTCTTCCTACTCGCAGCCGCAATCGGTTTTGTACTCGGTGGCACGCAGGCGCTCTCAAGGAGTTTATTTAGCCAACTTGTTCCAGCATCTCGCGAAGCCGAATATTTTGCACTGTATCAAGCATGTGAGCGTGGAACATCTTGGCTTGGCACTTTGCTCTTTGCGCTCACCTACCAATTCACCGGTGATTATCGAAATGCAATTATTGTTCTAATTGTTTTCTTTGTTGTGGGCGGTTCGCTGTTGCATCGAGTTGATGTGAAGGCTGGAATTAGAGAAGCCGGTAATGAGTTGCCAGCAGTAGTTTAAATTTCTAAGAAATTGGTTTTCGCAGCAATCTGTGCTTGATTGCCCAAACTGTTACTTGACTTATAGCTTCGAAAACTATTGCTCGAGACATTTTCGAAACTCCTATCTCGCGCTCTACAAATTGAATCGGGACTTCGCAAACTTTGAGTTTGTTAATAACAGCTCGATAGGTTCCATCAACTTGGAAAACATATCCTTGAGATTGACTTTCGAGCATTTTTAGTGTTTCAAGAGCTGATCGTGAATAGATCCGAAACCCAGCAGTCGCATCCTTGACCGAAATCCCCAGCACTGTCTGAACATAGAAATTGCCCCCGAGCGACAAAACTTTTCGGCTCAGTGGCCAATTCACGACTGAACCACCTTTGACCCAACGAGACCCAATCACTACGTCGTGTGTGGGTGCTTTCTCTAACAGGCCTTGAAGCTGTTCAGGTTGATGTGATCCGTCGGCGTCCATTTCAACAACATATTTGTAATTGTTGTCGATAGCCCACTTAAATCCAGAGCGATAGGCGCCCCCGAGGCCGGACTTTGATGGATTAACCAAAAGGTGAAGGTTTGGATTGCCATCTTGCATCTGTTTAACGATTTGGGCTGTGCCATCGGGCGAATTATCATCAATTACAAGTGCGTCTATCTCGGGATTGGAAGCATATAAACGTAGCAGAATTTTTTGAATGTTCTCTCGCTCATTGTATGTAGGAATACAAACGAGAAATTGACTTTTCATGACTTGAGTCTAAAACGTTTTTGTACCATTAGAACCAGGCCACCAGCGAAGGTAGCGAAAATAAGAATTAGCAATGCATCATGCAATTTCGTAGCTATGGTCTCACCAGTCACTTTGGTGATGGTCGAATTCAAAAGACCAGTGTCATCCTGCAGGATTGAATCAACAATCTGACCCTTGGGATTAATAACTGCAGAAATTCCACTGGTAGAAACAGAAATAACTGGACGTTGTGTCTCGATTGCTCGAATTCTGGCGTAAATAAGTTGTTGCTCTGATTGGCCAAGGTGCTGATACGTTGCATTGTTAGTTTGCACAATTACGACTGATTGGTTGGCTATGTTCTCATGGATCAAAGAGTCATCTGCAATTTCAAAGCAAATCAGGATTGCAGCGTTTATACCGGCAACTTCCAAGTCTCCGGAGTATTTCCCCGGTTCATAGTCAGTCGCGAGCATTGAGGCACGTTCTGTATATTTTGAGACTAAATCTCGCAGTGGTAGGAATTCGCCGAATGGCACTAAATGTCTTTTTTGATAAACGCTTGTAATCGAACTGGACTGCAATATCTGTGACACATTTTGTCTTAATCCGGATTCACTGCGTAGTGTTGAGCCGATTAATACTGGCGGTGAGACCTCAGCGTCTAAAGCAAACAAACTTTGCGGTGTTAGGGAGTCTTTATACGGATCGAGATCAACACTACTCTCAGGCCAAACGAGTAGGTCGGATTGGTTAATTTCCGCTAAGTACTTTTGAGTTTCTGCGATATGTTTATTCAAAACCGCATAAGGTTGGCCTAGAACTCCTAGGCCCGTATGTTCGACTCCACCTTGGATCGCTGATATTTCAATCGTCTGTCTAACGTCTCGATTTATTGGCTGTTTGTTGAGAGATAACCAACTCGCGCCTAGTGACAAAGAGATGACAATAGAAACGTAGCCAGTCAGTTTCAAAGTATTAAATTGTCGAATGTTTAGCGTGACTACATAAACGACAGCAATTGCTAGGTACGTTAAAAAAGTCATGCCAATTTGACCTAGCGTTGCATAGAGTCCAGAAAATGGTGTTTCTAGCCAGATAGTTCCAATTTGGCCCCACCCAAAACCTCCCCATGGGAACCGGTCGCGCAAAATCTCCAAAGCAGTCCAACTCGTGGCGAACCACAACGGCCAAAATCTGCTACCGACGAAACTGGTGCTCACCAGTCCAGCTATTGCCCACCAAATCGCACAAAGAATGCTCAACGCAAACCAAGCGTCGTTTCCAACAACAACCATCCACTTGAGAAGCAATAAAAAATATCCAAGACCGAAAAACAAACCTGAAGTGAACCTCTCAAGATGAGAGGCGCATTCTTGAAATCTGATTAACGGAATCAATAGAACAAGCACTATATAAGGGGGAAAATTCGTTGTCGGCAATACCAATGCCATACCCGCACCGAGTATCGAGAATTTGATTAAAGATATAGTTTTAAGCAAATAAATCATCAACTCTTGAGTAAGCGATTTTGCCTTCGGTAATGGTAATCAAACATTTTGGTTCTGAAGCTGGGTTAGGAAAATCATTTGGAAAACTACGAGCATCGGTGCTCCATCGATTTCTCACTTCGTCTACTTGCTGTTCCGCCCAATCTTGGACGTCCCAAACGGCCAGATTGGCAACTGTTCCCACTTGTAGATCGTTTGTTGATCTATCGTTTCCACTTGTGTGGGCTCTAAACGCTGACTTTTGGGTAATAGAGAAGTTGTCGTTATGCATATTCATTGCAGCATGAATTGTTTTCCAAGGATTTATGCTCGTGACGGGCGCATCTGATCCGAAAACCAGCTTTGCACCCTTGTTTAAGAGAACCCTGAAAGGGTTCATCCCACTCCAGTTTGATCCGATACGGTCTGCGTACATTCCCTTCTCCCCCGCCCAATTAGCGGAAAATTGAGGCTGCATACTGAATACAATATTCAAATCGACCAATCTGTTGCAAACAGAATCAGACAGTAGTTCGACATGCTCTAATCGATTTTGCAATCCTAAGTATTTTGGATTTCCAAGCGTCCTTCTGGCGGCTTCAAATGCTTCGGTGGCTAGTTCGATCGCAGCGTCGCCGATAACGTGGAAACTTGTCGGAAGGTTTGCTTCATAACCGAGCAAAATGTGTTCAATCGCCTCATCGAGTGAAATGTATTGATGTCCATTGCCGCCGTCTAAATATGGATCTTTAATGAATGCTGTTTTTGAACCGAAACTTCCGTCAACGAATAAATCACCACCGCAACCTACAGCGTTGAGCGCTTTCGCGTTGCTTTGACCGTTTAGTTCCCCCCACCATATATCAGCTTGAAAATTCTTCTCCTTGCAGATCTCACGAACTTGTTCAGCATCAAGGAAGCTGCTGATTCGGGGGCCGGACATTTCATGCACTTGGTAGACGCCGTTTGCCAAAAACGAATCTACTGCCGATTCAATAAATGACCTTCGCTTTTGATCGGTCAACGACTGGTAGGCAAACTCGCGCAGAACCCCATGAGCGTCTCGTCGTATCGGATTCAGTGGATCAAACCCATCGGTATTCCGCACAATTGGGATTTTATTGAGTAGAGCAACAGACCCTAAAGCCGAATGCGCGTCAATTCTTGATAAATATATAGCCGCAGAAGTTGATTCAAATACGTTTATGTCAGCTTTGCGGGCCCAATTTGAATCATCCCAGCCGTGACCGATAACTATTTCGCCAGTGTCTGCGATAGTTTTTAGTTGTAGTGCCAATTCCTCATAAGAATGACAGTTGGATAAATCTAAGCCAGAAATTTGAACGCCGGTGTTTGTTAAGTGAACGTGTGCGTCTATAAATGCAGGTGCCACCCACGCGCCATCAAGGTTGATTTGTTTGGTTTTGGTACTTTGCGAGCCAGCTGGATATATTGAACTAATTATGTTGTCATTTATGGTGATGTTGAAAAGCTCAGCCTTAGGTTTGCCAAATACTCGCGCATTGACCAACTGGTAAATCATTTTAGACGACAAGTAATTCGCGTGGTTGGTTATTCAAAACGATAGCGCTTTTCTCTCCACAAATAACTATGTCTTCAATTCTCGCCCCAGATTTGCCAGTTTCGTAAAAACCAGGTTCGATACTGAACGCGAATCCTTCTTTTATGGGCAATGAATTTCCCGAAACCATATAAGGATGTTCATGTGTCTCAAGACCAATTCCATGACCAATTCGATGAATGAATAAATCGCCGATTCCATGCTTGGTCATGTATTTACGAGCAACGGCGTCTATAGATTCACAAGCTACACCAGGAGTGACTGCTTGCGTGGCAAGGTGTTGAGCATTTTTAAGAATTTCATATCGGCTTGCGAATTCATCGCTGACGGAACCCAATGCATAAGTTCGTGTTGAGTCTGAGCAATAACCGTCAGGCAATGTGCCACCTAGGTCGACAACGACAACGTCGCCATTTTGAATCACCCGGTCTGACACTTCATGGTGTGGCGAGGCCGAGTTCGGACCACTTCCTACAATCACAAAGTCAACAGTCTTATGTCCGGCCTCCAAGATCGCATTAGCGATGTCGGAACCAACTTCTCGTTCAGTTCTGCCAGCTTTCAAGAAGCTCGGAACATTTGCATGCACGGCATCAATTGCCTTTCCAGCAGCAATCAAACTAGCAATTTCGTCACTATCTTTAACCATTCTCAAGTTGGCGATCGCCTCAGTCCCCGAGACGCTTTGAGAATTTTCAAATGCATTTTGAAAACTAAGCAACTTATCAGCCCACATTCGGCCATCAATTGCAAATTTCTCGATTTTCCCGCATTTGTCTTTGACCTTTAAGAACGGGTCTTCAGTTTCTTGCCAAGTTATGATTTCAAGTCCTAGGTCACCTATTGGGCTAGCTTGAGCCGCAGCCTTTTCTAAGTAGGGAGAAATGACCGTAGGGTCTTTCGAAGCATGAACAACCAAAGCGGTTAATCTCTCAAGTGCAACGGCGTCGTAGCCTGTGAAGTACCTCAAATCGGGGCCTGGGGAAATGAAAATTGTGTCAATCCCCTCTGCTCGAATTTGGGCTTGGAGACTGGCTAACCTTTGGCTGTATTTGCTCACCCCCCTAACTTAATGTGCAAGAGAATTAGCCGCTCGAATCGACTGGAATTGGAGAAAAACGTGTCCTTAGTAGTTGTGGACCTCGCAACCATTTATTACCGAGCTTTCTACTCACTGCCAGATACTTTTGTTGCTCCAAATGGACTGCCAGTTAATGCAGTTCGCGGAACCCTTGATGCATTGATGCATTTCTCTAAGCAATACAAGCCTTCAAACTTAATCACTTGCTGGGATTTTGACTGGCGTCCACAGTGGCGGGTGGATCTGATTGACACCTACAAAACTGCACGGGTGGCGTCAGAGGATGAAGAACAAATGCCCGACTCGCTGGGCGAACAAGTTGACCTTATCTGGGAGATTTTGAACGAATTAGGGATTCCAGCGGTTGGTCTAGATGGATTCGAATCGGACGATTTGGTTGCGCATTTTTCCAAAACCGGTCCTACGCCAACTTTCATTGTTAGCGGGGATCGCGACTTGTTTCAGTTAATAGATGACGATCTTGGACGGACCGTTCTTTACATTGGAACCGGGATTGCGAAACATACAATCGCTGACAACAAATACATCTTCAATCGCTTTGGAATTCTCCCCCACCAATATGTTGATTACAGCGTGATGCGTGGTGACGCGTCTGACGGTCTGCCTGGCGTAAAAGGAATCGGAGAAAAGACGGCAACGAATCTCTTAAAAGAGTTCGCAGACATGAAACAAATCTTGGCTGCAGCAAAAACTTCTCACACTTCCATAAAGCCAAGAATTGCAGCATCGCTGCTAGAACATAAGGATTACATTAAGTCTGCAGACAAGGTGGTTCGGTTAGACCGAAAACTTAAAGTCGAAACTCCATTTATCGATTGGGAAAACCTTGGCCATAGTCAGACTTTAGATAATCTTGGACTCGAAAAATACAATGGTTTATGGAAAAAAACAGCTGCGAAAGTCGTTAGCTAGTCTTCGAGCTCTGACGCAGAAACTATTCCCCTGCGCAAATCGAAAACGGCGTCGAGCGCAGTCTTTCTCACTTGCTCGTTGCCAACATGCGATATTTGCTCGAGTACGTCAATAATGCGCCGAGTTGTACGAACAAAATCACCAGCAGATATCTCGGTTCGTTTAAGTACCTGTAGCAAATTGTTTCCGTTGGCCCAGTTATAGATCAAAGAAGCAAACCCGGGATCTGGTTTGCTTATGGTGCTCAACTTGTGAGTGAGTTCGATAGTGCGCAATTCTTGGAATTGTTTCATTATCTCCGATGTGGCGTGGACCACGTTTGCATTATTCATTCGTAGGCCGTCTGACTCCTCTTTGCGGCTTTCATAAACGAAAGTTGATACCACGGCAGCCAATTCGGCCGAATTCAATTCTTCAAACATTCCGGCTCGTAATGACTCACTAATTAGCAATGTGGACTCTGCATGAATCCCCTTCAATTGCTTGCCAATAACAGTAGTTTGCAGGTTAGGTCTTTCTCCAGAGAGATAACCAAGCTTGAGTAGGACGTCACAGACGTTTTCGAAGTCTTTGGCGATGATGTTTCTGCGTTTGCGAAGTTGTTCTTCAAGGATTGCGTTGTCTCGCAGTAACCTGAAGTACCTTTCCGACCAACGCGCATGCTCTTCTCGGTCGCTGCAGCCATGACATGAATGCTTTCTCATTTCGAGGCGTAGTGTTGCAATCTCAACTTCTGTCGCGCTGTCGAAGGCATTGTTCTTGTGTGGCTTCATGTTTGAAACCGGAACCTTCTTCAATTTCTGTAAAAGTTCATTCTTTGCAGAAGCTGATCTTGCATGAAAGTTTGACGCCAATTTGATTTTGCCGATTACTTCGATTTCTTTGACGAAATCCGCACGCCGCATCCGGCGAACTTCTTTCTCTAGATTCATAGTCATCAATCGAGGATCATTTTGGCCATCAGACAAATTCTCAATAACAACAACTGGACCAGTGCGACGGCCGTGTTGCGCCAAGATCACATCGCCAATTTGTAAGTCTCGCATTACATCTTCAATAGCGTTATTTGTCAGTAATCGATTATTGCGAACTGTCCCCTTTTCGATATCTGATATTCGATTCCGGATTGCAGAATATTCCAAGAAATCACCAAGATGGCAGGTCATTGCATCGGCGTAACCGATCAAAGCTTCTTCGTTCTTCCGCTTAGAAGTTATAAGCCCTGCCGAACCAGCGTCGGATTGAAATTGAGCAAAAGATTCATTCAGTAGAGCCTCTGTTCGCTCAAAACCAAGCGCATCTATGACATTAACTGCCATGTTGTAGCCGGGCCGAAACGATGATTTCAGTGGATAAGTGCGAGTGCTTGCCAACCCCCCTAGGACCAAGGGGTCAAAATTCTCATGCCACAAAACGATGGAATTACCTTCGTCATCGATTCCTCTTCGTCCAGCTCTTCCTGTTAACTGCGTGTACTCGCCTGCAGTTAAGGAAACATGAGATTCACCATTCCATTTAGACAATTTCTCAATCACTACCGAACGTGCGGGCATATTGATTCCGAGGGCCAGAGTCTCTGTTGCAAACACCAGTTTTACTAATCCTCTTTGAAATAACTCTTCAATTATCTCTTTGAAACGAGGTATTAATCCAGCGTGGTGAGCTGCTATTCCTCTACCTAGAGCTTCAGCCCAGTTTCCAAAATTTAGAGCGGCTAAATCGTCATTAGGTAAATCATTTGTGCGACTTTGAACAAATCTAGATATTTGGTCACGTTCATCAGAATTTGTGAGTCTCACATTTGAGTTGAGGCAATGCTCGACAGCTTGGTCGCATCCCTTACGGCTAAAGATAAACCAAATCGCTGGAAGCATTCCTTCACGATCCATTTCATGAATCAATCGTTCTTTGAACGGTGTATGCCGCGAATATCGTTGTCGACCACGAACGCCTTTAACTTGGCGTTGATCGTCACGAAATATGTTTATTAGTGCAGGATTAATCCGATTGCCAGTCTCATCGATGAAAAGATCGTGTATCTCTTTGTCAGCTGCCACCCATTGCCAGAGCGGAACTGGCCGATGTTCTTCAAGAATGACACTTGTTTCACCTCGGACACTTGTTAACCAAGCACCAAATTCTTCAATATTGCTGACCGTTGCGCTTAAAGCAGTAATCTGAACACTCGGCGGTAAGTGCAAGATGACTTCTTCCCATACTGCGCCGCGACTTCTATCAGCAAGGTAATGGACTTCATCCATAACTACGTGCATCAAACCAGTCAGCGTTGATGATTGCACATACAACATATTGCGCAAAACCTCGGTCGTCATGACCACGATCGGGGCGTCACCATTAATACTCACGTCACCCGTTAGAAGTCCAACACCGGCTTCACCATAAATTTCGATCAACTCATGAAATTTTTGATTCGACAAAGCCTTGATTGGCGTCGTATAGAAAGCTTTCCCTTTGTTGTGTTGGGATAAAAAGATCGCAAATTCTCCAACAACAGTTTTTCCAGAGCCCGTTGGCGCTGCCACCAGCACGCTATTTCCTGATTCGAGCGCTTTGCAAGCATCTATTTGAAAGTGATCGAGCGGAAATTCTTTAGTCTTTTTGAATTCATTGAGCAACATTTTGTTCTCAATATGACGCTGTCGGCTAGCCTCAAATTTCTCGCTGTGACTAGACATTCTTTATACCGTTTTTTGATTTGCGATTCCTGCGGCGAAGGTCGTTCAGACTTGAAATTGCCCACGCCAGAACTATCAAAGTCAGAATCGGTGCCGCAACTAGTGTCATGTTTAGAGGATCACCAGTCGGTGTAGCTACGGCCGCGAAAACTAAAGTAGACATCACGATTATTCGCCACCATCCGCGAATCTTTGCGGCTGGCAAAATACCCGCAAAATTCATTAGAACTAATGCAAATGGAATCAGAGCGCCAATCACAAACACTAAAACCATCTTGAATAGGAAATCGAAGTATTTATCGACGGCAATTAGATTCGAAACGTTGTCAGGCGTGAAGCCAATCAAGACCTGCAAACTGATTGGCATAACAAAATATGCAAACCAGGCGCCAAGCGCAACCAATGGAGTAGCGATACCTGCAAAAACAATCGCCCATCTTTTTTCGTTTTTATGAAGACCCGGGGTTACAAAGCGCCAAGCTTGAAATAACCAAATCGGTGAGGTAAGCACTATGGCTGAAGCGAGTGATACTTGGATTTGAAGTGTAAAAGGATCCACCACACCGCCAAGAGTCAGTGAGGCTTGCGCTGAATTATTCCTGACCACGTCGTCAAAAGGCTGACGCAAGAATCCGAAAATCTCTTTGTAATAAGCCCAGGCTGGCACTACGCCAAGTGAGATAGCTACAACTGAGATGATTAAGCGCCGACGTAATTCAGCAAGATGCTCCATCAGTGGCATGGAAGCCTGTGGGTTCTTACCCATTGTTTGGTTACCTAAGCTGATGGATTTGAATCGTCAGTGTCGTCTTTGCGCTTCACTTCAGACTTGAAAATACGAAGGGATTTACCGATTCCTTGTGCTAAGTCAGGCAGTTTTTTGCCACCAAAGAGTAATAAACCAATGAGCACGATAATCCAGATTTCTGAGCCACCTGGTATCGCTAGGCCTAAAAGGCTTGTCAATCCTGCAGTCATCTAACCTCCATTAGTCAAGGCTCAAGCCTACTTGGGTTTTGAGTTTCGGGGATAAGCCGCCCTGGCGGTGTCTATGAAGGATTTCACCTGTTCTTGCACCGCATCTGGGCCCAGAACTTCGATAGCGCACCCACTGGCGAGAATTTGACGCGCTAGCCAAATCGGCTGCGATATCAAAATTGTTGCTTTCAAAGTTTGTTTGTCAATGTTTCGGCGTTTAACGACCGAGAATCCTTCAAGCAGGTAATGCATCCGCAAAGGCACAGAAATGTCTACGTCAATAGTTTCCATTGGCGTGAAACTAGAATTTTCGAAATCTGCTAGTTCTTTTTCAATAACAAGTGAATCGATGTTCGCCAATTTGAAGGTACGCCAACCTTTGCCATGTTCAAGTGCATCAAGTTTGGAAACCTGATTCACTGAATAGATCTGGTAAGGAGAAACAGTGCGCCTCACAACATCATCTCGGGCGTCATTCCAATAGTCAAAGGAAATTCGCAAATTGTCTTGCAAAGCCTGTGCTATATCTGACATTAATTGTGTTGCTTCGACATTTCCCTGCAGGACACTTATACCGCTTGGCACTGGAATCGCATTAGAGATTCGCTCGCGCACTGACTGAATTTCGGAAATGTTAAAACCGCTTGCTTGCGCAGGCAGATTGGCAAGAGCATCAAGTCCTAAAAGCAAACAAGCTGCCTCTGTCGAATCGAAACTAAATGGCCTGTCCAAACCAAGTTCGTCCCTGACGAAAATCTTTTCATTGCTGTAATCAACATCGAATTGCTCGTTTGCGAATTGCCCAATCCCCGTTACCGTTAGCAACATAACATCTTGAAGCATTTGGGCTTTTGTTATCTGAAAATGATCCGCTACTTCCTGATGTGAAATACCTTGATGCTTGACAAGCCACGGCACCATGGCCAGAAGTCTTTCGAATCTATTCATAATTGCCCCAGACCAGATTCGATACCAAATGAATAACTTCTTTCGGCGCCTTTACAACTACGCCAGGTGCGTCAGCTGCTAGTCGGGAAATTTGTTCCAATGGGTTATCCAATAGAACACTTAATGTTCGGGCGGATGCGTCTAAATCTGATAGCCCTGCTAAATCGCGCCAGTACTCGCCTTTTCCTTGCGCGACTTCCAAAGTTACTTGATAACTAATGTCATCTCGGTTGCTCGGATCTAAAAGTTCATTTAAATCTACTGTCTGAATTTCATATGAACTCGCTTCGCCACTAATGGAGAAACTTCCTTCAACTCGAAAAAGATTGAAAACTCGAACCGCATCTCTGATTCGGTCTTTGCCATATATAAACCAAGATCCATTTCGAACAGCGACTCCCCAAATTTCGAGTTCGCGTTTGGTCGTGTCAGCTTGTTCGGGGCGGCGATATTCAAATTTTAGAATTCTTTTTTCAGATAGCGCTGAAAAGACAGACTCTAAATCCAAAGGTAAATCAAAATTGGCAATGCTTTTGTTTGCAGTGCCGGTTATGCCAATGGATTCAAGTTTTGTCTGTAACAGCACTGCGTCAGCTCTCTGCGACGTGTTTTCCCAAGCCAAAGTTGCGGCACGCAAGATTTCTTGCTCTTTGGTGGTGAATTGCAATTCAGGTAGCGTGGCAGTTTTAAGTGAAATTTTATATCTGTAATCGTCGTCATTATTTGGTTCCGAAAGATTGATGTTGTTAACTGCAAGAATTCTTTTATCGCGTTCAAACATTCTTTCCATGGCGGCTGCACTATCTGAATAGCCTGGGACTCGTTCGGCAATTTCAACTTTTGTGAAACCGTATCTGCTGCTTGTGAGCAACATAACGAGGTTTACCAATCGTTCAGTGACTTGATCGTCACCTAGCGGTGGAAACTCCTCGGATGTCTCCTCACTTGCCATCAAGCAACCTGTAGCAAGTCAATTACGAAGATCAGAGTTTGTCCTGAGAGCCTGTGGCCACCAGAAGTGCCGTAGGCAGTGTCTGGTGGACAGATAAGTTCTCGGCGCCCACCAACCTTCATACCTGGAATTCCGTCCTGCCAAGCCTTGATAAGTCCGTTTAGACCAAACGTTGCAGGCTCGCCACGATCCCAAGAAGCATCGAATTGTTCACCGGTCTCGTAGTTAACGCCAACATAGTGGACGGTTACTCGGCCTCCAAGAGCAGCTTCAGCCCCATCACCTACCGTGATGTCTTTTATGACTAGATTCTTTGGCGCTGGTTCTGGGTAAAAATCAATTTGTGGTTTTTCCATTGTTAACTCTTTCTCTTGCCTAAATTGTAATTGTTGATAGTTCTAAGTTATTTGATTTAAGCGCTATTCGATTTCTGGTGGTGTCCAATCCTGCCCGTAAGCGCCGGGAGCGGGCTTGGATCTTTTTACTAGAGGTTTCAAGCCATCAGCCATGCGCCGAGTCGTCATAAGAAAGCCAGTATGGCCAACCATACGGTGTTCGGGTCGGACTGATAATCCTTCGAGATGCCATCCACGAGTTAGAAGTTCGTAGGCTCTTACAGGTGTCCAGCAATCGAGCAACTTCATCGTTTCTGCTGTTCTCGACATTTGTGTGGTGGTGGCAACGTAAATACACAGCACGCCGCCTGGTTTCAATAATGAAAATGCTGTTTTTAAACATTCCCAAGGAGCAAGCATGTCCAGAACTATGCGATCTACCTTTCCGTACAAATCATTCGCATGATCCTCTTGTTGCAAATCCCCTACTCGAACTTGCCAATTTTCTGGAGTTTTACCAATGTATGCGTCCACATTTTTTTGAGCTGTCAAAGCGAAATCTTCGCGGCGTTCAAATGAATACAGAAAACCACTTTCACCGATTGCTCGAAGTAGATAGCAACTCAATCCACCACTGCCAACTCCAGCTTCAACAACAACAGCCCCCGGAAAAATGTCAGCTTCAACGATGATTGATGCAGAATCACGAGGATAAATGACTGCCGCGCCACGTGGCATTGAAAGTACATGGTCAAGCAAAAGCGGTTTTATGGCTAGATACTCAGTTCCTGATGTAGATGTAACAATGCTGGCGTCGTCTAATCCCACAATGTCATCGTGGGAAATTGCGCCTTTATGGGTGTGGTAACTACCGCCTTGTGTGAGCACTACAGTGCGTTTGTTTCCCTTGGCATCTGAAACTTGCACCCGATCGCCGAATTCGAATTTTGTCATGATCTTTTCAATCTTGTTGCGATATCTGAACGATGAAGAACACCGAAAATAGCTCCAGTATCGTCAACGGTTATCCATTGACCATGCAAGAACGAAGTATCGATATTTGGATTGTGTGCAATTGTCTCGGTGTAATTTATCGCTTCTTCTATTCTCGCACGAGATGCGAATTCTTTAACCGGACTTGTATTGTCAATGTCTTCGTTGGCCTCAAGATATTTTTCATGCACAATCCCAACAATTTTGTCACCTGATTGAACCAAAATACTTCCAGCGCCTACATCTCGCATTTGATTCAATGCGGCATCAAGGCTAAGTTGCTCGTCGACCGCTATTGCTCTTCGAGCTACATCCTTAATAGTTAGAGCATGAAATTGATCGATGTCTAAAATCGGAGTGGATTGAAATTTAGACATCTTTACAGTCATTCTGGCAGCCGAAAACAGCCAGACACCAATCATCGTGCTGAACAAGATATCTATTTGGGTTACCACCCAACCGAACAGGTATTGATACAAGAAAGGTGATGCCACCCAAAGCGCTGCAACAAAATACCCACCATAGCCACCGACAAGTTGCCCTTTCGTTTGACTTCCTGTGATTTTCCAAACCAAACTTGCCACAATTCCACCGCCATCGAGTGGAACGCCGGGCAGAAGGTTTACCACGGTAATTGCGATACTCGACCAAAGCAGCCATGAACTCAAGCTAGCTAACAATCCATCTGTAGATCTAAAGATTGCGAACGCAAAGACCGAAACAAATAGAGTAAAAATTGGTCCAGAAATTGCGGTCCAAAACTGATCCCTAGGGTTTCGGTATTTCCCGAAAAATGAAGTGTGACCGCCAAAAAGATGAAGAAAAATCCCTTGCACTTCATATTTACACTTTTTAGCCGCAATAACGTGGCCTAACTCGTGGATGAAAATCGTTATGTAAATTGCCATTGCGTGTCCCATGGCAAGAGCGAAGACGCCAGCCGTTACTGAATCAACGTTTAGAAGTGCCATTGAAGTAGGAAGCGCAAAGTAAGAAATAAGCAATAGGCCGATAAATCCGCTTGTTGGTATAAAAACGTCAATAGAGAAAAACCGAAAGTGCATTGGCTTATTGCGCATTGAAATACGCTGCATCTGGATGATGAAAAATAATTGCAGACGTGCTCTGTTCAGGATGCAGTTGCAATTCTTCGGAAACCTCAACTCCAATTCGATTGGCGTCGAGTAACTTAACCAAGTCGGTTTGATGAGCGAGTTCTGGACAAGCCGGATATCCAAATGAAAAGCGTTCCCCTTGATACTTCTGTTTCAGAATCTCGCTCAATTGTGAAGAGTCAGATTCGTCGATTCCAAGCTCTTGCCGAACTCGTGCATGCCAATACTCGGCTAATGCTTCGGTCAGCGCTACTGAAAGTCCGTGGAGCTCTACATAATTTCGGTAATCATTCGCTTTGAACAGCTCGTTTGCTACTGCAGACACTTTGCTACCCATAGTTACCACGTGGAGCGCGATGAAATCTTTACCGTCAGATGGTTTAACGAAGTCAGCGAGACATAGGCGACGATCGCGTCCTTGACGCGGGAAATTGAATTCGTGCTGTTTTTCGTCTTTTGGATCTGTTACGAAAATGCTGTTGCCCTGACTGTAAGCGGGGAAATACCCGTAAACAACCGCGGGTTCAAGAATTTGTTCGCTCGCAATCCGGTCCAACCAGTATCTCAGTCGTGGTCGTCCCTCAGTTTCAACGAGTTCATCATATGAAGCACCATCTTCACTTCTAGAAGGCTTTAAGCCCCATTGACCCAAAAATAATGAGCGTTCGTCCAAGTAGGAGACGAAATCGTTTAGCGGGAAGCCCTTGACCACCCGAGAACCAAAAAATGGCGGGGCTGGAACCGGATTATCGGAAGAGATCTCCGATCGCACTTCGTCAATCACTTCGTTTGCAGTGTCAGACAAATTTTGGATGCGGCGCTTTTTCAGATCTGGTAGTGAAACATTTGATTCGCCTCGTTTGATAGCCATCAATGTATCCATTAGACGAAGGCCTTCAAATGCATCTTTTGCGTAGCGAACTTCGCCTCCATAAATTGAATGTAAATCATCTTCAACAAATGTTCTTGTCAGCGCTGCGCCGCCTAGAATCACCGGGAATCGCTCAGCGAGATTTCTGGTGTTTAACTCTTGAAGATTTTCTTTCATGATTACTGTTGATTTGACTAACAACCCGGACATACCGATTACATCAGCATCGTTTTCGATTGCGCTATCTATAATTGCATTAACAGGTTGTTTGATACCGATATTGACAACGTTGTAACCGTTGTTGGTTAAAATGATGTCTACCAAATTCTTACCAATATCGTGCACGTCACCCTTTACGGTTGCTAACACCATCGTGCCTTTTCCGTTTTCATTTGACTTTTCCATATGTGGTTCAAGTATTGAAACAGCAAATTTCATAACTTCGGCGCTTTGCAGTACGAATGGAAGTTGCATCGTGCCTGCACCGAAGCGCTCCCCTACAGTTTTCATTCCATCAAGCAGGTTCTCATTGACGATAGCTAAGGCAGGTTTCTGGCTTAATGCAAGCGATAAGTCTTCTTCTAGACCCTCTTTCTCGCCATCAATGATTCTTTGTGAAAGTCTTTCAAATAAAGGTAGAGCAAGTAGGTCTTGTAAACGATTCTTGGAAGTATTTTGTGCATCTACATTCTCAAATAAATCGAGGAAATTCGACAAAGGGTCGAAGGTGCAAATATCGTTCACAAACACACGCTTGTCGTAAATTAAATCCAATGCAGCGTCAATTTGCTCTTTCGGAATTTTGCTAAGTGGCAAGATCTTTGAAGGATGAACAATCGCTGCGGTTAAGCCCCTAGAGACTGCTTCGAGCAAGAAAACACTGTTTAGAACCTGTCGAGCGGCAGGATTTAATCCGAATGAGACATTGGAAAGGCCAAGAACTGTTTGAATGCCTGGGAACTTAGCCGATATCTTTTGAATCGCATCTAAGGTTTCGAGTCCGTCGCGCCTGGTTTCTTCCTGTCCAGTGACAATTGGGAAGGTCAGAGCGTCAACCATAATGTCTGGTATTTGCATGTTCCAGTTGTCACAGAGATCCTGGATTAGACGTGTTGCCACAGCGACTTTATGGTCGCAAGTTCTTGCCATGCCGGTTTCATCAATCGTTAGAGCAACAACTGCAGCTCCGTGCTCACTCACTAACTCCATAGTGCGTTGGAAACGTGACGTTGGCCCATCGCCGTCTTCGTAATTCACACTATTAACAACTGCTCTACCACCAAGGCTTTCGAGCCCAGCTTGCAAAACCGCAGGTTCGGTTGAATCGAGCACGATTGGCAAAGTGCTAGTAGTTGCAAACAACGCAGACAGTGATCGCATGTCTTCAACGCCGTCTCTGCCTACATAGTCAATGTTCAAATCGAGTAGATGAGCACCTTCTCGAATCTGTGCTTTAGCAATGTCTACGCATTTTTCAAAATCATTTGCCAACAATGCGTCACGAAATGCTTTGGAACCAGTTGCGTTTGTTCGTTCACCAATTGAAAGGTAGGAATTCTCTTGTTTGAATGGGACTGAGACATAAAGTGACGATGAGCTTGGTTCGTTGTTTATCTGGCGAGTCGGAATTGATCGACCACGTAATTTCTCAACAACTGCTTTGAGATGCTCGGGAGTAGTCCCACAACATCCACCAATTAGAGATAGGCCATAGTTTTCTACGAATTGTTCATGCGCTAAAGCTAATTCTTCTGGTGATAGCGGATAAAAAGAGCCATCGCGAGTCAGAACTGGTAAACCGGCGTTTGGCATAGCCGACAGTGCGATATTCGAGTTTTGCGACAAGTAACGCAGGTGCTCACTCATTTCGAGTGGACCTGTTGCGCAATTCAATCCAATAATTTCAATTCCAAGTGGTGCTAGCGTTGTTAGAGCTGCACCAATTTCAGAACCGAGCAACATTGTGCCGGTTGTCTCGACGGTTACTTGTGCCCACACTGGAATGTCGATTCCTAAATATTTTTTGGCCCTCATCGCACCAATCACGGCTGATTTGGTTTGTAATAAATCTTGGCTGGTTTCAATCAGCAGAGCATCCGCTCCACCGTCGATGAGTCCACGCGCTTGTTCTTGATAGTTATCTCTTAAGTTCGCAAAAGTTGTGTGGCCAAGGGAAGGCAACTTTGTACCAGGTCCGATCGAACCAACTACGAAACGAGGGTGATCTTTAGTTGAGAACGAGTTGGTGGTTTCTTTTGCAATTCTTGCTGCTGCCAAGTTGTATTCATAGATTCTCTCTGGAATTTCATATTCCAATAAATTTGCCCAATTTGCCCCAAATGTATTGGTTTCAATGAGGTCAACTCCGACCTCTAGGTAAGCGCTGTGCACGCTAGAAACGATGTCGGGGCGAGTTATGTTCAAAACCTCGTTGCAACCCTCAAATCCTTGAAAATCGTCCAAACTGGGATTGGCCGCTTGGAGCATGGTTCCCATGGCGCCATCGGCTATCAATACCCGCTCTGAGAGGGCCTTTCGCAAGTCATTACGGGTTTCACGCATAGCCCCAAGTTTACTTGGCTAAGGTTGCCATAGGTTCGTCGAAAGGAGTGAGGTGGAAAATCGACTAGATCGCCCGCTCAAAGACCCAGTTCTACTGCTGGCCTTTGAAGGCTGGAACGATGCCGGCAATTCGGCAAGTGCTGCATTAGACCACCTGACTGATGTTTGGGATGCGGCATTACATAGCGAATTAGATCCCGAGCTTTACTACGACTTTCAAGTGAATCGTCCATTCGTTACAACTTTGGAAAACAGCGAACGTTTTATTGAATGGCCATCGACTACCATTCACATTGCACGACAGCCTAAAGGTGAAAATGACGTCGTCATTATTCGCGGTATTGAACCGAATATGCGGTGGCGCAGTTTCGCTCAAGAAATTTTGCAAATCGCGAAAGATTTAGGTGTTGTTAAACTCGTAGCTATCGGAGCTTTGCTCAGTGAGATATCGCACAATCGACCAATCCCTGTCATCGCCACTTCTAGCGATAATGAATTTTTGGAAGACAAAGTATTTTCTGAATCTGATTACACCGGACCTACCGGAATCATCGGCGTAGTCGTCGACATATTTTCCCGTAATGAAATACCGGCCGGTTCTCTATGGGCTCAGGTTCCCCACTATGTTGCCGGTACAAATTGTCCCAAAGCTACATTGGCTTTACTTTCTTCTATCGAAGAACTTCTCGACATCGCAGTTGAACTAGAAGATCTGACTGAGGCAGCAGCCGAATGGGAAAAGGAAGTTGACGCTTTAGCTGCAGACGATGAAGAGCTTGCAACATATATCTCGCAACTAGAAGACACTCAAGAGCCTACCGAAGAAACTGACTCTATTGCAGACGAGTTTGAACGATATTTACGCAGGCGCGGTCAGTAACTACGTATTTTTGCAACCAAGCTTGCTGTCGATAGATCTAACGATGATGTGTCGCCATTTTCAAGTGCTGGCGTAATCGAACCCGCAACATTTTTGCCTAATTCCACTCCCCATTGATCAAATGATCCTACGTTCCAAATTATTCCTTGGACGAGTGTTACATGTTCATAAAGCGCAACAAGTTGTCCCAGCACACTAGGGTTGAGTTTTGGATAAATAATCACAGTAGATGGTCGGTTACCTGGCATAACTTTATGTTCGACAAGTTCAGCTCTTGTGCCCTCGGCAGCAATCTCTGCAGCTGTCTTGCCAAATGCAAGCACGCTTGATTGGGCTAGAACATTCGCCAACAAAAGAGTGTGGTGGTTTCCAATGTTAGAAACCGGTTTAGCTCCAAAAATGAAATCTACTGGCACTAAGGCTGTTCCTTGATGGAGCATTTGATGAAATGAGTGTTGCCCATTGGTGCCAGGCTCACCCCAATAGATTGGGCTTGTTTGATAGTCAACCTTTTTGCCATCCAAAGTAACAGACTTACCATTACTCTCCATAAGAAGTTGCTGCAAGTATGCAGGAAACCTCTTTAGGTAATTTTCATATGGAAGAACAGCATGTGATTGAGCATCAAAGAAATTTCGATACCAAACGGTTAGTAACGCCATTGTCACAATAACATTGCTTTCAATTTCAGTATTCGCGAAGTATTCGTCCATCGCATGAAAGCCGCTTAACATTTCATCGAACGCTTCAGGGCCGATTGCGATCATGGTTGATAGACCTATTGCGCTCTCTAAGCTAAATCGTCCTCCCACCCAGTCCCAGAAACCGAATGTGCGTTGCTCACTAACCCCAAATTTGGTGACTAACTCTGCGTTCGTGCTCAATGCAACAAAGTGATTATTAGCGTCAAAAGACGAACCAAGATTGTCTTCTAACCACTTCTTCGCAGTGTTGGCATTTGTCATCGTTTCGCTGGTTGTAAAGGTTTTACTGGCGACTATGAAAAGTGTTTTCGCTGGATCGATTTTGATCAAAACTTCGTGAATGTCGGCCCCGTCAACGTTAGATACAAAGTGAAAATCTAGTTCTTTGGTGACGTAATGTTTCAAAGCTTCGAATGCCATCACGGGCCCTAGGTCAGACCCACCAATCCCAATATTGACCACATGCTTGATTTCTTGCCCATTAGCTCCAGTTATCTCTCCGTTTCGAAGAGCCTTGGAGAATTCGCGCATTCGAGAAAGTATGAGGTGAACATCAGCTACTACATCTTGGCCGTCAACAATGAGGGTTTGTCCTTTAGGTTTACGAAGCGCCGTATGTAAAACAGACCGATTCTCTGTGACATTGATCTTTTGTCCAGAGAACATTCTGTTAATGCCTTCACGAACATTTCTTTCTTTAGCCAAATTTTGCAATGTGCTTAAAGATTCATCGTCAATAATGTGTTTGGAGAAGTCAAAGAATAAGTCGACAGCTTGCGCACTTAGTTGATCTGGCCTCTTAGGATTCTTATCGAAAAGCTCACGAATAGTCGTCTGCTTCAATCGTTCTGATTGTTTTGCTACTTTGTCCCAACTCATCTTTATCTCCTAGAGTGCTATTCCGAATAATTTGTCGAGTGTTCTACCTACAAGGCCAGCTCCGCCATGAGTACTGCCTTTGCCTTGCAAAGTTTGTGACGCCCAGGAGTCAATGGCTGATATTGCAGACGGTGTGTCTAAGTCGTTAGCTAAGAAAGTACGAATGCTCAATAACAAGTTTTCTGGCTCAACAGTGTTTTCCAAGGCTAATGCTTCGCGCCAATTGTTAAGTCTGTTGTTGGACTTTGCTAACAATTCATCACTCCAATGCCACTCTTGTGAGTAATGATTAGTAAGAATCGTCAGTCTTATGGCCATCGGGTCAACACCTGCTGCGAGTAGATCGCTCACGAAAACCAGATTGCCCAACGATTTGCTCATCTTTTCACCTTGGTAGTAAACCATTCCAGCATAAATATATGAGTTAGCTAAATTTGCGTGTAACCAGGAATTGCATTGCGTTTGACACATGTCATGGTGTGGGAAAATCAAGTCGCTTCCACCGGCCTTTACAGACAATGGCAAAGATGAAAACTTGTTAGCGATCGCAACGCATTCAACATGCCAGCCTGGCCGGCCTTTACCCAATTCTGAATCGAATCCATCTTCACCTAGACATTGTTTCCAAAGAATTGGATCTAGGACATTGCGCTTGTTAGCTCTTTCAGGGTCTCCACCCCGCGCAGCAAAAAGATGCTTCATTTCGTCAAAATTAAAGTGTGAAACAAATCCAAGTTTGGAACTCGCAGAAATGTCGAAATATATATCGTTTTCAAGAACGTAAGCGATATCCATCTTGAGCATTTCTTGGATGGCTTTAACGATTGTCGAAAACTCTTCTGTGATTGTTGCGTAATGATCTGGTGGCAATACACGCAACGCAACCATGTCGTCTGCGTATCGTTTAATCTCGCGATTGGCAATCTCCTGCCAAGGAACACCAATCTTTGCTGCGCGTTCGAAAAGCGGATCGTCGATGTCGGTGACATTTTGCACATGATTGACAAAATATCCAGCATCGAGCCAAACCCTTTTTAGCAAGTCAAAATTTACATACGTTGCTGCATGACCAATATGGGTGGAGTCGTAAGGGGTGATGCCGCAAACATAGATGGACGCTTGGCAGTCCACGACCGGATTGAACATCTCCCCTGATGCAACATCGCTCAGAAGCGGAGCGATTCCAGCACCTGGTATTTCAGGCAACGCTACTGAGCTCCATGACTTCATAAGATGTAAGAGTATCTAACGTCGGTAGCCATTGGCGCGAGGACAAATGTGTCCTGCTGGCTCTAGAGGTAATTGACAGTATTGGCAAGGTTTAGCGCCGAAAGCCAAGATGCGATTAGTCCGAACAATGAATGCTCTGGCCTGTTTCAAACTTAGCCGAACTCGCAAACAAGGTGGCCCATCAGGTTCGTCGGATTCAACGTCAGGAATATCTTCCGAATGCCACTCGCCATTAATTTCCAAGGTGACAAGTTGGGTCAATTCGTTCCATGCCAGACCCATAGATTGAGCTCCGAATTCCAGATCAATAGGCTGACTTAGAGCTTCTAGATCCAAATCGGGTGGGTCTGATACAGGCACATCCACACCCATTTTTAGCAGTTCATCCAAAATGCGATCTAAACCTTGTGACAAAACATCTGCCTGGGTGTCCTCCAAAGCAATAGTTACTAGCCGCTTGTCGTCCTTGGCTTGGATGAAAAATTCTCGTTCATCAACTGGCCCAACCGTTCCGACAACAAATCTTGATGGTAGGTGGAACTCAAATACTTCACGCATTTAGACAATCAATCCTGACGATGCGAGGGCTAACAAAATCACGCCCAATGCAATTCTGTAATAACCAAAAACACTAAATGTGTATTTCGATAAAAAGCGCATTAGCCCAGCGATAACAAAAAGACCGACCGTAAATGAAACACTGGTTGCAACTAAGATTTGTGCCCAACTGAAACTTATATCGGCAAGGACATCTTCAGATAATGCCGATCTCAATTCATACATACCTGATGCGAACACTGCCGGAACTGCAAGTAAAAAGGCGTACCGGGTAGCGGTTTTTCGTTCCAAACCAATTGCGATACCTGCGGAGATAGTTGCGCCTGATCTTGATACCCCAGGAATCAAGGCAAGTGTTTGTGCGAGCCCCATGAAAAGACCGGTGCCAATGGTCATTTTAGATTTACGAGGGAATGCAAACCGCTCTACAAAAATTAGCACGAATCCGAAAATTATTAGAGCTGAAGCCACAACCCACACGTTCCGAACATCTTTTTCAATAAAACCTTTAAACAGATAACCAGCAACACCGATTGGAAGACTTCCAAGAACCAAGGCCCAAGCCAACGTAGCATCTTGAGTTCTTCGAACAGCCTTGTTGGTAAGAGACTTTAAGAATGTAACCAACAAGTGCGAAATGTCTCGCCAAAAATAGATTAGAACAGCCGCTTCGGTGCCCAATTGGATAACAGCGGTAAAGGCAGCACCAGGATCACCCCAGCCAAAGATTTCCGAGATCAGAAATATATGTGCTGTAGAAGAAATAGGAAGAAACTCAGTTAATCCCTGCACAACGCCTAAAAAGACAGCTATAAACCATTCACTCACCTGCCAAATCTAGTCAGTATTTGGGAGCCTACCTAACTTATCCCGCACACATCCCTAGGCTGTCACTGTGAAATCACGAGTGATTGCAAATTGCGGGCTAGAAATCAGCGAAATTGGTTTAGGAACCATGACCTGGGGTCGGGATACCGATGAATATGAAGCCCGCGAGCAATTTGATTTATTTGTACAAGACGGCGGTACATACATCGACACCGCTGACGTTTACTCTGATGGGAATTCTGAAAAACTACTTGGGCAATTCATAGCTGAAAATGATCTGATCAATCGGCAAGACTTGGTCATAGCGACTAAAGGCGGACGTATCCGTAACGCGGAAAGATCAATCAACAATACACATATCTATTTATCTAAAGCTCTAGATTCATCCCTAGAGCGTTTGAACCTAGATTTTGTCGATATCTACTTTCTCCATGCGCATGACATCCAGACCCCATTAGATGCAGTAGCTGAGAACGTTTTACATATTCTCGATTCAAATAAGGCGCGATATGTTGCGGTCTCAAATTTTTCAGCTTGGCAGATCACGTATTTGTCTGAAAAAATTTCTAGTAGTCGCTTCATAGGTACGCAGAATGAATATTCGCTAATAAAGCGTGATCCAGAATCAGAAATTTTCAATGCTCTCGCCCACCTAAAATTAGGATTCTTTGCTTGGTCACCACTTGGTCGTGGCGTTTTAACGGGCAAATATCGAAACAGTATTCCAGCAGACAGCCGAGCAGCTTCCCCGCACTTAGGACAATTCGTTCGCTCGATGCTCACCGACTCAAACCAAAAGACTGTCGAAGCGTTATCAACGGCTGCCAGTGGATTGGGTTGCACGTCGTTGGAGTTGGCACTTCTATGGGTCTTGCAAAACCCAGGCGTAACCTCTGCGATAACGGGAGCACGTAACGCAGCCCAATTGCGCACAATCTTGCACGCGCTCAATTCAGAGTTGCCAGAGCAAATTTACGCCGCTTTAAATGAAGTTTCGCAAAACCACTAAGCATTTTTAAGAAAACGATCCATAACTCGTGCACCAAATCGCAGAGAATCGATTGGGACGCGTTCGTCAACTCCATGGAATAAAGATGCAAAATCTAAAGCTGGTGGGAGTTGCAGCGGAATGAACCCGTAACACCGGATATCTAATCTTGCGAATGCCTTTGCGTCCGTGCCACCGCTTAAGACATATGGCACAGCATGAGCTTTATCATCTTCTGATCGCAATGCTGCTGCCATTGCATCAACCGTCGGTCCATCGAACGGTGTTTCCATTGCGATATCTCGAATTGAATCGGTGCGGGTTATGTTTGGACCAAGTAATTCATCTATTTGTGCATCGAATTCGTCCTCGAAGCCTGGTAGCACTCTGCCGTCTATTTGTGCTGTTGCAAATTGCGGTATGACGTTCACTTTGTATCCTGCCTCCAACATCGTCGGTTGAGCAGAGTTTTGAAAAGTTGCGCCAATAAGTCGAGCCATAGGTCCAAGAACTTTGATAATGCTCGGCACATCCGTTGGATCCAAATCAATTTTGAAAGCTTCTGAAAGTTCACGCACCAAAGCTTCATTGGTTTTTGTCAGTCGAACTGGCCAGTCGAATTGACCAATTCGGGTTAGAGTTTTTGCAAGTTCTGTGACGGCATTGTTTCTATTTAGCATCGATCCATGTCCTGCTTGCCCTTCGGCAGTCAGCTTCATCCATCGAATGCCTTTTTCCGCGGTTTCGATAAAATACAGTCGCAACTCTTTGTTAACTTCTAAGGAGAAGCCACCAACCTCTCCCACTGCTTCGGAAACGTTTTGGAACATATCTTTGCGATTTTCAACTAACCAGTGAGCTCCATGTTTACCGCCAGCTTCTTCATCTGGGAGAAAAAGCAAATTTATATTTCTACGGGGCTTGATCCCAGCAGCCTTCCAAGCTCTTACTGTTGACAACAAAATTGCGTTGCCGTCTTTCATATCTACCGCGCCGCGTCCCCAAACCATGCCGTCGTGAATTTCACCGCCGAAAGGATCATGTTGCCAATCTCCAACTGCAGGTACCACATCAAGATGCCCATGAACAAGCAAAGCTTCTGCTGTGGGATCAGAACCTTCAACTCGAGCAAAGACACCTTGTCGTTTTCCTGAAGTTGTTGTGAACCTCTCGCAATCAATTCCTAGCTCTTTTAGTTTAGATTCCACATACTCAGCCACTGCTGCCTCACCAGGACCGCTCCCGTCACCAAAGTTGGTTGAGTCAATTTGAATCAACTCTTGAGTGATCTGCACAACTTCTTGATCAATATCCGCGGTAGGGGTATTTAGGGTCATAGGTTTAGTCTGCCAGTATGGCGAAGGTTCATCCTCAGCATTGGTAAAGTTCGCCGCTCGAGTCCGGGTGGCGGAATAGGCAGACGCGCTAGCTTGAGGTGCTAGTCCTCGCAAGGGGTTAGGGGTTCAAGTCCCCTTTCGGACACGTTAGAACCCGCTTAACGGCGGGTTCTACTCTTGTGTAGGTAATTTCAACAGATTGTGAGTCCCAGCCGTGGCAGATGAAGTACTTATTAGAGCCTCATCTTTGACCAAGCTATATGGTGATTTCGTTGCAGTTGACGGCATTGATTTTCAAGTTACTAAAGGTGAATCTTTTGGGTTGCTCGGGCCAAATGGAGCGGGCAAATCAACCACAATGCGGATGATTGCTTCAACCTTGGAAAGAACTAGTGGAGATTTAGAGATTTTGGGCATGGACCCAAACAAATTCGGTCCAACAATTCGTGCTTATCTTGGTGTAGTACCACAAACGGACAATCTGGATACTGAACTCAAAGTTTACGAAAATCTATATATCTACGGTCGGTACTTTGGTTTAAGCCGAAAGTACATTGAAAAAAAGATTGAAGAACTCTTGGATTTTGCTCAATTACAAGAGAAACGAAATGCGAAAACTGATTCTCTAAGTGGTGGAATGAAAAGACGACTAACCATCGCTCGGGGGCTAATGAATGAACCAGAGATTTTCCTTCTAGATGAACCAACAACAGGATTAGATCCGCAGGCCCGCCACATTTTGTGGGATCGACTTTTCCGTTTAAAGGAACAGGGTGTAACCCTTGTCATAACTACGCATTACATGGATGAAGCGGAACAATTATGCGATCGACTAATCGTGATGGACAACGGAAAGATTATGGCCCAAGGCAGTCCGTCAGAATTGATAAAGCAATACAGTTCAAAGGAAGTTCTGGAAGTGCGCTTCGGTTCAGACAAGAATGCCGACATTTCACAACAGATAAAAGTTCTCGGAGAGAGAATCGAAATCTTGCCCGACAGGATTTTGATTTACTCACAAGATGGCGAGGCGGAATTAGCAAAAATAATTTCTATGGGACTACATCCAGTGACCTCATTGGTTAGAAGAAGTTCACTAGAAGACGTCTTTTTGCGTCTAACAGGCCGGAGTTTGGTCGAGTGAGTATTGATCAAACTCCAAGAGTTGGCGCGCTGAAACTGGTTGATGTGCAAAACGTTGCTAGATGGGGTGCGTTTTTTGTAGCTGAGTACCGAATAAGACACATGTTTAAATGGTGGACAGCGATTTTGGCCTTTGGATTGGGAAATCCTGTTCTCTATCTAGTTTCAATAGGACTGGGAATAGGCGCTTTGGTTGATGCCAACGTTGGCAGCCAAGGAGTCAATGGTGTGTCGTATTTATTGTTCTTAGCTCCTGCCTTGCTCGCTAGCGCTGCAATCCAGAGCGGTATGGATGAAGTGACCTTTCCGGTACTTGCTGGATTTATCTGGGAAAAATATTTTTATGCAATGAATGCCACCGCAATAACTGGTAAACAAATTACACATGGCGTGCAAATAGCTGCATTTGCTAGAACTGTATTCTCGGTAATTCTATACTGGCTGGTTTTATTGATTGCTGGGGTGGTTGACTTTGTGTCAATCTTCACGCTGGTCCCTTCTGCCATTTTTGCTGGGACGGCATTTGCATCCTTGATGCTTGCAGTGGCAGCCTATGTTAAAGACGATGATGGCTATTTCGCATTAATAGGAAGATTCGTAATCGCACCAATGTTTTTGTTTTCAGGAACTTTTTACCCGCTGGAATTGATGCCAATTGGATTGCAAGTAGTTGGTTGGATCTCGCCTCTTTGGCATGCAACGGAAATTGGTAGACAGTTCACATATGGAACCAACATGGGCGCGGCAACAATGCTTATGCATTTCGGTTATTTAACTCTTCTGTTTCTTATTGGTGCTTATTTCGGAGCTCGAAAAATTACCGCACGTTTGGCCGCCTAATGCTTACCAATGTAATTATGGATTCCGCTGTGGCGATTGCTGAACGTCGAACCAATAAAGCTGGTTCTGGAATCTATTCTGGCCGCTCTCGAGTCATAGTGCAGCGCGGCTATTTTGCGATGAAGTCATCTAACTGGTTTGTAATTCTTTCGGGCTTTGTCGAACCAGTTTTTTATCTATTGTCCTTTGGCTTCGGTGTTGGTCAATTGATTGGTGGAGTTACAGATGGAGTAGGCCAACCGGTTTCGTATGCCGCCTACATTGCGCCAGCCCTGCTGGCAACAAGTGCCATGAATGGCGCTATCTACGATTCAACCTGGAATGTTTTTTTTAGAATGCATTTTGGCAAGCAATATCAGGCCACCTTGGCTACTTCCATGGGGCCTCTAGATCTAGCACTTGGGGAAATGGCGTGGGCACTTTTGCGAGGACTGGTCTACGCAATAGGTTTCATGTGTATCAGCATCCCTCTCGGACTTGTGGTTAGCCCGTTCGCGATATTTGCAATACCGGCGGCTCTTTTGGTTGCATTTGGATTCGCGGCAGTTGGTATGGCTGTCACTTCGTATCTGGAATCCTTTGCCCAAATGAATTGGATTAGCTTTGCACTGTTACCGATGTTTCTTTTCTCAGGAACGTTTTATCCAGTTAGCGTCTTTCCACAGTGGCTACAAAACATAGTTAATTATTTGCCTTTATCCCAAGCTGTGAACTTGGTTCGCGATTTAATGTTAGGAAATGTCTCATCACACCTTTTTGGGCCAGTTGCATATTTCTTGGTCATGATTGGTGCAGGATTGTTTATAACAACAAGAAGACTCACCGCGTTGTTTATGCGTTAAAGAATTACTAGCGAAGTCCAATGTGGAAATCTTAAAACGTCTTTACGCGCTGGCCCTTACTCGCGAATTACTCCCATTGCGCTACACCAATCAATAGGAGCTATATCCAATTCCATTAGGAGATCATTTGTTTTACTAAATGGCTTGCTTCCGAAGAATCCTCTGAAAGCAGATAGAGGACTTGGGTGGGCAGACTTAACAATCCGCGCATTCACTAAATTCTTCTCAACGCTGATTGCTGAGTTTCCCCAAAGTATTGCCACCACTTGCCTATTTGTATCTATGTACCTTATAAGCTCAAGTGTAAATTCCTGCCAACCAATGTCCGAATGACTATTGGTTTTGCCTATGTTTACAGTTAGAACACGATTAAGCAACATAACCCCTTGCTCATGCCAAGCAACCAATTCCATGTTATCTTTATTTGGGCATCCCAAATCTGAAACCAATTCAATTTGAATATTTTTCAAACTCTTTGGCATTAGAACAGCGTTACTTCCAACTGCGAACGCCAATCCGCAAGCATGTTGTGCGTTTGGATATGGATCTTGCCCAACAATCAAAACCTTAACGTCAGTTAATGGCATGCTTAAACATCTCAAAACTTGCTCAGCCGCAGGCAGTATCTCTGTTTCTGGAGAAATTCTGCTCGCTTGTTCGACTATCTCATTGAGATTAGTTAGTTGCGTATCGATAAAAGGCTGCCATGAGGGATGGATGACGCTCAACCAGGTTCGTAACATGGTTAAAGCAGACAGCCAGCGTGAGCTAAAGCTGAACGCACTACCCGATCTTGTCCGCCATACATCTCACTACGAACCTTTTCACTGGACGCTTCTTCAACGCTCAACCAAACTAGATCAAGGGCGTCTTGCGATGGCTGACATTCTCCGGTCACAGCAACAACATAACTCAGCGCAACGGCATGCTGCCGAGGGTCTTGATACCCAGTTACATTTTTATCGGGGAAATATTCGATGACATCAAATGGTTGCAGCGAGACCGGAATTCGCGGAAAAGCGACTGGGCCTAAGTCTTTGAGAATATGTCTACTTATTGCATCTCTTATTAGCTCGCCATGCAAAACTCTTCCCCCGACTATTGAACGGGTGATAGTTCCATCGGGTGAAACAGTTAGCAGAAGTCCTACATGTGAAATTTTACCTGTGTTATCGATCCGAACTGGAACAACGTTCACATAAAGAATCGGCAATTTCCCACGGATATCACCGAGCTCTTGTGAGGATAACCATTGCGGTTGACTATTTAATTCGACGCTCATTGGGTGTTTCTAACCACGTATTTGTCAAAGAGTTAGTTGCCACGCTGAACCAACTCTAAATCAAAGACGCCAGCCATCGAGTTCCTCGGGAAGTATCTTGCTGGCTCACCTTTAGATTCAGGCCAAAAGTTTTTGTTACGTTCTCGTCATTCAGGGTGGAATTGATGGGTCCTTGGGCGACAATTCTTCCACCGTTCAAACATAGGACATGGGTAAAACCTTCTGGAATCTCCTCAACGTGATGAGTAACTAAAACACAGACCGGTGAGGTGTCAGACGATGCGAATCTTCCTAATTCCCAGACCATAGATTCTCTTCCGGCAATATCTAGACCAGCTGCAGGTTCGTCTAGTAACAGCAATTCAGGATTAGCCATTAGAGCACGTGCAATCAGAACACGTTTCTTTTCACCTTCTGAGAGAGTTTTGAAAGTCCTGTTCGCAAGATGTTCAATTCCCCACTTTTCGAGTAAATCTAGAGCGCGAGCTATGTCGGCTTTTTCGTAATCTTCACGCCACGTGCCAGTCATTGAATAAGCTGATGTTTTAACTACATCCAACACATTTTCATTTTCAGGGAACTGATCTATCAAGCTTGCGGAGGAAAAACCGATTCGTGGTCGCAGTTCAAAAACATCAACAAGGCCTAAATACTCTCCAAGTATTTCAACAATCCCTTTTGTTGGAAAAATCATTGTTTGCAGAATTTGCATCAAAGTTGTTTTGCCAGCGCCATTTGGGCCGAGCACTACCCAATGTTCATCGCTGTTTATCTTCCATGAGATATCGTCAAGAATTGGTTTGCCATTGCGAAATACACTCACATCTAGCAGTTCAATAACTTGATTCACACGCGTAAGCCTACTTTGGCAATCTTTGATAGATAGAATTGTCCTGTGACTAAGTCTCTAATGCTAAATATCACCGGTTTTGATAAACCAGGTATTACCTATCAACTTTTCGCGGCTCTACCGAAAGAAATTACTATCTTGGACGTAGAGCAGGTTGTTGTAAAAGGGATATTGACTCTCGCAGTACTCATCGAAATTACTCCCGAAGTGAACGCATCAGAAATAGCTGACTCTGTGCGAGAGACAATCAGCGCAAATGGAATGCAAGTATCTTCTGAAGTAACTAGCAGCAAAGACAACGATCACCCAGCGCAGCTAGTAATCACAGTTCTTGGATCTCCTTTAAATGGCAATGCCCTGGCAACGATCTCTCAGATTGTGGCGAGCAATGGTGCAAATATTGATCGAATTGAACGTATAGCTTCTTATCCCGTTACAGCATTGGAATTAAAGATTTCACAGGGAGAAATAGCCGGTCTTCGTCGTACTCTCGCTGCAGCCGCTGCAGCTCATGGTTTTGACATAGCTGTGCAAGAGGGTGGGCTTAGACGGCGAGGTCGTCAACTAGTTGTAATGGATGTAGATAGCACTGTTATCCAAGATGAAGTTGTTGAATTGCTCGCGAATAAAGCTGGTGCTGGAGAAGAAGTGAAGCGAATAACTGCGCGGGCTATGGCGGGAGAATTGGATTTCGAGCAGTCTTTGCGAGAGCGCGTAGCTTTATTGAAAGGACTACCGGATACCGTATTCGAAGAGGTACTTCGAGAAATTCGACTTACACCTGGTGCGATGACGCTTTGTCGCGTGTTGAAGTCATTAGATTTTCACATCGCTTTAGTCTCAGGTGGATTTATTCAGGTTGTGCAGCCGCTTGGTGAGATGTTGAAAGTAGATCACGTCGAGGCTAATACCTTGGAAGTGGTTGATGGTTTATTAACGGGTAGCATCTTGGGAAAAGTAGTTGACCGCGCCGGTAAAGCTGCTGCCTTAAAGAAGTTTGCTGAAGATCATGGTATTCCGTTATCTCGCACAATTGCTATCGGTGATGGTGCTAATGATTTAGATATGCTCGACGCCGCTGGTCTTGGTATCGCATTCAATGCCAAACCAATAGTTCAGAACGCTGCTGATGCTTCGGTGAATGTTCCCTATCTAGATACAGTGCTCTATTTACTCGGCATAACTCGTGCAGAAATCGAAAAGTTTGATGCAGACAGCGGATTGAAAGCAGAATACAAACCGATTCATCACATTCACGAGCATTAATCACTATCTGTAAGGTTTAGATCTGCTCTAGGAACTAACCGGTTTACGGTTATTGCAGCACCCCGTTCCCATTCATTTGGTACTTGCAAATGCCAAATGCTTAAAGATGGGAATTTGCGGATTGCCTCCCCCGTTAAATGCTCTCCTAAAAGTGCTAACGATGGATTATGTCCGACAAATATCAATTTTTGTGCTGACTGATCCGCTAGGTAAGAAATCAATCCATCAAAACTTGTTTCATAAATTTCATCGGTTTTCACAACTTGAGGTTGTTCAGAAAAAGGCTTCGACACTTCCTGCCAGGTTTGCACGGTGCGTGCTGCGGAAGAAACGTGCACTACAAAGTGATTTAGTTCTTCCAACCCTATGAAATAACGAGCTGCAATCTGACAGTCTCTAACGCCTCGATCTGAGAGTGTGCGTTCTTTGTCTTCGACACCTGTTGGCCAATCGCTCTTAGCATGCCTGACCAAAATGAGTTCCCTCATTAGCCTGCTACAGCGTGGACGCCGCCATCGCAATGCACAATTTCGCCAGTGGTTTTAGGGAACCAGTCACTCATCAAACCTATGCAAGTTCGTGCTGATGGTTCTGCATCTTTGGTGTCCCAGCCAATCGGAGCTCGTTCATTCCAAATAGCTTCGATGCGATGAAAATCAGGGATTGATTTTGCCGCCATGGAGCCAATTGGGCCGGCGGCAACTAAGTTAACCCGGATGCCTTTAGGCCCAAGATCTCTGGCTAGGTAGCGACAAGTTGATTCAAAGGCAGCCTTTGCTACGCCCATCCAGTCATAAATTGGCCATGCAATCGATGCATCAAATGTTAATCCAACAATGCTCGATCCTGGGTGCATTAAAGGCAGGCAAGCTACCGACAAAGATTTTAGTGAGAATGCGCTTATCTGTAGAGCAACAGCAACATCTTCCCACGGAGTGTGAAGGAAGTTGCCACCTAAGGCAGATTGTGGTGCGTAACCGATTGAATGTAGAACACCGTCTAATTGGGTAACAAAAGGACTTAAGCGTTCTGCCAAAGAATCCAGCTGAGCTTGATCTGAAACATCGAGTTCAATTACTGGAGCTTCTTTTGGTAGTTTTTTCGCGACCTTCTGCGTAATTGATAAACCACGTCCGAAACCTGTAATTACAACGTTAGCGCCTTGCTCTTGTGCAAGTCGGGCAACATCGTAAGCAATTGAACTTTCAGTGATGATGCCAGTTACTAAAATTGTTTTACCTTCAAGGATTCCCATAATTTTCCTAATGCCCCATTCCTAGACCACCATCAACAGGGATTACTGCTCCTGTGATGTAACTTGCCGCTTCAGATGCCAAAAAAGTAGCAACACCCGCGATTTCAAAAGTTTCTGCATAGCGACCTAGTGGCACACTCGCCACGATTGCTTTTTTCTGATCATCACTAAGAACAGATGTCATGTCAGTATTAACAAAACCTGGCGCGATGACGTTTGCGGTGATTCCTCGACTACCAAGTTCGCGTGCAATACTTCTAGCGGCGCCAACTAAACCGGATTTACTAGCTGCGTAGTTAACTTGACCAGCACTGCCTAACAAGCCAACAACGGAACCAATGAAAATGATGCGCCCTTTGCGAAGTTTGAGCATTGCCTTGCCAGCCCGGCGTGCGATTCGAAGAGCACCAAACAAGTTGGTATTCAAGACCAAGTCAATATCTTCATCGGTCATACGCATTAACAGTGTGTCTTTGGTTACACCAGCATTTGCCACAACAACTTCAGCTGGACCAAAATCTGCTTCTAGTTTGTCAAAAGCCGCTTCAACGGATTCAGTGTTCGATACATCGCAAGCTATTCCAGTTGTGCCTGTTGGGGCATCACCTGTGCGACTGAAAACTATGACTTTGTCGCCTAGCCCGGCAAATGCCGAGGCCACTGCGGCACCAATTCCTCGGTTTCCACCTGTGACTACTACAACGCGGCTCAAGATACCTCTTTCGAATCCGAGCCTAAATTAGTGGTTACCGCCCCGTAAACACGCATCTGCGCCTATTTCAACGTATAAGGATGAGCAATTTCGGTGGGAGTGTCACGTTCTAGACGATTTTCGCGACCCGCATTAGCCAAAACCACAGCTACCCATGGCAAAACGAGAGAGCCTGCTAGCAAAGTCCATCTCAAGAATCCATCAGTTATCAAGGCTGCGCCAAAACACAACATGCGAATGCCCATCGACCACATGTACCTGCGACTTCGGTTTTGTTGTTGAACTTTCATGCCATCGGGTACATTCGTGATGCGATGCACCTCAGGTTTTTTAGCCATGGTTCATTCTAGATTAACTACTAAAGTTTGACAGTGCGAAATCGTTTCAAAAGAATTGCGGCTCTTACATTGACGCTGATTGCCATATTCCCGCTCGCTCTGATTGCGGCGAATTGGCAATTGAACCGACACCACGAACGAGAGTTACTAAATTCCCAACTCGAACGTTCCTATACCCAAGAACCTTTAAATGTATCTTCACTTAATGGCAACAACTTCGAATCGCTACGTGAATATTCAAGAGTGAAAGTGCAAGGCAAAGTTGTCAGCGAAATAACTTGGTGGCGAAAACAATCCCTAGATGGCATACCTGGATTTGTAGGTTTAGTTCATTTGCAAGTTAGTGAAACTATCAGCGTTGTTTTAGCTTTAGGTTGGAGTCAGCAGCCTGTTGAAGTTCCAGTTGAGCAAACGATCGACGCTGTTGGGCGAATTAGAATTATAGACAGTTTTGAATCTGACCCAAGTGACTTACCTGCCAAACAAACAAACACACCGGCATCAATATTGCCTGATGATGACAAAATCTATCTCGAGTTGATTTCTCCACCTATCGAGAAACTCGCTATATTGCCACTGCCCGAAATGACGGCCGGCCCGCATCTTGGTTACGTTGGACAATGGATTTTGATTGCAATTTTCGCTGTTGCTGTATACGTAATTGCGCTTCGCAACTTACCTGCAACTGACTAAATTAAGCGAGGCTGATCAACTCAGCGTAAGAGTCGTTCCATAAATCTTCGACGCCGTCTGGTAGCAGTAGAACTCTTTCAGGATTTAGAGCAAGTACAGCCCCTTCATCGTGTGAGACGAGAACTACCGCACCGCTATAAGTCTGCAAAGCCGTCAAAATTTCGTGACGAGAAGCTGGATCCAAGTTATTTGTTGGTTCGTCAAGCAATAGGACATTCGCAGCCGATACAACCAAAGTGGCCAATGCGAGTCTTGTCTTCTCTCCACCAGATAAAACACCAGCAGGTTTAAGAACGTCGTCACCAGTAAATAAGAAAGAGCCCAAGACCGAACGCGCCTCACGTTCGGTCAAATCAGTTCCGGAATTCATCATGTTGTCGAGCACAGTTTTTTGCGGATCTAGAGTTTCATGTTCCTGCGCGTAGTAACCAATTTTTAGTCCGTGTCCGGGCAAAATGTCTCCAGTGTCTGCCTGATCTACTCCGGACAAAATTCGCAATAAAGTTGTTTTACCTGCACCATTCAGGCCAAGAATCACAACTCTAGATCCCTTATCTATCGCTAGATCAACGTCAGTAAAGATCTCTGTCGAACCATAAGTTCTTGACAAACCAGTTGCCATTAGTGGCGTTTTCCCGCAGGGAGCAGGTGTAGGGAAACGTAGTTTCGCCACTCGATCTGATGTTCGCTCAGCCTCAAGATTGCTAGTCAACCGCTCTGCACGTTTTAACATTGATTGAGCAGCTTTGGCTTTAGTGGCTTTCGCCCGCATTTTCTCAGCTTGCAAGATCAATGTATCTGCTTGTTTTTCAGCATTGGCACGTTCACGTTTGCGACGGCGCTCGTCAGCTTCGCGTTGTTGAAGGTAACGCTTCCAACCCATGTTGTAGACATCAAGAACGCAACGATTTGCGTCTAAGTAAAAGATTCGGTTAACTGTGGCTTCGAGAAGTTCAGTATCGTGCGTGATCACAACCACGCCACCTGCATAATTTTGCAGAAACGTTCTCAGCCAAATGACTGAATCTGCATCTAAGTGGTTTGTTGGTTCGTCAAGCAACAATGTTTCATGTCCACTAAACAAAATCCGTGCCAATTCGATTCTGCGGCGTTGACCTCCAGAGAGCGTCCCTAATTCTTGTTGCAGGACCGAAACTGGCAATCCCAGACTAGACGCGATGGCACCAGCTTCAGACTCTGCTGCGTAACCTCCTGCTGCTTGGAATTCGGCTTCGCTGTTTGAATAACGTCTCATGGCTTTATCAAAAACATTAGTGTCTGTAGATGCCATGTCGATTTCAGCTTGGCGCATTTTTGCAATCGCAACATCTAAATTGCGAGCAGACAGAATCCGATTTAAAGCGGTTACTGCTAAGTCACCAGTTCTTGGATCTTGAGGCAAGTACCCAACTGAACCTGATGTGGTAACAGAGCCACTTGTAGGAAGTGCTTCCCTTGCCAATATTTTCGTTAGAGTGGTTTTCCCGGCGCCGTTGCGACCAACAAATCCAACTTTGTCACCGGCATTGATGTTGAAGTTAACCATAGAAAGGAGAACTCGAGCACCTACGCGTGCTTCTAAATCATGTGCACTTAGCATTTATCAATATAACTAAATGTTGAAACCGAGCGCTCGCATCATTTCGCGACCATCTTGTGTGATTTTGTCTGGTCCCCAAGGTGGCATCCATACCCAGTTAATTCTGAAATCTTTAACATGTCCGTCAAGTGCTGCGCGAGTTTGGTCTTCAATTACATCGGTAAGCGGGCAAGCTGCTGAAGTTAACGTCATATCGATGGTTGCATTCTGGCTCTCATCAATATGTACCGCGTATACGAGTCCTAAATCAACTACGTTGATGCCTAGCTCTGGATCGACAACATCTCGCATTAATTCGAAAAGATCATCCTCTGATGGAATCTCAGAACCTCTTAGTGCGTCGAGATTTTGATCACTCATTTACTTTCCTTCTATTTCTCTAGAAATTGCGTCCTTTAGAGCCATGTATGGCAGCAGAGCGCATTTTATGCGAGCTGGGAACTGTGAGACGCCAACAAACGCTATGGCGTCACCTAGAAGTTCATCCTCTGCTATTCCTTGTCCTCGGGACTGCATTAGTTCAAGAAAGCTATCCTCAATCTCCATGATCTTGGAGACTGGCTGGCTTTCGCAAAGGTCAAACATGACCGAGGCGCTGGCTTGACTAATGCTGCAGCCCAAATTACTGAAAGTGATGTGTGCCTGGCCATCGTGCATCTGAACAGACAAAGTGATTTCATCACCACAATTTGGGTTGACGTGGTGAACTGCGTCCGGCGAATCCACAGAATCCACTTTGCCATTTGGATTTTTGTAGTGGTTGAGAATAATTTCCTGATAGAGGGATTCTAGATTCATTAAACACCAAAGAATTTCTGTGCTTTAAGTATGGATGTAATCATCGTGTCAACGTCCGACTTTTGATTGTAGACGTAGAAAGATGCTCTGGTTGTAGCTGGGACTGACATCCGACGACAAACTGGCCAAGCGCAGTGGTGGCCGACTCGCACTGCAATTCCGTCTGCATCAAGAAATTGCCCAACATCGTGAGGATGCATTTCGTCGACAACAAATGAGATTGCACTTCCGCGATCGTTCATAGTTTGTGGTCCGACAATTTTGATGCCGCGAAGCTCTTGCAATCTTTCAAGTGCGTATTTCGTTAAATCTGAGCCGTGTGCGTGAACATTCTCCATGCCGAGATTGCGCAAGTAGTCAACTGCCACAGAGAGCCCTACTACATCTGCTGCAGATTGAGTGCCCGCTTCAAAACGAGCTGTCCCTTTAGCGTAGGAACTGTGATCAAGATGCACAACTTCAATCATTGATCCACCAGTTATGAAAACTGGGAGTTCTTGCAATATCTCTGAATTGATGTAGAGAACGCCCACCCCGTTTGGGCCAAGCATTTTGTGACCGCTGAAGGCCATGAAGTCCGGTTTCAGGTGGCTAACGTCAACTGGCATATGCGGAACCGACTGGCAACTATCTAAAAGAGTAAACGCTCCAACCTTTTTAGCCAAATCGAAAATCTTGTCCACATGATTGATGGTTCCCAAAATGTTTGATTGATGAACAATTGAGACAATTTTGGTGCGTTCCGAGACAAGAGAATCCATCGTCGTTAAATCCAGGTATCCATCATCTGTGATTGGAATAAACTTTAATTGCACTCCAGTTTTAAGATGCAACTCTTGCCATGGAACTAGATTGGCGTGATGTTCCATCTCGGTGAGCAAGATTTCATCGTTTGGCCCAACCACAAATCTTTCTTCAATACCACTTAGTGTCTGACCTTGTTTCTTTTTGGCCGTCGCGTTTGAAAAAGAATAAGCAACTAAATTGATACTTTCAGTTGCATTTTTTGTAAATACGATTTCATTCGATTGCGCGCCGATGAAGGAAGCTATGTTTGAGCGTGCATCTTCATACAACATGGTGGCTCGTTCAGCCAAAGCGTGTGAACCTCGATGGATTCCACCGTTACTCGTGCGATAGAAATTCGTTAACGCATTAATTACCTGATTTGGCTTTTGAGACGTCGCAGCTGAATCCAAGTACACCAAATCCTTATTCCCGTGTAGCTTTTGTTCAAAGATCGGAAAGTCAGATTTGATTGCACTTGGTTCAAAGGACATTAATTAACGGCCACCGTGAACTGCTCGTAACCATTAGCATCAATTTGCTCAGCTAACTCCGGGCCACCTTGAGCAACAATTCGGCCGTCAACGAAAACGTGAACGTGATCTACCGGAATTTGTCGCAGCAATCTGATTGTGTGAGTAATAAGCAAAACACCAATATCTGAAGATTTCCGAATACGGTTCACGCCATCTGACACGATCTTTAAAGCATCAACATCTAAACCTGAATCGGTTTCATCCAAAATTGCAATCTTTGGCTGTAGCAATTCCATTTGCAAGATTTCATGGCGCTTACGTTCACCGCCAGAGAAACCCTCATTTACATTGCGTTCAGCGAAATTTGTATCGATCGCTAAATCTGACATTGCGCCTTTCATTTCCTTCAACCAATCACGCAGTTTTGGTGCTTCACCACGAATAGCTGTTACTGCTGTGCGAAGAAAATTCGATACTGAAACTCCCGGCACTTCAACTGGATATTGCATAGCTAGAAACATTCCAGCCTTAGCCCGTTCATCAACGCTCATTTCAAGCACGTCAGCGCCATCAAGAGTTACTGAGCCGCCAACAATTTCATAGCGCGGATGGCCAGCGATGGAATAAGCCAAAGTTGACTTTCCTGAACCATTTGGTCCCATGATTGCATGCGTTTCACCTGATTTGATGGTCAGTGTGACGCCTTTGAGGATGTCGATTGGACCGTTCTCGGTTTCTACCCGAACTTTTAGATCTTTGATTTCTAGTGTGCTCATTACTTCCCTACTTCGATTGATACTGTGGCATTTTCATCAGTGCCACTAACTAAAACTTTGTAAACCTCAAGCGGTTTGGTGGCTGGCAGAGATTTCGCTTCCCCAGTTTTGATATCGAATTCAGCTCCATGCATTGGGCACTCCAAGAGACACCCATTGAGAGAACCATCAGACAAAGAAACTTCAGCATGTGTGCAAATGTCTGATACAGCAAAAAACCCTTCGGCGGTTTTCACAAGTGCTATTTCAATACCATCAACATCAATTTGAGTGATTGAATCAAGTGCGTAATCTTTTACGGTTCCAACTATATGGTTATTGCTCATCGAATACCCTCGCATAGAGTGGATCAGCATTTCCCAATTTGTTTTCGACGTCCTTGATTAGACGATTTTGCAAATCCGCAGATGGAATCCGGAAAATGACGTCGGCAAGAAAACCTCGCACTACTAAGCGCTTAGCTTGCACTTCTGGAACACCTCTACTCATTAGGTAGAAGATTTGCTCATCATCGAATCGACCGGTAGCGGAAGCGTGTCCTGCTCCTACGATTTCTCCAGTTTCAATTTCCAAATTTGGTACTGAATCTGCACGAGCGCCTTCTGTCAGAATCAAATTCCGATTCAGTTCGTAAGTTGATGTTCCGATTGCATTACTGCGAATTAAAACGTCCCCAATCCAAACTGAGTGGGCATCCTGACCTTGCAAAGCGCCCTTGTACATAACGTCACTTCGACAATTTGGTACTGAGTGGTCAACGAACAGTCGATGTTCATGGTGCTGACCAGCGTCAGTGAAATAAGCGCCCGACATAACTGCTTCGCCACCAGGTGCGGTGTACTCGACTGTAGTTACGAGTCGAACCAGGTCGCCGCCGAGTGTGATGGCAACGTGGTGGACCTTTGCGTCTTTGCCCAATTTGATGGCTTGTTGACCTGTGAAAACAGATTTACGGTCACCGTCATGAATCGAGATAACAGTCGCATCTGCGCCTTCAGCAACATTAACTTCAACTGCTAATGCAATCGCACCACTTCCAGTGTGATCGATGATGAAAGTGCCTTTGGAATACTTTTCAAGATTCAACAACAGTGAACCAACACTGCGTTCGCTCTTTGATGTGGTCTCAATGATTACAGGTTCAGTCAAAATGATTTCTTTAGGAATTGTTATTGACTTGCCTTCTGTGCTCAATAATGCAGCGGCAGCTGAGATGCGATCTGCTGCAGCAAAATCATTAATCATTGCATTTTCAATCCGTACCAATCCTGGTGACGAAATTGTAAAAATAGGACTCGACTCGGTTTCAGTTAGTTCATGAAGCTTTGCGATTCTCTTCATTGGAGTAAATCGCCATTCTTCTTCACGACCATTTGGAACCGGAATCTGAATTAATTTCAGTCCTTTTAGTCTTGGAGCTAAATCGCTTGGCGGGGCTGTTACGGTCATTAACCCACTGACCCTTCCATTTGGAGCTCGATTAGGCGATTCAATTCGATTGCATACTCCATCGGCAATTCACGTGCGATTGGTTCAACGAAACCTCGAACAATCATTGCCATGGCTTCATCTTCATTCATACCGCGGCTCATGAGGTAGAACAACTGGTCGTCACTAACTCTTGAAACAGTTGCTTCGTGCCCCATTGAGACGTCATCGGTACGAACATCCACATACGGATATGTATCGCTTCGAGAAATATCATCAATTAGTAGAGCATCACATTTAACAGTGCTCTTGGAGTTGTAGGCGCCTTCTTCGACAAGCACAAGACCTCGGTAAGAAGTGCGACCACCACCTCGAGCAACCGACTTAGAGATGATTGTTGAACTTGTATTTGGAGCAGCGTGAACCATCTTGGAACCAGCATCTTGATGCTGACCTTCGCCAGCAAAAGCGATTGAAAGTGTTTCACCTTTCGCATGCTCTCCTACCATCCAAACTGCTGGGTACTTCATGGTTACTTTGGATCCGATGTTGCCATCAATCCATTCCATAGTTGCACCTTCGTGAGCAATAGCACGCTTGGTTACTAAGTTGTAAACGTTGTTCGACCAGTTTTGAATGGTTGTGTACCGGCAACGGGCATTCTTTTTAACAATGATTTCTACGACTGCCGAGTGCAAAGAGTCACTTGAATAAATCGGTGCTGTGCAGCCCTCGACATAGTGAACGTAAGCACCTTCATCAACAATGATCAATGTCCGTTCGAACTGACCCATATTTTCAGTATTGATACGAAAATATGCTTGCAGTGGAATATCTACCTTCACGTTTTTCGGGACATAGATAAACGAACCGCCAGACCAAACAGATGTGTTTAGGGCAGCAAACTTGTTGTCACCAACAGGAATGACTGTTCCGAAATATTCCCTGAAAAGTTCTTCATGCTCTCTTAGAGCCGTGTCTGTATCTACAAAGATTACGCCCTGCTCTTCTAAATCAGAACGAATTGCGTGGTAAACAACTTCAGATTCATATTGTGCAGCTACACCAGCAACCAACCGTTGCTTTTCTGCGTCAGGAATACCTAATCGGTCGTACGTATTTCTAATGTCTTCAGGGAGTTCTTCCCAAGATGTAGCTTGTTTCTCAGTTGAGCGAACGAAGTATTTGATGTTATCAAAATCGATACCGGACAAGTCGCCGCCCCAATTTGGCATAGGCTTCTTGATGAATAAATCCAAACCTTTTAGACGCAGTTCTTCCATCCATTTTGGTTCGCTCTTTTTATTGCTGATGTCCAGAACAACTTCAGCATTTAGACCTCGTCTAGCATTTGCGCCAGCGTCTGTCTTATCTCTCCAGCCAAATTCGTAATTACCAATACCTTCAAGTTCGTCTACTGATGAACTCATGCGCTTCTCCTAGGTGTGTTATTTGGGATATTCGTAGTGCAGATTGCAGAACCAGAAGCTATTGTTGAGATTCTAGTTACGTGTACGCCAAGTTTTTTGCCAATGATTTCGGCTTCGACTTCGCAAAATTCGGGATAGACACTTGCTATGTGACTGATCGGACAGTTGTGTTGGCATAGTTGTTCAGCATTTGCGAAAGGTGCAGGCTGCACACTTGCGCTGAATCCGTGATCAGAAAGTTCTTGAGCGAGTTGAGTTACACCATGACTTGTTTCATCGAACTCTGCAAAAACCGATTCAATTCTAGATTTCGCAAAATCTCGTATTGATTGCTTTCCAAATTTCTGTTCCATAAATTGCAGGGCGCTCAAAGCAATTTCGTCATAAGGCGCTTCGAAAAATTCACGGCCTGTTTGAGTCACAGTGAAAATCTTTGATGGTCTGCCTCGACCTCTTGATGTGTCTAGTGTCGGACCGAATGGCGCTTTATCGTGGGCGGTAACAAAACCAGCAGCTTCAAGGGAATCTAAGTGCTTACGCATTGCAGTTGGAGTCATTGATAATGAGTTAGCCAAGACCGTGGCTGATGATGGTCCGAGTTCCATAAGTAGCTTGGCCACTCTTGCCGATGCTTGGCTTCTGAATTTCACAACCTAATTGTTGCGTATTTCCACCCCGAGTGCACAATCGACACTGAAAGTAGGATGCTCTAGTGCTAAACATGGTCGATATATGCGTAAAAAGAGGCCAAAGAGTCGTCCTGAACGACTTTAACCTCACCATCACCCCTGGAGATGCATATGGCCTAGTCGGCGCCAACGGCTCTGGTAAGACCTCGCTGATACTTGCAATCCTTGATTTGCTCCCTTTTAGCGGTGCAATTACTCGTTCCTACAACCCTAACCAGTTAGGAGTAATGTGGCAAGACCGTGGTTTGCCACTGAATGCAAATGTCGACCGTTGGCTAAAGTATTTAGCAGATCTATTTCAAACCCCAATCGACCATGAACTTTTAGAGCGTTTTGATGTAAAACTTGAGAAGAAATCAATTCGCGAAGTGTCCGGTGGCGAAATGCAAAAACTCGCAATTGTCAGTGCATTTTTTCACAATCCGACGCTGCTTATTTTGGATGAGCCAACCGTCGGCTTAGATGAAATTTCAAGATTACAATTTCACGATCTTTGTCGTGAACGGATTGCAAAAGGTTCAGCAGTCCTAATTACTTCGCATCTAAACAGCGACATAATTTCGATAACATCCAACATCACTCATCTGTCGCAAGGACCTAGTGTTCAACGTTGCATGTTTTCTACTTCGCGGCCGTTATCTGACGCAGAAATCAGTGTGTTGAAGTCTGTGAACATTATTAGCGAAATAACTAAATCCGAAAACGGCTACATAGTGTCAACCTCGGAGGCTATTTTTACATATCTCGCACAATTCGCAGTTGACAACAACTTGCAAATTACAAGCTATGCAGACCTGTCATGATCGCTCGCCCATTCGTCAGATATGCGATCTACGAGATTTCCACTCTTTTGCGCCACCCTGAGCAACTTTTACTTGTACTCGGCACGCCGATAGCAGTGTTGGTGCTTTTGCCAGAGCAACCTCACGTTTTTGACTTCACCCTGGCTGCTTGCTCATTAGCAAGCAGCTTTACGTCTTTGGTCATTAGTACTGCATTCGCTCGCAGATACGGAACATTAAAATACTTGTCAGTCACTCCACTCGGCTTACGTGGAGTGGTTTCAGGACAGACGTTGGTAGGTATCTTCCTGCTTGCCATACAGATTCCGATTGTTATTGCCACTTCATTAATTCTGGAAATATCTATTCAATTTAACACACTTAATTTCATTTCAGTGCCTTTGCTCGTTTTGTTATTCACCCAATCTGCTTTCCTATTGGCAGGCGTTCTAACTGCAGAAAAAGTACTAGCATTTTCCAATCTGCTGTTTCTCGCCATTTTGATATCCGGAGTTGGACTATTGCAAAATGATTTCTCGTTCATGCATCCGCTGGCCGGGGCTACCGTAATCCAGGCCAAAGGATTGTCATATTTAGTAAGCCTGATAATTTTCAATACTGGTCTCAATATTCTTTTAAGAAAATATTTCAAATGGTTGGATTAGAATGAAATTTCCTACGAACAAGACAACAGTTACTCGCATATTGCTTGTGAACTTGTTTGCGCAAAGTGCAATTATCGCTACTGGAGCAATAGTGCGAATCACAAAGAGCGGTTTAGGCTGTCCAACCTGGCCTCAGTGTGTAGGTGATTCCATTGTGCCATTGGCAAACCAAACAGAGTCATTTCACAAATACATTGAATTTGGTAACCGGCTATTAACTTTCGTATTAGTTATCGTTGCTGCTTTGTTGGTGTTCACCATTTGGCGTAATCCAGCATTGAAAAGTCTGCGAGTTCTTTCACTAGCTCCAATAGTCGGCACTCTAATACAAGCAATTCTTGGAGGCGTTACAGTTTTAACAGGTTTGCATCCGCTAACCGTTTCCGCACACTTCTTAACATCTATCGTCCTAGTCGCTCTTTCGCACACCTTACTGCGAAGATACATGAGCCTTGGATCTCAAAAAAGACAAAAGAGAAGCGCTAATGTCTTGGTCTTAAGTTCGTTTGTGACAGTTGTTCTGGGGACTTTGGTGACTGGATCAGGACCCCATTCAGGCGATAAAGAAGTAAGCTCGAGATATGAATTTGATCTCTCTACAATCGCAAACATACATGCGAAGTCAGTTTGGATTTACTTCGTAATTCTAGTTGTTCTGGCATATAAGCAATATCGAAATGCGAATCATGAAATTAGACAAAGTTTTGCAGTTGTTGCTTTAGTTGTGATTTCTCAGGGATTATTAGGTTATTACCAATTCTTCCAAGGAGTGCCTGAAACTTTGGTCTTTGCTCACATCATCGGATCGATTTTGTTCTGGGTTTCCAATCTGAGATTGCGCTACGACCTAATGCAAAATTAAGGCATCTAAACCAACTGCGAAAAAAATCACAGATAGATATGTTATCGAAGCGTGAAAGAGTTTCATCGCTGATTTATCAATTTCATCTTGGGTGAATTCATACTTTGCAATCATTGCTCGTAAATCATGCCCCGCTTTTAGGAACCAAATCCCACTAGCAATAGACAGAATTGCGTAAATCCAACTTAGTGCAAAAATCAGTGTAAGTGATGAGCCGACCATCGCGTATGAGTAAATAAGTATCTGTCTAGCGACAACTTCATCAGAAGCAACCACTGGCAACATAGGAACTTGAGCAGCTTCATATTCATCGCGAAAACGCATGGATAAAGGCCAGTAATGCGGAGGGGTCCAGAAGAAAACAACTAGAAAGAGTGCAACCGGTTCCCAGCTCAAACTATCAGTTACGGCGCTCCAGCCGATGACAACTGGAAAACATCCTGCGATGCCGCCCCAGACAATATTTTGGGGCGTTCTACGCTTCAAAAGAAGTGTATAGATACCTACATAGAAGATGATTGCAAGTGCAGCCAACGCAGCAGCTAGACCGTTAGTGGTTAGACGCAGAAGAATGATTGAGATTGCGCTAAGCACTAGTCCATAGATCAGTGTTGTACGGTGTGCAATTCTCCCCTGTGCTGTTGCTCGTTTAGAAGTTCGAGGCATCAAAACATCAATGTCGTAGTCCAAATAGCAATTCAAGACATTTGCACCGGCAGCTGCAAAAGTTCCGCCTATAAATGTTGCGATGGCGACAGATACTGGCGGCCAACCCTTTGCCGCAAAGATCATTGTCGGGATAGTTGTAACTAGCAATAATTCAATGATTCGTGGTTTAGTCAGAGCAATAAAGTCGCTGATGGTGGCTTTATTGCTCGGCACAAATACTCCCAAAATTGGACTCTCTAACTCTAACAATACGCGTGTGGCAAACCTGCCACTCGCTGGCCGCTTCTGTAAACTAGGTTCAAAATCACTAAGGACCTTTGATGAATTCATTTGCTTGGGACACTCTCGACGACCGCGCAGTTGCTATGACTAGAGCATTAGCGGCTGATTCTGTGCAGAAAGTTGGCAATGGCCATCCAGGAACAGCAATGTCCCTTGCGCCATGCGCATATTTGATATTCCAAAAACATTTGCGCCATGACCCATCGAGTCCAAATTGGGCTGGACGTGATCGATTTGTTCTTTCAGTTGGTCACAGTAGTTTGACCTTGTATCTTCAACTTTTCCTTAGCGGCTACCCGCTATCACTCGATGACTTGAAAAACTTTCGAACAGCACACAGCCAAACACCAGCGCACCCGGAGTATGGGCACACTCCTGGCGTTGAAACAACAACCGGTCCGCTGGGTCAAGGAATCGCAAATGCAGTTGGTTTCGCCATGGCCGCGAAATATCGGTCGGCAACGATTGACAGTAAGGAATTTGCGGACTTAATAGATCCAACCATCTACTGCCTTGCTGGCGACGGGTGCCTGCAGGAAGGTGTCAGCGCTGAAGCATCATCTTTAGCTGGCCATCTGAAACTAGACAACTTAATTTTAATTTACGATGATAACAAGATTTCGATTGATGGCGCGACTAACCTTTCTTTTTCTGAAAGTGTTTCAGATCGCTATAAGTCCTACGGCTGGAATGTCTTTGAAGTTCCTAAAAAAGTTGATGGCGACCTTGATATAAATGCACTTGATGCAGCTATTAGCCAAGCTAAAAAACGAAATGGCAAACCAACTTTGATTCGTATGGAATCTACTATTGCTTGGCCAGCGCCTAATGCACAAAATACTGAAAAGGCACATGGTTCAGCCCTTGGCGAAACTGAAGTGGCAGCGACTAAAGAAGTATTAGGTTTGAATCCTGCCGAAAGTTTCCAAATAGATTTGGACGCTTTGAATAAATCGAGGCAGGTCTCAAATCGCGGAGCCAAAATTCAGGCGGAATGGAATGAAAGACTCAAATCATGGGAAAAGCAAGAACCTGAAACCTATGCAAAATTCAATTCGTTTAATTCTGAATTAGATCTAGAAAAAGTATCAGCAACCTTGCCAACATGGGAACTTGGCAAGAAAGTTGCAACAAGAAAGGCGTCGGGAGCCGTGCTGAACGCACTTGTGCCAACAACGCAACTTCTATTGGGTGGCTCTGCCGATCTCAGCGAAAGCAATGGCACATTGATTGCCGATGCTGGAAGTTATAGTTCTGAAAACTATGCGGGAAGAAATGTGCATTTCGGTATTCGTGAACATGCAATGGGAGCAATTCTCAACGGTCTCGCTCTGTTCGGATTACGCCCCTATGGTGGAACGTTTTTAGTATTTAGTGACTACATGCGCGGTGCGGTGCGTTTATCTGCTTTGATGAATCTGCCAGTAACTTACGTGTGGACCCACGATTCAATTGGCCTGGGTGAAGACGGCCCAACACATCAACCAATTGAACATCTGTCAGCCTTAAGACTGATCCCTAATTTTGCAATTATTCGACCAGCTGACGCCAACGAAACAGCTGCCGCCTGGTATGAAACTTTGAGACGCGGCTGCCCTTCAGGCTTAGCGTTAAGCCGTCAAGATCTGCCTGTTGTAGTCGAGGCCAAGACGGCTCTTGCAGGTGTCGCAAAAGGTGCATATCTGATTCACAGTGTTGCAAATCCAAAAATCGTTTTACTTGCGACAGGTTCAGAAGTATCTATGGCTCTCGAAGCCTGCTCTCAATTAGCTAAGTTGAAGATTGAAGCTAACGTGGTGTCGATGCCATGCACCTCTTGGTTCGATGAACAACCTGAAAGCTATCGCAAGCAAATCTTGCCGAACAGTGTTCCAGTTATTGCAATCGAAGCCGGCGCAACAGCACTTTGGTACAAATATGTTGGTACAAATGGAAGAGTGATTGGTATTGACCAATTCGGGGCTTCAGCAGCGCCGGAGGTAATAGCAGAGGATCTTGGCTTCACAGTTGACGCGATAGTAAAAGCTGCAAAAGAATTAATCTAAAACTTACTCGCCAATTTCATCTTTTAACTTAGCAAGAGCCTTGTAAAGAATAATGGCGCTTTCAGAATCGCTGCGGCGCTCTTTTACATATGCCAAGTGAGTTTTATATGGTTCATTCTTTGGAGCAATTGGCGGCTTTTCTTTATCCTTACCTGCCGGCAAACCACATTTTGGGCAATCCCATGTTTCTGGAATAGACAATTCTTCAACGTCGTAGGCAAATGCAACTCGAGACTCATGTCCATCTGTGCACCAATAAGAGATTCGAACTTTCTGAATCGACTGACCGCGTTCGGATTCGCCTAACGGACCTGCACCGACTCGACTTCCGCGGATTGCTGAACCACTTGCCATGAATAATCCTTAAGCTAACAAAAGTCCGGTTGCAACAATGAGTATTACCCAAAGTATTGCAAGGAATAAAGTAATTCGATTGAGATTTCGCTCGGCCACACTTGAACCACCCATTGATGATGAAATTCCGCCACCGAACATGTCAGAAAGTCCACCGCCACGACCCTTGTGGAGCAAAACTAGAACAATTAGCAGAAGGCTGACCAAAATCAGTCCTATTTCTAGTGCAAGTAGCATGGTTGAATCTTACCTTCTCTTAATGAAATAACATCAAATCGGCTTGGTTTAGTGCAATCTGTAGCGTGCGATCGCAACAAACTCATCTGTGTCGAGGCTCGCGCCGCCAATTAAGGCGCCGTCAACATCCACCTGAGCCATGATGGATGCAATGTTGCTAGCTTTGACTGAACCACCGTACAAAATGCGAACTTTTTGCGCTGCGGTGTCCCCATGTGTTTCATGAACCCATTTGCGGATTGCGCCACAAACTTCCTGGGCGTCTTCGGGTGTGGCCACTTCACCGGTGCCAATCGCCCATACAGGCTCGTAAGCGATAACTAGGTTTGAAATCTGCTCAGCAGTTAACCCTGCCAAACTTCCAACTATTTGCTCAATTGTGTAGGCAACTTGTGTTCCAGCTTTACGAATCTCCAGCGCTTCGCCAACGCAAACAATTGGAATCAATGAGTTCTTAATTGCTGCTTTAGCTTTTCGGTTAACAAGTTCATCAGATTCAGAATGGTATTGCCGGCGTTCGCTATGCCCGATAACTGCGAAAGCACAACCGAGTTTTGCCAACATCACGCCGCTGATTTCGCCTGTGAAGGCTCCGGAGTCCTGAGCACTGATGTCTTGAGCACCATATTTGATCTTCAAGCCATCACCATCGACCAAAGTCTGAATGCTGCGAATGTCAGTGAACGGAGGGATTACGGCAATATCTACCGCATCAAAATCATCGTTTGTGAAAGAGAAAGCCAGTTTCTGTACCAAACCAATAGCTTCGAGATGATTTAGATTCATCTTCCAGTTTCCGGCCATAAGTGGTTTACGTTCGATCATTTATCCTCCAGAACAGCGATTCCAGGCAAAGTTTTACCTTCAAGGAATTCGAGTGACGCACCGCCACCAGTTGAAATGTGGGTGAACTTCTTTTCATCAAGGTTTAATACTCGTACTGCAGCTGCGCTATCGCCGCCGCCTACAACTGTCATCGCCGTACTTTGAGTCATTGCATTTGCAACGGCTTTCGTACCAGCAGCAAAAGCCTGCATTTCGAATACTCCCATTGGGCCGTTCCAAACTACTGTTTTTGATGCCCCAATCGCATCTGCGAAAATCTCACAAGACTTTGGACCAATGTCTAGCCCTAGCCAGCCATCTTCAATATTTTCAATTGTTACAACTTTATGATTTGCATCTGCTGCAAAAGCGTCGGCCACCACAATGTCTACTGGCAATAGAACTTTGACATTGTTTTCAATTGCCGAAAATAGAAAACCTTTTACAGTTTCAATCTGTTCTATTTCTAAAATTGAATTTCCAACACCATAGCCTTGGGCTTTTAGGAAAGTGAAACACATTCCACCTCCCACAATTAAGGTGTCTACTTTTGTTAGCAAGTGGCTAATTACGCCAAGTTTGTCCGACACTTTCGAACCACCAAGCACAACTGTGTATGGACGGTCTGGGTCTTCTAACACTTTCTTGAAGATTCGAATCTCGGCTTCGACAAGTAAACCAGCCGCATGAGGTAGTAATTTGGCAACATCGGTCACCGATGCTTGTTCTCTGTGTACTACTCCAAAACCTTCGCTAACAAAGAAATCAGCAAAAGCAGCGAGTTCCCTGGCAAGTTCTTCACGTTCAGCTGAAACCTTTGAAGTTTCTCGAGGATCAAAGCGAACATTTTCCAGTAACAACACTTGACCTGCTTGCAGATTAGAAATCTTCTGCTGAGCATCTGCACCGGTAACATCGTTTGCGTAGATAACTTCTGCTGTCAACAACTCCCCTAGTCGTGCCGCAACAGGTCCGAGTGTGAATTCAGCTGCTGGTTCACCTTTAGGCCTACCAAGGTGTGTGACTAAAACAACGCTTGCACCTGCATCCAACAAATATGAAATAGTTGGAAGTGCGGCGCGAATGCGCCCGTCGTCAGAGATTTCACGAGGTTCGACACCCTTTTTGAAAGGTACGTTGAAATCAACCCGAACTAAAACCCGACGACCGGCAACATCCAAGTCGCTCAAAGAGCGAATGGTCACAACGATTTGCCTACAAATTCAACTAGGTCAACTAGTCGATTTGAGTAACCCCATTCATTGTCATACCAAGATACGACCTTGATGGTGTCGCCGTTTACGTAAGTAAGACCAGCGTCAAAAATGCTTGAAGCGGGAGAGGTGACAATGTCTGACGACACGATTGGATCTTCGGTGTATTCCAAAATACCCTTTAGATAACCTTCAGCAGCTTTTTTCATAGCGCCGTTAACCTCTTCTTTGGTCACCTCGCGGCCAAGTTGAACTGTTAGGTCTGTTGCAGATCCAGTTGGAACTGGGACCCGCATTGCGTAACCATCAAGTTTGCCTTTTAGTTGAGGCAAAACAAGCGAAATTGCTTTAGCGGCACCGGTAGTTGTGGGAATCATGTTGATTGCAGCGGCGCGAGCTCTACGTAGGTCTGCATGTGGGAAATCGAGAATTACTTGGTCATTTGTGTAAGCATGAATTGTTGTCATCATGCCCTTAACAATTCCAAACTCTTCATCCAATACTTTTGCAAAAGGTGCAAGGCAGTTGGTCGTGCAAGACGCATTAGAAATCACGTGGTGTGAATTTGGGTCATACTTGTCATGATTTACGCCCATAACGATTGTTATGTCTTCACCCTTTGCTGGCGCAGAGATGATTACCTTTTTAGCGCCCGCTGTTATGTGCGCAGCAGCTTTCGTCGCATCTGTAAAGTGACCAGTAGATTCAATTACAACATCTGCACCGAGTGCAGCCCATGGAAGATTTGCTGGATCGCGATCGGCTACTACCTTGAAAGATTTGCTGCCCACTTTAATACTGTCGCCAGAAACTGAGATTTCCTGATTCAAACGGCCCAAGATGCTGTCATATTTCAACAAATGCGCGAGAGTGTTGATGTCAGTTAGGTCGTTGATGCCTACAACTTCGATGTCCGCACCTTGAGTTAGCAATGCACGGTAAAAATTACGTCCAATACGGCCAAAGCCATTAATCCCGACCTTAACGGTCACGTCAGTCTCCTTATAAATCTAAGTCACAAATGTGATTAGCGAGTGAGCGGCCAGAATCGACATTGATAGGCCTGAACAGGGCTAAGTCTACCTAACCCCCATGCGCAGAACGCTCACCCGTCCCATAGCGTAGCAAGCGTTAAATATCACTCAGATTCGAGCAAATCAGGGGTCACAGCCTGCTCTGTGTCAGGAATACCGAGTTCCGAGGCCTTTTTATCTGCCATGGCTAAAAGTCTGCGAATACGTCCCGCAATTGCGTCCTTGGTCATCGCTGGCGATGCTAGAGCGCCTAGTTCTTCCAAACTAGCCTGTCCATGCTCAACTCGCAGACGCCCGGCTTCTAGCAGGTGATCTGGGATGTCTGTGCCAAGAATCTCTAGGGCTCTTTGAACCCTGGCTCCAGCCGCAACGGCCGCGCGGGCACTTCGACGCATGTTTGCGTCATCAAAATTAGCAAGTCGATTAGCAGTAGCTCGAACTTCACGTCGAATACGTCGCTCTTCCCAATTCATCATGCTTTCGTGTGCACCAATTCTTGTTAACAAAGCCGAGATGGCATCGCCATCTCTAACAACAACTCGGTCAACTCCACGCACTTCGCGAGCTTTTGCAGTGATGTCCAATCGTCTGGCTGCACCAACTAGCGCCAACGCAGATTCACCACCGGGACATGTAATTTCTAGAGCGCCACTTCGGCCAGGTTCAGTCAAAGAGCCATGCGCCAAAAAAGCTCCTCGCCAAGCTGCTTCGGAGTCGCAAACCCCTCCACTAATAATTGTTGGAGACAATCCTCGAATTGGTCGGCCATTTGAATCTAGCAATCCAACTTGCTTGGCCAATCGATCTGCATTCGCAGTGATACGCACTACGTAACGACTACCTTTTCTTATCCCAGAAGGTTGCATCACCGAAAGTTCAGATTCTTGACCAAAAAGATCTAATAGATGCTGTCTTAATCGTCTTGCAACTGAGGCATTATCAAGTTCAGCTTCAACAACAAGGCTTCCAGCAACAATATGGATACTGCCACCAAACCTTAGAAGTGAACTCACTTCCGCTTTTCGGCAGCATGCTTTTCCGAATGGCAGATGCGCCAGTTCGTCTTTTAATGCGGAAGTCATTGCCATTACTAACCTTCTTTACTCGTGGATAACTCTAGGTAGGTGCTTAAAACCTCTGCCAACAGGGTGGAATCGTGGGTATCTAGGGAGCCTTCTTTGCAAACATCAGCCACCAGAACGTTTTCCGAAATTTGTTCGGCGGCTGAATCGAAATCTGGACTTGCATTCTTAGTGTCAACAACAATTAGATCGAATTTGAGCCTAGGTGCCATATCGTGCAAAACTGCTAAATGTCTGGCTGGAGTGAAAGATTGTGTCTCTCCGGTTTGACTCGACAAATTTGTAATCAAAATCTTCTTCGCTTTAGCCTCGACGAGCGCGTTCGCTAAATCCTTTAACAAAAGATGATTAGCAACGCTTGTGTACCAAGAACCAGGTCCCATCACAATGACATCTGCCGAATTAATTGCTTCGATTGCCTGAGAACAAGCCTTGGCAGCTTTTTGCTCGAAACGTAGATTCTTTATAGTTCCTGGAGCTGTTGCTACCGCAACTTGGCCAAAGACGGTTGAAAGTTCTCCATCGGACTGCTCAACATCCGCAACTACGTCAAGCGGCTGCAAGCTCAAAGGTAGTACTCGCCCTTGAGCTTCTAGCAAATCACAAACTGCATCGAGACCAGAAATGATGTCACCATTTTGTTGCCAAAGTGAAGTTATTAGTAGATTTCCTACTGCATGGCCGCTCAAATGGCCGTCTCCGCTAAATCTATGTTGCAACACATCCGCCCACATGCGACCATGTTCGGAGTCGCTGCATAAAGCAATCAACGCCATTCTCAAATCGCCTGGTGGGATGACATCAAATTCGGCTCTTAATCGCCCACTACTACCGCCATTGTCAGAGACTCCAACGATTGCCGTTAGATCGCTAGTGATTGTTTTCAGCGCTCGCAAAGAGGCCGAAAGACCATGCCCACCACCTAGTGCAACAATCTTCAACTTAGGATTTATGAAAGTCATTCACGACCCTTGTCACGGTGGGAGACGTAACACTCGACACCTTCTTTAACAAAGCGTTCCGCCAAGTTTTCAGCAATCGAAACACTTCGGTGCTGTCCACCTGTGCAGCCAATCGCAACAGTTAGAAATCGTTTGCCTTCTTGCAGATAACCTTCTGTGGCATTTCGCAAAAGCTTCGAGAAATCTGATAGAAAAGTTGCCGCAGCCGGTTGATTCATCACGAAATCGTTAACTTTTGGATCGGTACCTGTCAATTTTCTTAAATCTTCTTGCCAATATGGATTGGGCAGAAAACGAACGTCTGCCACAAAATCTGCATCAATCGGCAGACCATATTTGAAACCAAAAGAGATTATGTTTACACGAAGTTTCACATCATCTAAAGCGAATGCAGCTTCGATTGCCTTGCGAAGATCGTTGACATTTCTTTCAGAGGTATCAATAACTAAATCTGCTTTCTCTCGCAAATTTAGAAGTTGTTTGCGCTCTGCTTCCACCGCGACTGAAAGAGTGCCTCGCCCCTGTATTGGGTGAGGCCTGCGTGATGATTCAAAGCGTCTTATTAGAACATTGTCCGATGCTTCGAGAAACACTAACGTTGTTTTAGAGACTGATTCTGTGAGGACAACTAATTCTTGCTCGAGAGATTCGAAAAGTTTTCCACCCCGAGAGTCCGCCACGATTGCAATTCTCTTGATCTGATTTTCGGTGGCAACTAATTGCAAACTTTGCATCATTAAAGTTGGTGGCAAATTATCTATTACCAAGAAACCTAGGTCTTCTAGAGCGTGAGCGGCAGTCGAACGCCCCGCTCCAGACATGCCAGTTAGGACTACAACTTCTACATCGATTTTCACAGGCCAACTCTTACAGATGCGTCAAGCACCCTCAGAAATCTCACCGGTGCTCACATTTATGGATGTTTGAACGGGTAAGTCGGCCAAGTGGCCGTGGATGCTGGCAGCCAATGCTTCACCTATTCCTGGACACTGTGCGATCTCTTCGACACTAGCTTTCCGAAGACTTTTCACGGAACCGAAATGTTTTAAGAGCTCCTGTTTACGTTTCTCACCCAAATTTGGGATTGCGTCCAATAAAGAGTTCATCAAGGTGCCCCGCTGCTTAGCCCTTTGGAACGCAATAGCAAACCTATGGGCTTCGTCTCGAATTCTTTGCAACATGAAGAGCCCTTCACTATTGCGCGGGAAGATTGTCGGATCTTGGGTATGAGGTTTCCAGATCTCTTCAAGTCGCTTCGCGATTCCGATAACTGGAATATCAATCCCCAGTTCAATTAGTTTCGCGCTTGCAGCATTAACCTGTGGTTTGCCTCCATCAACAAGTAGTAACTGTGGTGGATATGCAAAACCTTTGCGATTCTCAACGAATTCAGTTTCTACTCTTTTGAATCTGCGTTCAACTACCTCACTGATGCTTAACACGTCGTTGTTACCTTGACCATGTTGCATTTTGTAACGCTTGTAGTCCCGCTTCACAGGTAGCCCGTCTTCGAACACAACAAGCGACGCAACAACGTTTTCACCGTCTAAATGAGAGACGTCAATACATTCAATCCTTAATGGAATGTCTTCGAGTTCAAGATATTGTGCAACTTCCGTGAGGGCCTGACTGCGCGCAGCAATATCCGCACCACGTCTTGCTCGGTAAGAATTGAGATCTGCAGCGGCATTTTTCATGCAGGTGTCCATAAGTTCTTTTTTAATAGATTTCTGTGGAACTCGAACACTAACCTTGCGACCGGCTCGATTGCTAAGCCAATCAGACGCAAGTTCTAAATCTTTCAAGTCTGTACTCGTCAGGATTTCAGGTGGCGGAAGCTCTCCTCCATCTTCGTCATAAATTTGCAAGAGAACTCTTAACATCAAAGCTTCGGAAGAAATATCTTCAGGCTTATCCGCAATAAACCCGCGTTGCCCGGTGATTCTTCCAGCTCTAACGTGGAAGACCTGGATTCCCGCGGCAAGTTCATCTTCTGCAATTGCAATTAAATCTGCGTTAGTAGTTGGTTCAAGCACAACCGCTGACTTTTGCATAATTGCTTGAATCGCCGAAATATCGTCGCGATATCTGCCAGCCAGTTCGTACTCTTGATTCTCGCTGGCTATAATCATTTTTTGGTTCAGGCTCTTAAGTAGTTTTTTACTGTCACCATCAATTAATTTCATAAACCCATGGACTAAATCAAGATGATCTTCGGTATTTATACGCCCAACACATGGCGCAGAACATTTGTCGATGTAACCAAGTAAGCATGGCCTTTTTGTGGCAGCAGCTCGCCTAAATGTTATATCTGTGCAAGTTCTAACTGGAAACACGTGCAATAAGCGATCAATTGTTTCCCGAATTTGCCAAGCCTGAACATAAGGGCCAAAATATTTATTACCTGGTTTACGTTCACCTCGGACCACCATGATTCGTGGAAAATCATCTTTTAAGGTTACGGCAAGCCACGGGTAAGACTTGTCATCGCGAAACCTCACGTTAAATCTCGGGTTATATTCGTTAATCCATGTGTGCTCGAGTTGTAAAGCTTCAACTTCAGTCCCCACCATGACCCAATCAACTCTTACAGCTGTTGAAATCATCTGAGCAGTACGCGGGTGCAACTCGGCAATGTTAGTGAAATACGAAGCTAATCTATTGCGAAGATTTTTAGCCTTACCCACGTAAATAACTTTGTTTGCCTGATCCCAGTAACGATAAACACCAGGCGATACGGGAATCTCACTAGTTTTAGGTCGCCACTGTGAAACATCCATTTGTTCTACTTCAAAATGGCTTTCAAAAACTTACCGGTATGACTAGCAGCTACTTTTGATATTGCTTCCGGTGTGCCGACTGCCACCACGTTCCCGCCCTTGTTACCACCTTCTGGCCCCATATCAACAACATAGTCAGCGCATTTGATCACATCAAGGTTGTGTTCAATCACAATCACTGTGTTGCCTTTGTCAACCAGACTCTGCAGAACAATTAGCAATTTGCGAATATCTTCAAAATGCAAACCGGTCGTCGGTTCGTCAAGAACATAAATTGTTCGACCTGTAGAGCGCTTTTGCAATTCGCTTGCTAATTTCACACGTTGGGCCTCACCGCCAGACAATGTTGGTGCTGACTGCCCTAGTCGCACATAACCAAGTCCAACATCAAAAAGAGTTTGCAGATGGCGTGCTATCGGTGGAATGGCTCCAAAGAATTCCAGCGCTTCCTCGATTGGCATATTTAATACGTCCGAAATAGTTTTGTTCTTGTAGTGAACTTCTAAAGTCTCGCGGTTATAGCGAGCACCATTACAAACTTCACAAGGAACATACACATCTGGCAGGAAGTTCATTTCAATTCTGATTGTTCCATCGCCATTGCAAGATTCGCACCTTCCGCCTTTCACATTGAATGAGAAGCGACCTTGCAAATATCCGCGCATCTTTGCTTCTGCTGTGTCAGCGAAGAGTTTTCGCACATGGTCAAAAACTCCTGTGTAGGTTGCTGGATTGGATCTTGGTGTGCGACCAATTGGACTTTGGTCAACGTGCACAACTTTGTCGATCTGCTCCATACCTTTTATGCGTTTATGTTTACCTGGGACTTCCCGAGCATTGTTGAGATAACGAGCTAACGAGTTATACATAATGTCATTTACAAGCGTTGACTTTCCGCTGCCGCTTACGCCTGTTACCGCTACAAAACATCCCAATGGAAATTCAACATCGACATTTTTTAGGTTGTTTTCACTCGCGCCTTCGATTCGAATCTTCCGGCTCTCATCTATTGGTCTGCGTTGCTTGGGCGCTGCAATTGACTTGCGTCCTGAAATATAGTCACCAGTGACCGAACGTTTTGATTCAAGTAAATCTTTGAGAGGTCCGCTAACGACCACCTCACCACCATGCTCACCAGCTCCTGGACCTATATCAACAATCCAATCGGCGGTTCGAATTGTTTCTTCATCATGTTCAACGACAATCAAAGTGTTACCAAGATCTCGTAGCCGAATCAAAGTTTCGATTAACTTTTGATTATCTCGCTGATGAAGCCCAATTGATGGTTCATCCAATACGTAAAGAACACCCACTAGTCCAGAACCTATTTGAGTGGCCAGACGTATACGTTGGGCCTCCCCGCCAGCCAGTGTTGAAGCTGGTCGGTTAAGAGACAAATAATCTAAGCCGACATCGATCAAAAACTTTAATCTTTCGTTAACTTCTTTAAGAACACGCTCGGCAATTTTCTTATCACGTGGTTTTAGTTTCAGACCCGCAAGAAAAATTGCACATTCCCCAATAGGCAATGCCGAGACGTCTGCAATGTTTCGGTCATTTATCGTCACGGCTAGCACAATTGGCTTTAAACGTTTTCCTTCGCACTCTGGACAATCCACCAAGCGCATAAAGCCTTCGTAGCGCTCGCGGCTAGTGTCAGATTCTGTCTCTTGATGTTTGCGTTGAATAAACGGAACGACACCTTCGAAACCGGTTTCATAGTTTCTAACTCGCCCATAGCGGTTCTTGTATCTAACTGTGATTTCATGATCATGACCATAGAGAACAGCCTTTTTGGCTTTAGCTGAAAGTTTGCTCCAAGGGGTTGAAAGTGAAAAACCAAGTTCGGTAGACAAAGCTTCGAGAATGCGATCGTAATACTCCGATAGATGTCCTGAAGACCATGGCGCTAAAGCGCCTTCTTCAATGCTTAAATCTGTATCTGGAATAACTAACTCTTCGTCAACTTCCATTTGGGAGCCAAGACCTGCACATTCAACGCATGCTCCAAATGGTGAGTTGAAGGAAAAACTACGTGGCTCAAGAACATCGAAGGAGATTCCGTCATCCGGGCATGCCAGATGCTCACTGAAAAGCATTTCGCGATCAGCAGACTTGGCAGGTCGGTCAACGAATTCAACAATCACTGTTCCATTAGCAAGACTGAGGGCTGTCTCAACACTGTCATTAATTCTTGTTCGCGCTGAGTCTTTAACCTGCAATCGGTCTACAACAACTTCAATTGAGTGCTTTTCCTGCTTTTTAAGTGTTGGCACCTCTGAAATTGAATAAACCGTGCCATCGACACGGACACGAGTGAACCCTTGAGCTTGTAAAACTCTCAGTAAGTCAACAAACTCCCCTTTGCGTTCTCTTACGATCGGCGCAAGCACTTGGAATTTTTCGCCTGTAGTAATCGAAAGTATCTGATCAACTATTTGCTGGGGAGATTGCTTCGAAATTTCACGACCACAATCGGGACAATGTGGTTGGCCAATTCTTGCGAAAAGCAATCGCAAATAGTCATATACCTCAGTAATTGTGCCTACGGTTGACCTTGGGTTCTTCGATGTTGATTTCTGATCTATCGAAACCGCTGGTGATAGACCTTCAATGAAATCAACATCCGGCTTATCCATCTGCCCAAGGAACTGACGAGCGTACGCAGAAAGAGATTCAACATAACGGCGTTGACCTTCTGCAAAGATGGTGTCAAAGGCCAAACTTGATTTACCGCTGCCGGAAAGACCTGTAAATACAACTAAGGCATTTCGGGGGATCTCAATCGAAATGTTCTTTAGATTGTGTTCCCGAGCCCCTCGAACAACCAATTTGTCTTCGACGGCCATGCTTACGAACCAGACTTTTTCGCCGCGAGTAACGAAGTCACCGTTGTAATAACCAAAACTGAAATTATTACCCCTAGTGACATATAGGTGTTGATGTGCAAAGTCTGTATATCGAAGGTTTCTTCAATTCCCAATAAGAATAATTTGACACCGATAAAGGCAAGAATTATCGCAATACCTTTTGCTAAGTGAACCAATTTTTCAATCAATCCTTGCAAGAGGAAGAAGAGTTGCCTCAAGCCCATCAAAGCAAAGGCATTTGCAGTGATGATGATGAACGGCTCCGTTGTTAAACCAAGAACAGCGGGAATGCTATCCAATGCAAACATGACATCTGTTCCACCAATTGCGATCATGACTAAAAGCAAAGGTGTTAGGTATCTGGTGTCATTTTGTTTTAACACCAGCTTGTGACCATGGTATTCATCAATAGTAGGAGCAATTTTGCTTACGATTCGAACCAGAATATTCTGTTTTTCATCCGCCTCTTCTACCTGCTTGTCAATCGCCACTTTATAAGCGGTCCACATCAGAAAAACACCAAAAATAATGAATGTGGGCTGGAACGAATTAATCGCACTTACCCCGACGAAAATAAGAATCGCTCTGAAGAATAGAGCCAAAATTACGCCGACAAGAAGCACACGGTGTTGCAACTCAACGGGAACGCTGAACGATGTCATTATCACCAAGAAGACAAATAAATTGTCAACACTGAGACTATATTCAGTCAAATAGGCTGCAAAGAATTGGCTTGCAATTTCAACGTCAAAAATTGCGATTAGAGACAAACCGAAGATAGCCGCTAATAGGATATAAAAAAGCACCCATTTCGTAGCGTCTTTGGACGAGAATGAATGAGGTCGTCTGTCCACAATCCAAAAGTCGGCCACCAAGACTAAAACAAATCCAACGGCAGTGGTGATGCTAAGTAGGAACGGGACATCTAAAGAAGTGTGACTCACTAGGGCATCTTGCCACGCGGTCAAGGATTTGAGCCGCTTAAGCCCCCGCCTCTTTCATAGCCCTCAATTCGCGACGCAAATCCGTGATTTCGTCACGATATCGAGCTGCTACTTCAAATTGCAGTTCAGACGCTGCCGTTTGCATCGAGGCGGATAATTCTTCTATCAAGGTCACTAAATCTGTTAACGCCCGCGATGCTTTCGGCGGCAATGATGCCCGCAGTGCTTCGCTCTGGGCTATAACTGTTTGTGTTTCTAGCGATTCTCGCACCAAGCTGTCGGTGATATCAGCAATTTTTTTTCTAAGCGGTTGCGGATCGAGGCCACGTTCCTTGTTATACGCCACTTGTTTTTCCCTGCGACGATTTGTTTCACTAATCGCAATCTCCATTGCTGGCGTAATCGAATCTGCATACATATGAACTTGGCCCGAGACATTTCTTGCCGCGCGACCGATGGTTTGAATTAAACTTGTTGCAGATCTAAGAAATCCTGCTTTGTCGGCATCCAAAATGGCTACCAACGAAACTTCTGGCAAATCCAAACCTTCTCTCAAGAGATTGATTCCAACCAAAACGTCGTAATCTCCGACCCGTAATTCACGTAACAATTCGATTCTGCGAAGCGTGTCTACTTCAGAATGAAGGTATCGGACTCGAATTCCCTTTTCTAGGAAATAATCTGTTAAATCTTCAGACATCTTCTTGGTTAAAGTAGTAACAAGAATGCGTTCGTTCAAAGCCGTGCGTAATTTGATTTCGTGAAGCAAATCGTCAATTTGCCCTTTTGTTGGTTTCACAATGATTTCAGGGTCAATCAAACCAGTAGGCCTAATGACTTGCTCGACGACATCGCCTTCCACCTTTTGCATTTCATATTTGCCAGGGGTGGCACTCAAATAGACGGTTTGACCTGTCCGTTCCCGAAACTCATCAAAGCGCAATGGTCTGTTATCGAGCGCGCTGGGCAAACGAAAACCGTGTTCAACAAGGGTGCGTTTTCGACTTGCATCCCCTTCATGCATAGCTCCAATTTGAGGAATCGTCACGTGGCTTTCATCAATTACGACTAAGAAATCCTCTGGGAAGTAATCGAGTAAACAGTTTGGCGGCGAGCCTTCTTCTCGCCCATCTAGATGACGTGAATAGTTTTCAACTCCTGAGCAGGTACCTATCTGTTGCAACATCTCAATGTCATGCTGTGTTCGCATTTTGATCCGTTGAGCCTCAAGCAGTTTGTTCTGCTTTTCAAACTCCTGCAATCGATTTTGCAATTCGTCTTCGATAGCACTGACTGCTCTGGTCAAAATCTCTGGACCCGCAACATAGTGAGTGGCTGGAAAAACAAAAGCAATTGGTTGATCTTTAAGAATTTCACCGGTGATTGGGTCCAAAATTAGGAGTTTTTCTACTTCATCGCCAAAGAACTCTATCCGTAACGGAAACTCCTCATAGACGGGGAAGATCTCTACTGTGTCACCACGGACCCTAAAGGTGCCGCGTTCAAATGCAATGTCGTTTCGTTGGTATTGAATATCAACGAATTTGCGCAATAGAACATTGCGTTCAATTTCCTGTCCAATCTCTAATCGCACCATACGGTCGACATACTCTTGAGGAGTCCCAAGTCCATAGATGCAAGAAACAGTCGCGACAACAACTACGTCTCGTCTTGTCAGAAGTGCGTGAGTTGCCGCATGGCGAAGACGCTCAACTTCAGCGTTGATGGATTTGTCTTTTTCAATAAAAGTGTCCGTTTGTGGAATATATGCTTCGGGTTGGTAATAGTCATAGTATGAAACAAAATATTCGACAGAATTGTTGGGTAAAAGTTCTCTAAATTCTTGAGCTAACTGCGCAGCAAGTGTTTTGTTCGGCGCCATCACCAAAGTAGGTCGCTGAAGTTTTTCTATCAACCAAGCTGTGGTGGCTGATTTTCCTGTTCCTGTCGCTCCAAGAAGCACAACGTCGCGATCCCCGCGCTCTATTCGCTTAACGATCTCAGCAATTGCCGCTGGTTGATCACCTGACGGAATGAAATCAGATTCAACCTTGAATAGATTCAAAGTGCGCTCTAGGTCAGTGACAGGTCTAGTCATTGGCTAACCGAGCCAAGAACTTATCCACTTCACTTGAAAGTTGCGCAAGTGAACCATCGTTCGCGATTATGAAAGATTCCTTTGGAACAAAGTTGTGTTTGTTCTGAGTCTGGATTCGATTCTTAGCATCAGAAATTTCCATGCCCCTGGCCAGTAGACGTTCTAATCTAGTTTGTGCAGATGCAGTTATGACCACAACATAATCTGCCAACTCTAAATTCGTCTGTTCGTTGATAACCGGGATTTCGTATACGAGTGACGAAACGTCTTTAGATTTCAGAGCGAGTATCTTTTGAACCCGTGGATGGATTACCGCTTCAACTCGTTTCAAAAGAGTTGCATCTTTGAAGATTTTGCTGGCGATAAATTCTTTGTCGACCTTTCCAAAGGAATCTCGGACACCAGAACCTAATATTTGAGCGATTTCTGCGACCATAATTCCATCGTTGGCGTATAGCTCTGCAACTACCTTGTCAGCGTCTATCACTGTCCAACCACGCTCAGCACAGAGGGATGAAAAGGTGGATTTACCAGTACCGATTCCGCCAGAAACAAAAATAACAGTCACGGGCTCATTGTCCTGCATAAAAAAGAACCCAGCCGATTGGCTGGGTTCTTTAGATTTTAGGTTATTCAGTAGTGGCTTCAGCCGTCACTGCTTCAGGAGCGGCAGCGGCAGCGGCAGCTTGTTCAGCCTCAGCGGCCTGTTGAGCGCGATGCGCTTCCCAGCGAGCGTGAGCTTCAGCGTACTGACGTTCCCATTCCTTGCGCTGGTCTTCAGAACCGGCTTTCCATTCACCGGTTTCTGGATCAAAACCTTCTGGTCCGATGTACTTGCCTGCTTCGTCATAAGTAGCTGGCATGCCGTAAAGGTAAGGATCGAAGCCAACATTTGGATCTTCATCAGATTCATTTGCTTGCTTAAGTGAAAGCGACACACGTCGACGTTCAAGGTCGATGTCGATAACTTTGACCATTACTTCGTCATTCACTTGAACAACTTGTTCTGGAATTTCAACATGACGTTCGGCAAGTTCAGAAATGTGAACCAAACCTTCAATGCCCTCTTGGACACGAACAAAAGCGCCAAATGGAACTAGCTTGGTTACGTTACCTGGCACGATTTGACCCAATTGATGAGTGCGTGCGAAATGTTGCCATGGGTCTTCTTGAGTTGACTTAAGCGACAAGGAAACGCGTTCGCGATCCATATCAACTTCAAGTACTTCCACAGTAACTTCCATACCAACTTCAACAACTTCATTCGGATGGTCAATGTGCTTCCAAGAAAGCTCAGAAACGTGAACCAAACCGTCAACGCCACCTAGGTCTACGAAAGCACCGAAGTTAACGATTGAAGAAACAACACCCTTGCGAATTTGGCCCTTGGTCAAATTAGTCAAGAAGGTGCTGCGTGATTCCGATTGTGAATGTTCTAGGAAGGCTCGACGGCTAAGAACGACATTATTGCGGTTCTTATCAAGTTCAATAATTTTGGCTTCAATTTCCTTACCGATGTAAGGGGCCAAGTCGCGAACACGACGCATTTCAACCAATGAGGCTGGAAGGAAGCCACGAAGGCCGATGTCAAGAATGAGACCGCCTTTGACAACTTCGATAACGATGCCTTTAACAACGCCATCTGCTTCTTTGATTTTTTCAATGTCTCCCCAGGCGCGTTCATATTGTGCGCGCTTCTTGGAAAGGATCAGCCGACCCTCTTTGTCTTCTTTTTGCAAAACGAGAGCTTCAATGCGATCGCCTACGGTAACTACTAAGGATGGGTCGATGTCGTGTTTAATGGATAGTTCGCGTGAAGGAATCACGCCTTCGGTTTTATAACCGATGTCTAGCAGAACTTCGTCACGATCTACTTTGACGACGATACCTTCAACAAGGTCACCATCATCGAAGTTCTTAAGGGTGTTGTCGATCGCTGCAAGGAAATCTTCGATTGATCCGATGTCGTTAATAGCGATATTTTTGGTTGTCATGGAGTAATTGCTCCGATTGGATAATTATTAGGGTATTGCTCCAATCCAGTGTCAGACCACCCTCTATGTCCAAGGCGGCCCTGCAGATTAAAGCCTGCGAATTCTAGGGGTCTTTCCGCGAGTAAAAAACGCGGGGTTTTGACCAATTTAATGAGCGGCAACGTCCCAGTTGGGACCAAAGCCCATCGAAATTTCTAATGGCACACTCATCGTCACTGCCGATTCCATGCCTGCTTTAACTACCTCTGCGACGGAGTTCTTCTCACCTGGTGCAATTTCAAGCACCAATTCGTCGTGAACCTGCAACAACAACCGGGATTTAAGACCGGCAGATTCGATTCCGGTTTGAACATTGAGCATTGCCACCTTGATCAAATCAGCGGCACTACCCTGAATCGGAGCGTTTAGTGCCGCGCGTTCAGCGGCTTGTCTTGCCTGATGGTTTGTGGATTGAAGATCTGGTAGAAATCTTTTTCGGCCAAACATGGTTTCGGTGTAACCACTTTCAGTTGCTTGTATAACAACTTGCTTTAGATAATCGCGCACTCCTAGGAATCTTTCAAAATACTTTTCCATTAAGACTGAAGCTTCACGGGTTTCAATGCCAAGCTGCTGACTTAAACCAAACGATCCGAGACCGTAAGCTAGGCCGTAAGACATAGCCTTAATTTTGCGACGCATATCTGCAGTGACATCTTCCGGATCCACTGAAAATACTTGCGCTCCTACTGAAGTGTGCAAGTCTTCACCACTTTTAAATGCAGCAATCAGTCCCTCGTCTTTCGACAGATGTGCCATGATTCGCATTTCAATCTGGCTGTAGTCAGCCGTCATTAGAGATTCAAATCCATCCCCGCAGATAAATGCAGCGCGAATCATCTTGCCTTCAGCGCTTCTGACGGGAATGTTTTGCAAGTTTGGATCAATGCTCGATAGCCGACCAGTAGCTGCTACGGTTTGAGCAAATGTGGTGTGGACTCGCCCGTTTGCGTCAATCAGCGGGAGCAAACCAGAAACAGTTTGTTTGAGTTTGATTACTTCCCGCCAGATAAGAATTTGCTCAACAACTTTGTCTTTCGTGTTATCGAAAAGCCAGCCCAGGCTTTCAGCATCGGTGGTGAAGCCAGTTTTGATTTTCTTTGTCTTTGGCAGATTTCGATCCGTAAACAAAATCTCTTGCAACTGTTTAGGGCTTCCAAGATTAAAGGTTTTGCCGGAAATTTCTTGAGCAACTTTCTCCGCTGCACTTGCAACATCAGAAAATTTCTTTTCCAACCCGCTAAGAACTTTCTTGTCGAGGGCAATTCCTGTGAATTCCATCCTAGCCAACAACTTGAGAGTTGGAATCTCGATTTCATCATGGAGTTTCATGAAGCTTGCTTCACTATAAGCGGTTAGGTAGTTCCATAAGTCAAGTACCGCACTTGCATGGTGCGATAAATCGGCAACCGTATCGTCAAACAGCGATTGGCCAATTTCAGGCTTAACTAATTCGCGTTGCAGGTTTCGTTCATAAGTTGTTTCTATGTCTAATCCACGTTGACCAGGATTTCTGAGATACTCAATTAACTGCGTATCTCCTTTTATGGCATCAACATTTGCATTTTCACTATAAAGACATTTGATAAGTGGTTTCAAATCGTGACCAACAACGAACATGTTTGGGTCAGCAAATAATCCGAACAATGAGGCTTTGTCGTTGGTCTTAAGTTCATCAAAGTTGAGATTAAGGTGATTCTCTTGCCATGCCAGGGCAACGCTTTTCAAGTTTGACAGCCCTTGTACTTGTGCATAAACACCAATTGGATATTTCTTATCCATTGTTGAGATTGTGTCAATCAGCTTCCCCGGAGTCCAGCCAACCGGGGTGCGTGTAATGGTTATAACTTCGTTCTTTTCTACCTGCTCGCCCACCTCAGAGGTTACGAAAGCCGCATAGGCACGCTTGTGCAAAGACCGAAAACCTAGACGGCCGAAGACTTTGTCAATAGCTTTCGGATTTCCAAGGTGTCGGTGTAAATCATTCACATTTGCTTCTACAGGGACATCATGAACTAGCTGCGTGAGTCGCCGATTGAGAACGACTCTAGAAGTATTGTCTCGTAACGCTTGACCGACTTTCCCCTTGATCACCTCGGCATTAGCCAAAATTCCGTCCAAATTTTCATAAGTGTTCAACCATGCGGCCGCCGTTTTTTCACCAACTCCGGGAATCGAAGGCAAATTGTCGCTTACATCCCCTCGTAATGCCGCAAAATCTGCGTACTGATATGGGTGAACGTTGTATTTTTCTTTCACTGCCACTGGAGTCATTCGAGCAAGTTCGCGAACACCTTTTGTTGGATACAAAACTGTGATTTGTTCGTTGACCAATTGCAACGCATCTCTATCACCGGTAAGGATAAAGGTTTGGGCTTGTTGTGCACTTGCAGCACTGGCAAGAGTTGCTATCACATCGTCAGCTTCGTAACCATCAATACCAATGTTTACGATTCCAAAAGCATCCAAGACCTCACGAATGATTGGAACTTGCGATCGAAATTCCTCAGGAGACTTTGCCCGATTGGCTTTGTATTCTGGATATTCCGCTTTTCGAAAAGTATCGCGGCTAATGTCGAATGCAACAGCCAAATGAGTTGGATTTTCAGACTCAACGACCTGTAAGAGCATGGAAACGAAACCTTGAATAGCGTTTGTTGGTTGGCCATCTGGAGCCGAGAAATTTTCGACTGGCAACGCATAAAAAGCCCGATACGCAAGGGAGTGGCCGTCCACTAAAAGGAGTCTCGAACTTGGACCCATCGCTGCTGTAGTTGAACTCACAAGATAAGCCTATGGTTGGCCTATGAATGATGAACTTGGACGGCAATTCCTCGAAACCAGGGGTATGGGAACACTTGCGGACACAATGGGACTCGAAGTAACCCAAGCATCCGCTGAAATTGCAAAGGGCTCTCTACCTGTAGCTGGAAATACTCAACCATTAGGCCTACTTCATGGCGGAGCAAATGTGGTGCTTGCCGAATCTCTTGGGTCCCTCGCAGCAAACATTCATGCTGGACCAGAGAGATACGCAGTCGGCATTGAAATTAACGCAACTCACCTTGCAAGTGTCACAGAAGGTAAAGTCCATGGAACGGCTAAAGCAATAAAGCTTGGCGGAACGATTGCGGTTTATGAAATAGAAATCGTCAACGATGCCGGCGAATTAACTTGCATTTCGAGATTAGTTTGCGCAATTCGCAATAAACGTAAGAACTAGAGATTTCCCATTTGATCTACAACGCCTTGTGCTACATCTCGCATTGAGGACCTATTGTCCATAGCTGCCTTTTGCAACCATCTGAAAGCCGCTGGTTCATCAATTCCAAGTTTGGCTTGAAGTAAACCTTTTGCGCGATCAACAATTTTGCGCACTTCAAGTCGCTCAGTTACTTGGCTAACTTCACTCGTCAATAAGTTCATCTCTTCAAACCGAGCAATAGCTACTTCAATTGCCGGCATCAGGCTCGCAGGATTTATAGGTTTAACTAAATACCCCATTGCACCGGCGTTCGCTGCGCGTTCGACAAGTTCAACTTGGCTATATGCAGTGATCATTACTACAGGGCAAATCTTTAGGTTAGTGATTTGCGATGCGGCCGTAATTCCATCGAGTTCTGGCATCGCAATATCGAGTAGGGCAACATTTGGTCTAAAAGTTTCGACAGCTTGAATAGCAGCTTGGCCATCTGCGACTGCTGCTAAGACTTCAATTCCACTATCTGTAAGCATGCTGACTAAATCCAGCCTGATTAGGGCTTCGTCCTCTGCAATTACGGCAGTTCGTTGCACGACCATAGTGTGAGCCTAGAGGCTGCTTCTATTAGAGTCCCCCCGTGCTTGCCCTTGTGGCGGAATAGGCAGACGCGGCGGATTCAAAATCCGCTTCCGAAAGGAGTGGGGGTTCAACTCCCCCCGAGGGCACCATCAAAAAATGGGTTCAAGTTCGCTTGAGCCCATTTTTCATTTGCGGAATTATTCGAAACTGATGCGATGTTTGATTGAAGAAATCTTGGCCAACAGACCATTTAGAAATGCGGGCGATTCGTCGGTACTTAGCGAGCTGGCAAGTTCAATAATCTCATTTATCACTACTGCATCCGGGACATCGTCTTGAAAGAGAATCTCGTAGACCCCTATCCGCGCTAATTCGCGATCAACCATCGGCATTCTGTCCAAAGCCCATTCCTGCGAATATGTCTCAATAGTTTCATCAATTATTGATTTCTTTTCAACAATTCCCGCAATTAGAAATGGGACATATTCGTTTAGTTGATCCGTCGAGTCCTCTACGGTTCTAGCTAAAACTTGTTCTGGAGCGGTTGCACGCATTTCTGCTTCGTAAAGAATGTCGAGCACTCTCTTGCGAGCGCGAGTTCTAGCAGACATTAATCATTAATTCGACCGAGGTAAGAACCATCGCGAGTGTCAACTTTAACCTTGGTGCCATTTTCGATGAACAGCGGAACTTGGATTTCGTATCCAGTTTCGAGACGAGCAGGTTTGGTTCCACCAGACGAACGGTCGCCTTGAAGACCTGGCTCTGTGTATTCAATTAAAAGTTCTACGTTTGCTGGCAATTCAACATAGAGAGGTTCGCCCTCATAAATTGCAACAATCGCATTTTGGTTTTCAAGCATGAAATTAACACTATCCCCCACAACTATTTCATTGATTGTGAACTGGTCGTATGACTGAGTGTCCATGAAGACGAATCCATCACCATCGTGGTAGAGGTACTGCATATCGCGCTTATCAACATTTGCGATTTCAATTTTTAAGCCAGCGTTAAATGTTCTTTCGACAACTTTCCCATTGACAATGTTCTTTAACTTAGTCCTTACGAATGCTGGACCTTTACCAGGCTTAACATGTTGAAATTCAACTACCGACCAAAGCTGGTTATCTAGATTTAGTACTAGACCGTTTTTTAAATCGTTTGTGCTCGCCACTTTGGCTCCTTCTCTAAATCTTTACGTTTTCACCATTCGATGAAATCGCGATTTGCTTTCGTTAGATCTCTATACCCATCGATGACCACTTCTATCGTGTCTTCGATTCGAACACCACCTTGACCTTCAATATAAATACCGGGCTCAACAGTGATTGGCATACCAATGCTCAGAATACCGTCTTTACGGCCCAAAAATGGCCGTTCATGAATCTCGAGGCCAACTCCATGGCCTGAAGCATGGAGGATATTCTGCTCGTAACCAGCTTCCCTAACGACCGAATAGAGTTCATTGTTAATCGGAAATACTTCAGCGCCTGGCTTGCAAAGAGATTTACCGTAATTTTGTGAATCAGATACGACGTGATAGATCTCTCTTTGCCAATCGGCAGCTTTACCGATTGCGACGGTTCGGGTCATGTCAGCGTGATAGCCCAAATATTTGGCGCCGCAGTCGATTTTTAATAAATCACCTTTGGCAACCAATCGTTCGGTTGGGTGATGATGCGGGATAGCGGAGTTAGGACCTGTTGCAACTATTGATTCGAAGGCGCGATCCTGCGCCCCATTTACTCGAAATAAATGCTCTAATCTGGTTGCTAACTCTGATTCGGATTTACCCAAAACTCCTTCTTCGAGAAGTTGCCACCAGGACAAAGACGTAATGTCACATGCAGTTTCAATAGCGGCAACTTCAGAAGGTTCTTTAATCATTCGTAAATCTTCGACCAGATCGCTCGTGGCAGAGATTTGTAGGTCTGTAATCTTCAGTAAATCTTGAAAAGCGGTTGCCGAGATCCAATCCCCTTCGACTGCTAATTCATCACAAGCCAATTTCCTAGCTAGTTCGATAGCTCCATTAATCACATCTCGTTCGATATGAATTTCACAATGTGGGGACTCGATTTTTGCTGCTGTTATGTAGCGAGAATCTGTGAAGAGATGAGCTACACCTTTGTGAATCAACAGACTTCCGTTGCTACCTTTAAAGCCTGAAAAATATAGGACGTGAATATCGCGACTGACCAGCAATCCATCGAAACCAGCTGCTTCGACGGCCTGGGATATTTTGGCAATTCGCTTTTGAAAATTCATAAAAACTTATGACCCCGCGGCTGCTATTTGAATCAGTGCGAGTCGATAAGAGTTTGCGCCAAAGCCAGCAATGGTCCCAGTAGCAACTTCGGATATTACGCTGCGTTTACGAAACTCGTCTCTAGCGTGAGGATTACTGATATGAACTTCAATTAAAGGAGCAGGGTGTTCTTTGCAGGCTTCAGCAAGTTCGAGGGAATAATGAGTGAATGCCGCCGGATTTATTACTACCGGCATTAGATCTTCTCTCGCCTGCTTGATCCACTCAATTAATTTTGACTCAGAATCACTTTGTCGAACTTCAACTTCCATACCTAACTCTTTACCCCAATCGATACACATAGTCGAAAGCTCGTCATGCGTTAACTTTCCATAGACATCTGGTTCGCGCGTACCAAGCCTTGAAAGATTAGGACCATTCAAAATCAAAACCTTCATCGTCTGCCACCTGATATCTGTTCAAAAGCCCACTCTAGGTCGGTCAAGGATGGAGAATTAATGACAATCGGCTGGCCGAAATCTGACAGTCCGATAAACCTTAAGTTCGAACCACGTGCCTTTTTATCTATTGACATCAAATCTAGTATCTTTTTGAAGTTTCCAGTGAATGAGACAGGCAAATCCAGAGACTGAAGAATTTGTTTTTGCCGAATCACCAAATCTTCTTTGCAAACTCCAACTTTGAAAGAAAGATTTGCCGCAAACATCATGCCAACAGAAATCGCGTCTCCATGGCGCCACGTATAGTTTTCCAAATTTTCAATAGCGTGGCCGAGAGTGTGACCATAATTCAAGATTTCGCGACCGAGTCCACCGACTTGAGATTCTTTGAAATCTGCTTCGACGACCTTAGCCTTTACTTCGATTGCAAGCTCAATTGCTTCTGTCAGAGATTCACTGTCCAAATCGAGTATCGCTTCCCCATTTTTTTCGACCAATTCAATAATCTTGAGATCAGAGATAAATCCGCATTTAACAACTTCAGCAAATCCAGCACGTAAATCTTCGATTGGAAGAGATTTAAGCAACTCTAAATCACACCACACCGATATTGGATTATAAAAGGCACCTACTAGGTTTTTACCCGCTGCAGTATTGATACCCGTTTTACCACCGACGGCTGCGTCCACCATCGCGAGTAAAGTCGTTGGCATATGAATGACAGAGATTCCACGCAACCAAGAAGCGGCGATAAATCCGGTTACATCTGTCGTCGAACCACCGCCAACAGATATCAACAAATCTGAACGAGTGAACTTCTGCTCACCGAGAAACGTCCAGGAAGATTGAACAAACTCTGCAGTTTTGGCTGATTCTCCATCAGGTACTCGAACTAAACGCACTGTGACTTTTGGGTGCTGGGAAGAAATCTCACTTTTCATATGGTTGGCGATATTTTCCATTGTTGGCGCAAAAAACAGTCCGACTTGATTTACATGAGCAGAAATCTCTTTCACAAGAGCTGAAAGCAAATTGCGTCCGACTGTAACTTCATAGGAAGGATCTGAACCAACGTGGATTTTTCTCATTAGCTGACCAACTTAGCTATTTTTTTGGCGACTGCACTTGGAGTCAATCCGATGGTTTCCACTTTATGGCTTGCTACTTCGTTGTATAAAACTGCGCGTTGATCCATCATATTTTTTAGTGTACTTCGCACGTTCCCCAAAAGAAGTGGCCTTGAAGTATTTAATCCAACTCGATGTGCTGCCTCGGCAAGTGAAACATCAAGCCAAACCACGGTTTGGTCTTTCAAAGCTGCTCGAGAAATCGGATCCAGGATTGCGCCACCCCCGAGAGCTAAAACGCCGTCGTGCTCAGCAAGCGCCTTTAAGACCGCGTCACGTTCGAGTTCGCGAAAAGCCGGTTCACCAAGTTGTACGAATATATCTGCGATAGACATGCCGGCGCTAGCTTCTACATCGCTGTCTGTATCGCGAAAAGTAACTTCAAATATCCGCGCTAGGTGTCGCCCGATGGTGCTTTTACCTGCACCTGGGATTCCAACTAGTACCGCTTTTGGACTCATTTGATTTGTAAATTTTCCAAGTAAGAGTCCAGATTGCGTTTAGTCTCACCAACGCTGTCGCCACCGAATTTTTCTAGCATTGCGTCAGCAATTACTAAAGCGACCATAGCTTCTGCAACCACGCCTAGAGCAGGCACAGCACAAACATCGCTTCGTTGATTAATGGCTTTTGCTTCTTCACCAGTAGTGGTATCGATCGTGCGAAGTGCGCGTGGAACTGTGGAAATTGGTTTCATTCCTGCGCGGACTCGCAAGGTCTCGCCAGTGCTCATGCCGCCTTCAGTTCCACCTGAGCGGCCACTTGTACGTTTAACACCATCTGCCGTTGGGATGATCTCATCATGAGCCAAGGAGCCACGAGTTGCAGACAATTCAAAACCATCTCCAACTTCAACGCCCTTAACTGCCTGAATTCCCATCAAAGCTCCAGCCAACCTTGAATCAAGACGTCTATCCCAATGCACGTGGCTACCAATTCCTGGTGGCAAGTTTTCGACAATTACTTCAACAACGCCACCAAGTGTGTCACCGTCTTTGTGTGCAGACTCAATTTCATTTTGCATCGCTTTTGAAACATCAGCATAAAAACAACGCACTGGATCATCATCAATTTTTGCAAGATCTGAAAACTTTGGTAAATCCTTGTTTGGAGTTTCAATAGAACCGATGCGAGTGACATGGCTAAAAACTGTTATGCAGCCAATTTCCATTAAGAATTTCTTTGCTACTTCACCAAGGGCAACACGGGCTGCAGTTTCGCGGGCACTTGCCCTTTCTAAAACAGGTCTCGCATCGTCAAAACCATATTTCTGCATTCCGACTAAATCAGCATGACCAGGTCGCGGACGAGTCAAGGCGGCTGCTCGAGATACGCCTTCGAGAGCTGAAGGATCTACCGGATCCGCACTCATAACAACATCCCATTTTGGCCATTCGCTATTGCCCACAATTATTGAGATTGGTCCGCCCATAGTCACACCGTGACGCACGCCACCGATAATTTTTACTTCATCCGCTTCAAACTTCATTCGTGCGCCTCGGCCAAATCCCAACCGTCTACGCGCTAAAGCCGCCCCAACGTCCGAAGTCGTAATTCCGACTCCCGCAGGCATGCCTTCAACAACCGCGGTGAGAGCCTCACCGTGGGATTCACCAGCTGTAATCCAACGCAACACTCACCCATTCTCCCATGCAAATGAGCACCCAGGCTCCATAAATACTCACGCCAAACGGAATTCTTGATGATTTTCCAGATATTTTCCGCCAAATTCCATGAATTAGGCCAAGAAGATAGGTCAAGTAAATCCAGAGCCATAAACCTGTACCAGATTGAAAAATGAGAGAAACGCCAGCCATTAGTTTCACATCCCCTAAGCCAAAGGCTCTAGGAAATGCCAAGGCAAAGCAAAAATGCACCAGGACAACAACGAGCCAAACTCCTATTACATCTGGGCGGAAATCCACAATTTGAGAACCAAATCCAATGGTAAAAATTAGCAATGTGAATCTGTTTGGCAATAAATACGATGTTACATCTACTTTCGCTGCTTTGAAACCCAAAAAAGCAATTGCGACTTGCAGAACAATAGTTGTAAGAATCACAGTATTCAGCATCCCTCAGATGAGTGATCGAAGGAAGAGTCTTGCAACGGTACTAGATCGAGCCCTTAGTTTGTTGAACTAGTCCAGACTCATACATGACCTCAAAGAGGTTATTCATTTTGCTGCGATCGCATTGAGTCATCAAAACAACTTGCTCAACTGCTTGCGCGGCTAATAAATGTAAACCACTGAAGACTCGACATTTTTGCACTATTGCACTTGACGCTAGTTGGGTAGGCCACGGAGCATAGATAACATCAAAGAAAATACTTGTACTGCTATCTAGTTTCACCAAGTCAGAACCACCGGCCGGAACTGTGCTAATTATCAAGTCGGCAATTGGCTGTGAGATATCTTGAAAAACGAATTTGAGTTCAGGAAAGTATTGTGATAATTCCTGAGTTGATTCTTTTCTGCGCGCAGCAATGGCGATTTCTTTGTACCCCAAATGAGCTAATGCCGCTATAGCGGATCTTGCTGTTGCTCCGGATCCAATTACACAGGCTGTAGGAGCATTTTGCACAACTGGTAGCAAGATTGAGATAAATCCTGCAACGTCCGTATTAAACCCAGACCAAGTGCCATCTTGCTCACGAATTAAAGTATTACAGGCCTTTGTTAACCGCGAATAGTCGTCGTGTCGTATGGCAAATTCGAAGGCTTTGTCTTTTAGCGGCATGGTGACCGAAAAGCCGTTGTAATCGACTTGGCTGGCTACGAATTCTGCAAAGTCATTTGGGTCGATTTTAAATTTCTCATATTCCCAAGCAATCTCTAGTTCCTTATAAGCAGCTTTGTGCATTGTTGGTGACAAAGAATGATCAACGGGGTTTCCTAAGATTGCTGCCTTACCTTTAATTAACACTGTTTTGATATTTCCGTTTTAGGACCAAAAATTCCTTGTATGTAACTGCAAATTCTGTCTCTCGAGTTTCTATATTTGTAGTTACAAAATAAATCCAATTACCCGGAGCTGGTTCAAGTGCAGCTTCAAGAGCAGCCTCACCAGGATTTCCGATTGGCCCAATAGGTAAACCGTCAGACGTGTATGTGTTGTATGGACTTTGAGAATCTAACTGACTTTGAGTCAGATTCAGTTCATCAGTACCCAATGCGTAGTTAACTGTGGAATCCAATTGGAGCCGCATACCAATTTTTAAACGATTCTCGATTACCCGTGCAACTTTCGAATAATCATTCGGCGCTCCTTCTACTTCCAAAATGGAAGCAATTGTCACAATTTCCAAAACTGTATGCCCAGCGGCCGCAGCTCTGCGACTTAACTCCAAAGACGCATAACTAGCAAACCACCTAGCAGTCATCTGAGACAAAATAGAAATGGCGGTCGCATCTCTCGGAATTTCATAGGTGGCAGGGAATAAAAAGCCCTCTGGATTGTCATTTGCAATTGTTGGAAGTCCATAAGAAGTTGGCTCAGTAAAAACATCGAGAAATTCTTGTTTATCTATACCGGAAACTTTCGACGCAATCTTAATAATTTCAATAACTCGAAGACCCTCTGGAATTGTCATTCTTTTAACTGCTCGACTCAAGGGATCTAGGAGCAGGTCTAAAGCGGTCCGACTACTCATTTCCAAGCGTAGGTTGTATTCGCCGGGAGAAACCGATGTTGCGCGCTCGTCTGAATTGACGACTGCAATCCAAGCATCAACTCCTGCAATAACACCGTTTGAATAAAGATTTTCGCCGATTTCACGCAAAGTGTCACCGGCCGCGATCGTGATTGATACTTGCCCACCTCCGTCTCCTGGAAAATCAGCTGCAGGCTGCAGGCTCCTGGCTAGAGTAAAAGCGCCTAACGTGATAACAACTAAGACTGCGCCCACCAAAATCCAAGGTCTTTTTGGTTCTGCTGCTTGTTCGTCCATCTTGAATCCAAAGACACTCATCACAACACCTGTCCCGGCGCTTTGCCATTAATCCGTTCGTACGCTAACGCGTCCTCTAAGAGAACGCTAGCGGCTACTGCATCAATTAGGTTCTTATCCGTTCGAGTTGTGTGGCCGTTTTCACGCAATTGACCTCTTGCAACTCTGGTGGTCATTCTTTCGTCTACTAATCGGAAAGTTAGATTTGGATTGTTTGATGCAAGAATCTGTGCTTGATCTTGCACGTTCTTCGCAGCAATTCCTGCTTCGCCTCGTAAATCTATTGGTAAACCGATAATGACTTCAATTGGTTGCTCTTCACTGACAAGAACTTCTAATCTGGTTTGCAATTCATCTGGATGCCAAACCGCTACCGGTGATGCAAGAATTCCATCACGATCACATTTTGCGACTCCGATTCGAGTCGTTCCAAGATCGAGCGAAATACGAATTCCGGTACGCATCTCAAACAGTCTTTGAGATTTCCGCAGTGAGCAGCTTTAGAGCCTGTGGGATTGCGGCAATGTTTGTGCCGCCACCTTGTGCTAGCTCTGCTTTTCCCCCACCTTTGCCTTCTAACACTGAAGAAACTTTTGAAAGTAATGTGCCCGCAGAGAGTCCAATTTTTATCGCGCCATCAGTAGCTGCAATCACAACCGATACTTTGCCATCTGTTGTCGCAACGGCACAAACTACTCCTGCCTTGGAAGCCAAGGCGTTTTTAAGTTCACTAACAATCTCTCGGATATCGTTTGCTGAAGTTCCATCGGGGAAGATAGCCGTCTTTAATTCAACACCAGAGACAATTTCGGTTTTCAAATAACTATCCAACTGGGTTCTGAGCTGGCCTGCTCTTACCTTTTCAATTTCTTTTTCAGCATCCTTGAGCTTTGATACCAGGTTTTCAATTCTTTCCATTAATTCTTCTGGTCTGGCTTTCAAATTTTGCGCGATGTTGTTCAACAAAATATGTTCGCGAGCCAAGAACGAATAAGCATCTGAGCCAACCAAAGCTTCAACCCGGCGAACACCTGTACCAACAGATCCTTCTGATAGAAATTTAACAACTCCTAGATGTCCAGTAGTTGGGGTATGTGTTCCGCCACAAAGTTCGCGAGCCCAATCGCCCACTGATACCACCCGAACTTGATCCCCGTACTTCTCGCCAAACAAAGCCATTGCACCAATTTCTCGAGCATCGTTTTGGCTCATATAGGTTGCGGTTACCGGCAAATCTTCTAACAAAAGATTATTAACTCTGGACTCAACTTCATTCAAAATCGAATCAGGGACAGCTTGTGGCGAAGGAAAATCAAAACGTAAACGTCCTGGTGAATTTTCTGAACCCATTTGAGTTGCAGTCTCGCCTAACAATTCACGAAACGCTTTATGAATCATGTGGGTTGCAGTGTGTGCACGACTAATCGCCATTCGGCGACTGAGGTCTACTTCTGCGTGCGCAATGGTTGACAGGCTCACTTCACCATCAGCAACGGTTGCACGGTGAACTATCAAACCTGGCACTGGAGACTGAACGTCATAAACTTCCAAAATTGCGCCATTGGCCAACGTGATACGACCATGATCACCAAGCTGTCCACCACCCTCTGCATAAAAAGGCGTGTCTTGCAAAATAATTTCTACATGTTGACCGGGTATTGCTGATTGCACAACATTTCCATCAACTAGTAATCCTTGGATTTTGGTTTCAGAGGAAATGTGTTCATAACCGATGAAATTAGTTTTGCCAGCTGTTTCCATAACATCTTTGTAAGCAGTCGGCGCAGTTAACCCAGCTTTGCGTGTCGTCGCATCAGCTTTTGCCCGCTCACGTTGTTGCTTCATCAAGGATCTGAACCCGTCTTCGTCAACGTCGAGGCCTGCTTCTTTGGCCATTTCAACTGTTAAGTCGAATGGAAATCCGTAAGTGTCATGGAGTTGGAAGACCTGATCTCCGCCGAGTTTCTTTCCACCTTTTGATTTCATTTGGGTGACGGCAGTATCGAACATCGTTGTACCGGACTTGAGAGTCGCTAAGAAAGCAAGTTCTTCGTTTGTAGCAATAGACCGGATCCGATTCGCATCAGAAATCAATTCTGGATACTGCGCACCCATCGCCTCAATAGTTGCAACTATCAGTTCGTCCATGATCGGTTCATTGCAACCGAGAATTCGCATATTTCTTACAACCCGGCGCAAGATGCGACGTAACACGTATCCTCGACCTTCATTGCCGGGCAATACTCCGTCAACAATCAGAAAGGCGCATGTTCGCGCATGATCTGCGATTACTCGCAACGAAACATCGTTGCTTTGTGAGCTTCCATATTTAACGCCGGTTAATTCGACAGCTTTGTCCAAAATGATTTTTGTTGTATCAATTTCATAGATGTTTTCAACACCTTGCAACAAGGCGGCCATCCGCTCGATGCCCATGCCGGTATCAATATTTTTTGCAGGAAGTTCGCCCAGGATTGGATAACCTTCTTTCCCAGGACCAGCGCCTCGCTCAAACTGCATGAACACAAGGTTCCAAACTTCCAAATACCGATCTTCATCAACAATCGGTCCACCTTCTTTGCCGTATTGCGGACCGCGGTCATAGTAAATTTCAGAACATGGTCCACAGGGACCTGGCACGCCCATTGACCAGAAGTTGTCTATTTGCCCGCGACGTTGGATTCTTTCTTTAGGCACGCCAACTTGTTTATGCCAAATCTCAGCCGCTTCATCATCATCTTCATAGACCGTTACCCAAAGTTTTTCTTCAGGGAATCCGTATCCACCTTGTGATGTTGGGCTAGTTAGCAATTCCCATGCAAAAGGAATTGCATCCTCTTTGAAGTAGTCACCAAACGAGAAATTGCCGGCCATTTGAAAAAATGAAGCATGCCGAGTTGTTTTACCAACTTCTTCAATGTCAAGAGTTCGAACACATTTTTGGACACTAGTAGCCCGCTTGTAATCAGGTGCAGCTTCTCCGAGGAAATACGGTTTGAATGGCACCATACCAGCATTGACAAATAAAAGTGTTGGGTCATCGAGAAGCAATGATGCAGAAGGCACAACGGCATGACCATTCTTTTCGAAATAGTCTAGAAAACGCTGTCTGATATCAGCCGATTTCATTGTGCCTTACCTTCCTTAGGTTCAGGGGCAGACCCTACCGACTCACCTTTGAGCAGCGATTTAATGTGAGTCAAAATGTCTGCCCAGCGCTTTTCATGGCCATGGTCGCTTGGCTCGTAGTAGACCCGGTCTCGAAGGTCAGCTGGTAGATAAGTAAATGATGCGACTCCACTTGGTAGATCATGCGGATATTGGTAACCAACTCCATGCCCGATTTTTGTTGCCCCTGCATAGTGTGCGTCGCGCAATTGCGCTGGAACGTTAGTCCCTTTGCCTTGATTGATATCCGCCATTGCGCGCTCAATTGCAACTGCCACGGCATTACTTTTGGGTGCTAGTGATGCGTGAATAACTGCGTGCGCCAACGTTAAAGATGCTTCAGGCATTCCAATCAAAGAAACTGCTTGTAATGCTGCAAGTGCGGTTTGCAAAGCAGTTGGATCTGCCATTCCAATATCTTCGCTAGATAAAATCACGATTCTTCTAGCAATGAAGCGTGGATCTTCGCCCGCTGCAATCATTCGAGCCAAATAATGCAACGCTGCATCAACATCTGAGCCGCGCATACTTTTTATGAAGGCACTGATTATGTCGTAATGCTGATCCCCATCTTTGTCGTAATGCACAATCGCATGCTGAGCAGCCTGAGAAACAATCTCTTGAGAAATTGACGATGTATTCGCCACGGCTATTCCCGCTGCTGCTTCCAGCAGAGTTAATGCATGTCTGGCATCACCACCAGCAAGTCGAACCAAAAAATCTAGACCAGTATCGTCAAGAGCTACTTCCCCATTTAATCCATCAGTTGACTGCAGTGCCCTTCGCACAAGAGATCTCAAATCATCTTCTTGCAATTTCTCAAGTCGAACAACAATAGAGCGAGAAAGAAGAGGTGCATTAATACTGAAACTCGGATTCTCTGTCGTGGCCGCAACCAAAGTCACCCAGCCGTTCTCCACAGCGGGAAGCAAGGCATCCTGTTGTGATTTGTTAAAACGGTGAACCTCATCGATAAACAAGACAGTATTTTGACCACCAACAGCCAAAGAGTCTTTCGAATCGGCTATGACTTCCCTGACATCCTTAACACCTGAAGAGATTGCTGATAGCTCAACAAATTTACGACTAGTTGCATTGGCAATCATTTGTGCGATCGTAGTCTTACCACTTCCCGGTGGACCCCAAAGCAAAATACTTACTGCTGCGTTCCTGTCTCCATCTAGAAGTCGACGTAATGGCGATCCATCTTTGAGAATGTTGTTCTGGCCCACGAGTTCAGATGCGTTCTTAGGACGCATCCTTACTGCTAGTGGCGCCGTTGAAGAATTCTCAAATATTGACACTTAACCTTCTACTTTTTCAGTTTTCTTTTCAGGTTTAAAGTCAACGCCGGCTTCTCGACGTTGTGCCGGTGTGATTGGAGTTGGCGCTCCAGTTAATGGGTCATGCCCGCCGCCTGTTTTTGGGAACGCAATAACTTCGCGGAGATTTGCAGCCCCAGACAACAACATGCAGATTCGGTCCCAACCAAGTGCTATTCCGCCATGTGGAGGTGGACCGAATTTAAACGCTTCAAGCAGGAAGCCAAATTTCTCTTGAGTTTCTTCGTCAGAAAGGCCAAGTAATTTGAAAACACGTTCTTGCACACTACCTTGATGGATACGGATTGAACCGCCACCAATTTCATTTCCATTGCAAACGATGTCGTAAGCCCAAGCTAGCGCATTACCCGGATCTGATTCGAAGTTATCTAACCATTCGGAATTTGGAGATGTGAACGGATGGTGGACTGCAGTCCAACCCAAGCTTCCGTCTTCGTTTTCGATCTCTTCAAACATCGGCGCATCCACCACCCACAAGAAAGACCATTGTGATTCATCAATTGCGCCAATCCGTTTGCCGATTTCCAAACGCGCCGCTCCTAGTAATCCGAGGGCGTCAGATCGCTTTCCTGCTGCGAAGAAAATACAGTCTCCGGGTTTTGCGCCGGTAGCAGCCGCTAGCCCATCTCGTTCAGCATCAGTTAAGTTTTTAGCAACTGGGCCACCAAGCTCACCATCTTCACCAAAAGTCACGTAAGCAAGACCCTTCGCTCCACGTTGCTTCGCCCATTCTTGCCACGCATCGAATGTTCGTCGTGGTTGATCTGCGCCACCAGCCATCACTACTGCGCCAACATGCTCAGCTTGGAAAACCCTAAATTCTGTTTTAGAAAAATAACTTGTTAGATCAACTAGTTGGAGGTCAAATCTCAAGTCTGGCTTATCAGTTCCATATAGACGCATGGCCTCGTTGTAAGTAATGCGCGGGATGTCACCAATGGTGTAATCGATTGCACCTTTCCATAGTGTCCGGACAAGTTGTTCACCAAGTTTCAAAATATCTTCTTGCTCAATAAATGACATTTCAATATCAAGTTGGGTGAATTCAGGTTGCCGATCTGCTCGGAAATCTTCATCGCGGTAACAACGTGCAATTTGGAAGTAACGTTCCATTCCCGCCACCATGAGAAGTTGTTTGAACAACTGTGGACTTTGTGGCAGCGCATACCAGCTTCCTGGTTTCAATCGCACAGGAACCAAGAAGTCGCGAGCTCCTTCTGGTGTTGAACGAGTCAAAGTAGGAGTTTCGACTTCAACAAAATCTTGCGCTAAAAGCACCTCTCGAGCTAATTGGTTTACTTTGCTTCGAAGTCGTAAAGCAGCAGCAGGTCCGGATCGACGTAGATCCAAGTAACGCCATTTAAGTCGAGTTTCATCGCCAACTTCCAAATTGTCATCAATTGGAAATGGCAAAGGTGCTGATTCGCTCAAGACCTCAACCACATCAGCCAAAATTTCAATTTCACCGGTCGGCAATTCGGAGTTTTCATTTCCTGCAGGTCTTAAAGAAACTTCTCCGACTACTTTCACGCAAAATTCACTTCGCAGAATGTGAGCAGTTCTTTCGTCTCTCACTACCACTTGGACGACACCAGACGCGTCTCTTAAGTCGATGAACGCTACGCCACCGTGATCGCGACGTCGGGCAACCCAACCTGCCAAAGTTACTGTTGTACCCGCATCTGAAGCGCGCAAAATTCCTGAATTATGGGTACGTAACACTTATTTCTCCTCGATTAATTTTTTAATGTTGCTATCTAGTTCTTCAAATGAGCTTTCGACAGTTTTTCCATCAGCCATTCGCTTTATATTTACAATCTTCGAATCTAGTTCGCCATCTCCAACGACAACGACACATTTGACAGCCAACTTATCGGCAGACTTCATCGAGCCTTTCAGCCCGCGATCTCCAAAGGCCATATCTGCCCGTAAGCCCTTCGCTCGCAATTGCGACATTAATGCAATGACTTCATTCTTGGCAGCATCACCTAACGGAATCAAATAGATATCAGCTATTGATTTATCTCCGATGGTCAAACCTTCAGCTCTTGCCGCCAACAATGTTCGGTCCACACCTAAGCCAAACCCAATGCCACCAAAATTCTGTCCACCAAGCTCGCTCATCAACCCGTCGTACCGACCACCTCCGCCAATGCCGGATTGGGCACCTAACTGCGGATGATCAAATTCAAATGTAGTTCGGGTGTAATAGTCCAATCCGCGAACCATTCGAGGGGCTTCTTCCCACTTAACATCAAATAAACGCAAAAAATCGCGAACTTGGTCGTAGTGGCTAATGCAATCTTCGCAAAGGAAATTAACTTGCAATGGAGCATCTGCAAGTTGCGATTGCACTTCTTGTCTCTTATCGTCCAAAACCCTCAAAGGATTTATGCTGGCACGAGTACGTGTGGCTTCATCGAGATCGAGTTTGGCGAGGAAATCTTGCAAAAGTTTTCGATACGTAGGACGACATTTAGCACAACCTAGAGATGTAAGTTTCAAAGTGAAATTCTTTAAGCCAACATTCTTAAAACCTTTATAGGCGATCGCGATCACTTCAGCGTCTAGCGCCGGATCATCCACCCCAATTGCTTCAATTCCGATTTGCTGTAACTGTCTATATCTTCCAGCTTGTGGTCTTTCAGCTCTGAAGAAAGGTCCTGCATACCAAAGCTTTACTGGCAGCTGGCCGCGATCTAATCCATGTTCAATTACTGCTCGCATAACACCAGCAGTTCCCTCAGGTCTCAACGTGATAGAGCGGTCTCCACGGTCGCTGAAAGTAAACATTTCTTTACTTACAACATCTGTTGATTCGCCCACTCCCCGGACATACAAGTTTGTGTCTTCATAGATTGGCAGTTCAATGTATTGGTAGCCAGATAACTTAATTGGTTCGCTCAAAGAATCGCGAATGGCAAGAAATTCAATGCCGTCATTTTGCGCATAGTCTGGCACGCCCTTCGGTGCCCGGATTATTTCGCTCATACTTTTTGACTCCCAACAAAAGGTTGCAAATATGCGTTGTTTATTTTTTCTTCCCCGATAGTTGTCTGTGCTCCATGCCCACTCAAAACCAACAGGTCATTGTCCAAAGGCATCACAACATTACGCAAAGTCTCTTGCATCTCATTCCAATTTCCGCCGGGTAGATCAGTGCGGCCAATTGAACCTTGGAATAAAACATCCCCACTGAAAAGAATTGGTTGCTCCACATCATTGAATCTATACATCACAGATCCTTGAGTGTGCCCAGGTGCACAAAGAATTTCGATTTCTAAACCAGCTATCTGTAAATTCATATTCGTAGAAAACTCGGTCACCAGTTGCGGCTCAGTAAAATTTCCACCCAGCGCTTTAACCATTGATTGACTGTCTTTGTCCAATGTGGAAATTGGGTCTGTGAGATATGGCCTGTCTGAACTGTGAATCATGCCCGGAATGTCGTATCCGTTTGCAACTGGCGTCACAGACCACATGTGATCGATGTGCCCATGGGTAAGTAAGACAGCAACTGGCTTGAGATGATTCTCAGAAACTATTTGAGCGATTTGGTCTATTGATTCATAGCCTGGATCGATGATGACACACTCGTGATTGGCGCCTGGCGATACCACCCAACAGTTGGTGGACCAGGGGCCGGCACTGAAGCCGGCAATTAGCATGGCTAAACCCTTCAGATAGACGGTCTGAACAGGACACCCACCGGTGCGGTGAGCGTTCTAAGTGTAAG
>JBIISC010000035.1:0-10048 GCA_044341215.1 Candidatus Nanopelagicales bacterium | reverse complement strand
AAACTGTTGGCGGATGTATTTTCAACGGTGCACCACTAGACGGTTATGAAATCAATATTGTTGATGACTTGGTCCACATTAAAAGTGAAAACCTCGCGTGGGGATACCGCGATGGCGAATCGATAGATGGAAATTGGGAATCCAAAGATCGTGGTGAGTTAACCGATGGCAAACTCCAAATCCTCGGACGCAGTGACAGCATTATTAAAGTTGCTGGAGTTGCAATCGATATTCAAGCCTTAGAAACCCAATTACAAAGTCAACTACCAAATCAAAATATTGTTGTGGTAGCGATTGCCGATTCGCAATATGGAAATGTCCCGCTAGTTGTTAGTAACATTGAAATACCAAATATTGCTGATATAAGTCACAAAATCTTGAATCAAGCATTACCTGTGAGATTTAAACTAATGTCTCAAATCCCAATGCTTCAAAACGGCAAGCCCGATCGCATTTCAATTGCGAATAACTGAAATACTTGGACGCATGACCTCAAACTGGATTTTAGGAGCAAGGCCAAGAACGCTTCCGGCTGCAATGGCTCCGGTTCTAGTTGGCAGCGCACTAGCATTTTGGGAAGATTCCTTTAGCCCATTGATTGCGATACTTGCATTAGTTGTAGCGCTAGCTCTTCAAGTTGGGGTTAATTACGCCAACGATTACTCAGACGGCATTCGTGGAACCGACAATTCTCGAATTGGTCCAGTTCGGTTAGTGGGCCAAGGACTAGCGTCTGCTAAATCTGTAAAGAACGCCGCCTTACTTTCATTTTTAGTCGCAGCGCTTGCTGGACTTACTATGACTTTGATTACCCAGATCTGGTGGTTTATTCCAATCGGTGCACTCGCAGTTATTTCAGCTTGGTATTACACCGGTGGCAATAAACCTTATGGCTATGCAGGATTTGGCGAAGTGTTTGTTTTTGTTTGGTTTGGATTAGTGGCGGTAATCGCAACCACATATGCCCAAACCCAACACATCTCGGTAGCCACAATTGCATACGCAGTTGGAGCGGGTGCTTTGGCTTGCGCTCTTTTGGTAGTAAATAATCTGCGTGATATTCCAAGTGATGAAAAAGTTGGCAAAAAGACGCTTGCTGTCCGCTTAGGCGACTCAAAAACTAGATATTTATACGTCGCACTGATCTGGGTTGGTTTTGCAAGCAATCTTTTGATTGCATTTTTGGCTCTAAGTAACACTGCGCTTCCACTTTGGAGTGGTGCTGGCGCAGTTGCGGCACTAGCAGCGCATGTGCCAGGTCGTGCAGTATTGAATAAAGCCCAAGGCAAAGATTTAATTGCAGTTTTAGTTGGAACCGGAAAAGTCCAAATGATTTGGGCGACCGTCACTTCACTTGCAATAGTTGCACAAAAGCTATTTGCTTAAAGTCCTATTAGGAAATCTAGATCGTCGTCAGGCCCAGAGTCACGCTTAAATTTTCGCGGATTCTTTCCTGCCACCAACCAAAGTATTGGTCCGATAACTGGGACAACTTGAATTAAAAACCAGGCCCATTTCGGCATAAGAGCAACGATTTTGGCTTGCGCAATTTCGAACAAGACAAAGATATGCAGTGCCACTGGAATTGCATAAAGTAGAAAACGTATCATTTCTGCAAATACCTCATCAGCTCGAATACCTCATTTACCAGAATATACATGTAAGCCGGCAAAGAAGAAGTTAACAAAGAAATAGTTGAAGATAAAAGTTAAAAATGCTATCAAAGCAATATAGGCAGCACGATTACCTTTCCAACCAACAGTTATGCGAGCATGAAGATATGCCGCATAGCCAACCCAAGTAATAAACGCCCAGGTTTCCTTTGGATCCCATCCCCAATATCTTCCCCAAGCGCTTCTCGCCCAAATGGCTCCCGCCACAACGGTGAAAGTCCAAAGTGGGAAAACGAATGCGTGGACCTTGTAAGAAAGTAAATCTAGCTCTTGTGAATTTGGAACACGTTCAGTTATCGCTTGCATCCGCGATGGCTTTAATCCTTCGGCGATCCGTCGCTCTTCGCGATCTACTAATAGCTGCAAGATGGTTAGTACTCCACCAATTGCAAACATGCCAGCGCTAACAACCGCAGCTGATACGTGAATCACTAACCAATAAGACTTTAAAGCTGGAATTAACTGAGCTGATTCAGTGTAGAGAACCGTGACAGCAAGTCCGAGTGATAAAAGTGCTGGCAAAATAATAAAGAGGCCAAACCATCGCACATCTTTTTTAAGTGAATAAACCAACAGCACAGCCATCACACCAAATGTTCCGGTGATACTGAACTCGTACATGTTTCCCCATGGAACCCGACCTGCTGACAATCCGCGGAGCAGAACTCCTACAGCTAGAACAACAGTGCCGAGCCAACTCAGTGACATTGCGATGTTGCCAGATTTGCGTCCATTTTGAGGATTGGATTCTTTGTCTCTTCCTTGCGCAAAGGACGTAGCAAATGCGAACATCGCGAACGTATACGCAGCCATCGCGCCATAAACAAACATGTTGCTTAGTTCGGCATACGTCTGGTTAATCGACATTCAATTCCTTAAATAGGTAGCTATTTTGGCACAGTCAAAAGATTTGAGCATTGGGAAGCAATATCAGCAACTACTAATGACAAATCCACGTCTTCTTGGCGAGAAATTGCTGCCACAATCACTTCAGTCTTGCCGCCTTCGCTAACCACTCGAATCCAGACTCGACGTCTTTGAATATAGAGGCTGGCAATGATCCCAAGAATTGCCAAGATTGCACCAAGCAGAGCCCAATTTTGACTTGGGTCTGATGCAACGTTGAAAGTTGCAAATTGTGTTACTTCGACAAACTCCACAGAACCTTTGTTGTTCTTGAGTTCCCAAGTTTCACCTGGTTTCAAATCGCGTAGCCCAATTCGCTTAAGTTTGGTTTTATCTAGCGAATAGATGTTCTGTGGCTTACCGTTGTCCAAGCCAAGATCACCGCTCCAAAACGATGCAAAGATCATTGGGTTAACCAAATCTGGATACATCGAATGTGGACCTTGATCTGCAGTGATGATTGCGGTCGGTGCAAAGATGCCTTGAATGCCTAACTGTGGTTCCATATCCGGAACTTTGACCACCCCAGTTGAGGTGAAGTTTCCATCTTGCGGCAAGAACACAACTGTGTCATCGAAAACAATATTTCCCGGACCATCTCGAACAATTATGTGCGGTGCATATCCCCAACCGAGTAAGAACATTGAAGCATTGCCGATATCAAGTGGATTATTCACCCCAATAGTTTTGGTTTGGAAATCCTGAGTGACAGATTCGCGGAATTCAAGGGTCGCAGCAAAGTCGGTTGCTTTTGCAGATCTCTCACTAGTCTGTTCGAATGTAACTTCCATCTGGTCTAACTGAACATTGAATGGAACTAAATCATCGCTTTTGAAAAGTCGACCAGGGGTAAAAGTGTCGTACTGCGCTACAACATTAGAAAAACCAGTACCTTCACGCAAAATTACTTGCCCGCGATATCCATAAGTTGAACCAATAGCGACAGCAATCAAAATAAAGACGATTGCTAAATGGAAAATCAAATTACCGGTCTCGCGCAAAAATCCTTTTTCAGCTGCAATAAATCCAGCTTTAGATAAAACTCGCCACCGGCGCTTCTTTAGGTAAGCCTGAATCGGCTGAAGATTCTCAAACACAACTTCTGGACTGCCATTGACTTCAAAGCTCTCTGAGTATTCAAACTTCTTCAAATTCTTTGGGGCATCAGGCGGTGGCGCAAAAATAGCGCTCGCATGAATCCGCATACGAGGAATGATGCAGCCGACCAGCGAAACCATCAACAACAAATAGATTGCAGAAAACCAAAAAGATCCATAAACATCAAACATCCCAATTCGATCTAACCAAGCTGAAGTACCAGGATTTTGCGAAATGAACTGATTAACTTTTAGTGGCGATGCAGTTCTTTGCGGAAATACAGATCCTGGGATGGAAGCAACTGCTAGTAGGAAAAGCAATTGCAAAGCCACGCGCATGGTGGTCAGTTGCCGCCAAAACCAGCGAAGCCAGCCAAATGCAGAAAGCGGAATGATTGGATTTTCTTCCCGGACGTTCTGGGTTGACTCCTCGTTCACAAGAAGACTCCGAAGTTAGCTGCCCACTGCTGCAAGAAGATTGTCATCTGCTGCCACAGGCCAGTCATAATTGCAAAACCAATCAGCACCAAAAATGCGCCACCAATTTTTGTTATGGCCCGACTGTGGGTGCGTAAGAATTTTGTCGCCACCAATGATTTGCGATAAGCCAACGCAACAGCCAAAAATGGCACTCCCAGACCAATGCAATAGAACAAAGCAAGAATTGCTCCGCGTATCGGACCTTCTTCAAAACTTAAAGTTAAAACCGCAGCCAATGTTGGGCCAATGCAAGGTGCCCAACCAAGGCCAAACACCAAACCTAGAAGTGGCGCTGACCAAATTCCATCTTGGATTCGCATTCTTAATCTGAAATCTTGCTGAGCGGCTGGTATCCAACCTAGAAAACTTGCACCCATCACAATTACCACAAGTCCAAGCACGATGTTTAAACCATCTTGATTAGCTTTCAGCCAATACCCAACTTGACCGAATGCTGCACCTGCGGAAATAAAGAGAAAACTAAAACCACCAATAAATCCAAGTGAACCAATAAGTAATCTAGATTTTTGTTGGGTTAGACCTTCAGAATTTTGAATTTCATTGTGGCTCAGTCCCGATATGAAAGATAGGTAACCTGGCACAAGTGGCAGTACGCAAGGACTGGCAAAGGATAGAAATCCTGCTGCGATCGCGATTGGAATTGCGAGCAACATCGAACCACTCATCACGGTTTGACCTACATCTGCAATAAACACTTGACTATTCTTCCAAAAGTGATTCAGTGAGGCTGCGAATCAATGAAATATCGGCTGCGCCAAGCGCAAACCCAGCCACTCTGCCCTTTTTGTCAATAAAGATCGTGCCTGGGACTGTGGCCGAAGGCACACCTGGAATTTGTGAGATAACAGCAGAATCAAAATCTGCGATTTGTGGAATTGAAATTTCGTATTTTGCCGTGAAGGCGTTTACGGCGGATTCGTTTGTGCGAGTTGCAAATCCGAAGACTTTTAATCCCTCGGCAGATTTCTTGTTTAGTAATTCTTGCAGTCTCGGCACTTCGGTTCGGCATGGAGCACACCACGGGCCCCAGGCGTTAAGAATGAGAACCTGGCCGCGGTAATCAGATAATTTCCAACCAGTTCCATCTAGTAATTTTCCTGCAAGTTCAATAACAGGACCACGTTCTAATACATCTCGCAAGACTGCACTGCCATCAGCTGCAACGTAGCCGATTGATTCCTCATTCTTTAAGTTATTTGAAGCGCAACTAGCTAATGAAATCATTAGCATTATCAGCGCCACAACTTTGCGAATCATGCGCCAGCACCTTTGGATGCTTTTGTAACCAACTCCACTGCCGGTTCGCTGTATTCAATAGAAACAAGTTTGTCATCGTCAAAAACAAAAGAAGTTAAAGACGCAAGACTGCACTGGCGTTTGCGAGGATCGTGTAGGAAGCTTCTTTTCTCACCATCGAGTCGAGCCACCCAAATCGGTAGTTGGTGTGAGACACAAACCGCTTCATGGCCAACTGCATTTTTACGAGCATCTTCAATCGCAAGTTTCATCCGAGCAGCAACTTGAACATACGGCTCACCCCACGATGGACGAAATGGATTCCAAAGATGTCGCCAGGTACGAGGGTTTCTTAAAACCCCATCCCCGACCGAAACTCTTTGACCTTCGAAAACGTTTTCGCTTTCTATCAAATTGCTATCGGTGGCTAGTTCCAAATTATGTGATCTGGCGATTGGGGTTGCAGTCTGCTGCGCACGCTCCAAAGGGGATGCAACCACATAAGTGATGTCATTCTTGTTTAAAGATGCGGCCACTACTTCGGCCATTTCTTCGCCAAGTTTCGAGAGTCTAAATCCTGGAATTCGTCCGTAAAGAATTTTTGATGGATTGAAGACCTCGCCGTGACGCATTACATGCACAACAGTGCGCACACCCACAGCAACTCCAATCGGTACTAGGTGACCTTACGGCGAACAGCGCTTCTTCGCCGACTCGGGCGCCAAGACGTTTCACCTTGCTCGACTGCAATCTCACGGAGGCTCGCACCGTGGTTTGCCAAATCCTTAATCAGCGCGTCAACTACTGGCTCAGCCGCTAGGACATCAACTCGCAAACCATGTTCTTCACAAGTCTTTGCAGTCTGCGGCCCGATGCATGCAATCACAGTTGCAGTGTGTGGTTTTCCAGCAATACCAACCAAGTTGCGAACCGTTGATGAAGATGTAAACAAGACGGCGTCGAACCCACCGGATTTAATTGCATCGCGAATTTCAACAGCTGGTGGTGCTGCTCGAACTGTTCGGTATGCAGTCACATCGTCAACTTCCCAGCCAAGTTCAATTAAACCTGCTGCAAGTGATTCAGTTGCAATGTCAGCACGAGGCAAGAAAACGCGATTGATTGGATCGAGAAGTTCATCAAACTCAGGAAATTCATCTAGCAAATCTGCAGTTGAAAGGTGTTCTGCTAAAGCCAAGTCTGGGCGGATACCGAATTTTGCCAATTGATCCGCGGTGCCTTCACCCGTCGTTGCAATTTTGAGTCCAGCAAACGCGCGTGCATCTAGTCCAAATTCTTGACACTTACCCCAAACAGCTTTAACTGCATTGTGGCTGGTGAAAATAATCCATTCATAGCGGCCAGAAACTAAACCGTGAACAGCGCGTTCCATTTGCTGCGGAGTACGTGGTGATTCCACTGAAACGGTTGGCACTTCAGTAACAGTTGCGCCAAGTGATTCCAATTCCAAAATCGCTTCACGCAATGCGTCTTTGGTTTTTGGAATCAAGATTCTCCAGCCGAAAAGCGGCTTAGCTTCGAACCAGGAAAGTGTGCTGCGCTTTCCAACAGATTCGCCAATCACCATTAACCCTGCACCTGTTTGGCGTGAGTTCTTTACTGCTGCTGGAATTTCTTCCAATGTTGAAATGATCGAGCGTTGATCAACAGTTGAACCATCGCGAGTCAACATTGCAGGTGAAGCGCCATCACGGCCAGCTTTAATCAAAGCTTTAGAAATCTCAACTGCTTTGTCAGCGCCATTCAAGATTGTTAAAGTTACATGACTTGCAACATGGTCTGACCAGTTGATGTCTGAATTGTTTGCATCAATGATGCGAACCTCATGGCTTTTGTTTGCAGTTAGGCCAATGCCAGCAAAACCAGCAACACCAGTGATTGTTGAAACACATGGAACATATTCAAAAACTATTTTTGATTTATTTAGAGCCGCTACTTCGCGAGCAAACGCACCATCAAGAACTGGGTCGCCTGAAAGAATTCTGGCAACTTCGTGGCCAGCTTTTGCGGCTTCGACTACTGCCTTTGCACGAGCTGCATTTTCGAGTGGCAAACCTTCGCCATCGACTGCAGCAACAATCTCAACTTGTTGACCAACAAACTTTTTAGCAATTTCAACCACGTCATGATCTGCCATTACGAAGGTGGCATTGGTCAATGCGCGAACTGCGCGAATTGATAGAAGTTGAGCATCTCCAGGACCTGCTGCGATTAGCGTTACAGATCCGGTCTGTGTGCGTGTGGCGCTCATGCGCGAAATCACCTCTGTTGGTTGTGTACCAACTTAGAAAGCATTGAGCCCTTGATCTTGCCCCTGGGCCCACGTCCCTAAGTCCGTGTCGGGGGTCAACCGTGTGGCTGACCAGGCGTGGCGAAATCTAGAGCGAAATCGGCAATTGACCAAAATGGAGCGGAATCTGTGAGCAGATGTCCGAATCGTGAACTCGTATTTGATTATCTGCGACGCAAGGTTCGGGTGAATAGCCCCACAATTGCCGCAATGATGGCATTTATGCCGTATTTGCGAACATGGCGCATTTTGCGAAAATCATAAATCGACCAGCCGCGCTTCTTGGCTATTGCCCGAAGTTTTCGGTCGCCATTAATCACTGATGCATGCCCGACAAGTTCTAGCATTGGTAGATCATTAGATGAATCTGAATAGGCGTAGCATTTTGATAAATCAAAATTCTTTTCGCGGGCAAGTTTTGCAACTTCTTCAGCTTTTACTTTTCCGTGAATTGGTTTGCCCAAGATCTCGCCGGTGAAGATATCGTCAACCACAACAGCTTGCGAACCAATTGCGTCAGTTAATCCCAAAGACTGTGCAAGTAATTGCGCAAGTCTTTGTGGAGAAGCGGTAACCAGCCAAACTTCACGACCTTGAGCAATATGTTCTTTCGCAATCGCCAAAGTCTGGTCATAAATTTTTGGTTTGAGTTCTTTCTCAATGAGTTCATCGGCTAAGGCCTCAAGTTTTGACAAACTATGGCCGGCTGCAATCTTTAGAACTAATTCTTTCAGCCGATCTTGGTCGCCTAGATGCTCTTTGCCAACCACTACAAATTTAAGTTGCTTCCAAAAGAATTTGGTGAAGTCTTTGGTGGTGAAATATCCGTATTCCTTGAGGCCGCGACCAAACAAGAAAAATGATGAGCCGCGAATTAGCGTGTTATCCAAATCAAAGAAGGCTGCCGACCTCTCCCCTGACAATGCCGAAATTAGTTGAGACTTCGAAATCTGATGAATTGCTACCTTTTGACCGTCGACCAAGATCACTGGAATATCGAGCAGATACTTCGCTTCGAGTTCCCGGTCATCAAGAATAGAAAGTTCAGTGAAATCCTCACCCACCACCTGGCGAATGACATTGCGCATTTCGTCACAAAGATGGCAACCTGGCTTGCCAATCAGTGTTACTCGACTTAAACCCATGGATTACCTCGTTCGATGATCAATTCGTCGACCATATTTTGGATAAGTCCGCGAAAGTGATGGGCGAAATCTAGAACGGCCTTTTCATCATATTGAGAAGGCAGTTCACTTGGCGGAATTGGTTTACCAAATTGGATGATCCATTTACTAGGAAGAGGTAATACTCCTAGCGGGCCAAGAAGCGGAAAAGTTGGCGTGATTGGGAAATACGGAAGCTTAAACAATTTAGCAAGGGGTTCAACATTTGCAACCATCGGATAAGCCTCTTCAGCTCCAACAATCGCTAACGGAATTATTGGCACATTGGCTTCGCGGGCGGTTGTAATAAATCCACCTTTGCCAAAATGCTGAAGTTCATATCTGCGCATCCAAGTTTTGCCAACACCACTAAAACCTTCAGGCCATACGCCCACTAATTTCCCACTGCCCAAAAGTCGCATAGCTTCTTCAGGTGAGGCATTCGTGTGACCAGCCGCGCGAGCAATGTCTTTGACGATTGGAACATCAAAAACTAGGTCAGCTGCCAACATGTGAATATGGCGCTTATATGGATGGGTATCAAAAATGGCTAACTGCGTCATCAATGCATCTAAGCCAATTGCGCCGGAATGATTACCAGCAACTAAAGCAGCGCCTTGATTTGGAATATTTTCAATTCCTCGAACTTGGGTTCTAAACCAAACTTCAGCCAACGGCCGAAGCGCCGCCATAAATACGCGATCGTTTAATTCTCGATCAAAACCATTTTTATCTGATTGACCAGTATTCAACAACCGGTCTTTTATGATTTCAGTGATTGATGCAGATTCAGGGGCTGGTCCAGTGTTACCAGCTCTGCGTGCTGCTTGGGAAGGAGTCTGTGACATCTAACCTCCCAAGCAAAACAAACTTTGTACGCAAAACAAACTTTGTATGACGCAGGTCTACTTACGACGTTGCGCGCGAGTTTTACGCAAATTCTTGCGGTGTTTTTTCTTCGCCATGCGCTTGCGGCGCTTTTTGATTACTGAACCCACTTTTTCCTCTTTCAGATGAATTGGCGCAAGCCTAAAGGTTTATAGTTCAAAGCCCGTACCTGGGCACGAATCAAGCGCTGGTGATGAATGAATCGCGCAAGTAATCGTTTACTGCAGATTCTGGAACTCGGTAAGAACGCCCAAATCGAACAGCTGGCAATTC
>JBIISC010000073.1:0-2792 GCA_044341215.1 Candidatus Nanopelagicales bacterium | reverse complement strand
CCTGCGGATCTAAATCAATGACCAAAATATGCAAACCACCTTCAGCCAAAGCTGCTGCCAGGTTCACAGTTGATGTGGTTTTACCTACCCCGCCCTTTTGATTTGCAACAGTAAAGATGCGAGTTTTTAGTGGATGAGGAAGGAATTGCCCCCCAAAATCGTTTGTTTCACGTGAAACATTGTCGTTCATGAGCCGCCTTTTAGGTCAGGGCAGAGTGTGCCATCAAAGTGTCAAAAGTTAAAAGTGGGGGATTGAGGACTAGGTTCTAAGTTCTAAGTTCTAAGGAATGAGAATCTTTACTATCTGGATAACGGTGATTGGGGGGTCAACTACTTGGGAACCTGCTTGAAGCACTTTTGCTTGTAATTTCTTCCGGCGCAGAATGCTTGAAGCTTCCTCAATCTCTTCGAGTGCTGACTGCCCTTTAATCATCAGGATTTGCCCACCGAAGTTGACCAAAGGCCAGCACCAAGGGATCAACTTGCTCAAAGCAGCCACTGCTCTGCCGGTAACGACATCTGCAGAGAGGTTTTTGGCCACATTGCCTTCAGCCCGACCACGGACTACCTCTACTCGATCACTCAACCCAAGGTCAGCAATTACCTCATTTAAGTAATCCACTCTTCGAGCCAGTGGTTCTAACAAGGTGATTTTCAGGTCTGGGCGCACAATTGCTAGTGGGATTCCAGGAAGTCCAGCTCCAGAACCCACATCAATTACTGAAACACCTTGGGGGATTAGTTCTTCTAATACGGCTGAATTGTTTATGTGGCGATCCCACATACGCTCAATTTCACGCGGACCCACCAAACCACGCTCAACTCCAGCAACACAAAGCCACTGGTGATAGCGATTGAGTAAGTCGAATGCAGCTGGCCAACGCTCTCGGGTGCTGGATTCAGCTACTGTTTCACGTGAAACATCAGACATTTAGGCTGGACAATTAAACCTGAGGAGTGACCACAATAAAGCGGTTTGGCTCTTCGCCTTCAGATTCAGAACCAGCACCTACTAGTGCAATCGCATCGTGAACGATTTTGCGCTCATAGGCGTTCATCGCCCGCAATTTCACAGGCTCACCTGTCTGATTTGCCTTATTTGCCGCTTTTGTACCGATTTCTGCAAGTTCAATTCTCTTCTTTTCGCGGTAACCACCAATGTCGAGAGTTAACCGGCTGCGGTTTCCCGTCTCGGAAGTTACTGCCAGGCGTGAAAGCTCTTGCAAAGCAGCCACAACTTCGCCGCGTTTGCCAACTAGTTGTTCAAGTTCACCGTCAACAATTGCAACAATCGCACGATCGCCTTCGACGTCCATAACAATGTCGCCTTCAATGCCGGCAATAGTTAGAAATTCATCTAGGTAATCCGCTGCGATGTCACCTTCACGGACTAATTCTTCTTTTGCAGTTTTTTCAGTCATGTTTTTTCCTTATAAAAAACTATTTGAAATAGTTTTACTTCTTACGCTTTGAACGAGCTGCGCGTTTTGGTTGTACTCGTTTTATTTCGGTTTCTGTTTCTTTTTCTTCAGAAGATTCGGTAACGATACCTTTCTTCAAATCTTTTCGTCGTTGTCGTTCCAAGTAGGCCTCATGTGCTGGGGTTCCTGGTGCCGGGCTATTGCGAATCACGTAAAACTGTTGACCCATAGACCAAATATTTGTAGTTAGCCAATAAATCAAAACACCAATTGGGAAGCCAACGCCACCAACTGCGAAAAGTAATGGGAATAGATACATCATCACTTTTTGTTGCTGAATCATTGGGTTATCTGCTGCAACGTTTTTAACGAGCAATTGACGTTGCGTGATAAACATTGTCAAAGTCATTAAAACAACCAAGATTGCACAGGCAATTTGAATCTTATTTTGATTAGCTACAAGATGTGCTTCACCAGCAGTTAAGAAAGTTGCATAAAGCGGAACGTCAAGGATCGAAGCATTGTGTGCTGATTCCATTAGGTGGGCGAAGTTCTGACCAAAAGTGTCGTCGTAGTTTTGTTGTGCAATTCCTTGCAACACTGTGAACAAACCAAAGAAAATTGGTGACTGCGCCAAAAGAGGCAAACAAGATGAAAACGGATTCGTACCTGTTTCCTGGTAGAGCTTCATCATTTCTTCAGATTGCTTTTGTTTATCGCCTGCGTACTTAGTTTGAATAGCTTTCATTTGTGGCTGAATCAATTGCATATTGCGCTGCGAACGAATTTGCTTCACAAATAGCGGAATTAGAGCCACGCGAATAACTAGCACCAAACCAACGATTGAAAGGGCCCAAGTGGATCCTTCGTTAGCACCTAGCAGTGGTGACAAGACAGTATGGAAACCTACTAAAACCCAAGACACAGCTAGTTCAATTGGATTCAAGATAAAATCAAACACATTTACTCCACATCGGTTTTTACTATCGGACGCCAGCGACCACGTTCGGGTGATGGATCAATTCCACCTCGGGTGAACGGTGTGCAGCGCAATAGTCGGTACGCAGTCAAAATTAAACCTTTGAACGGCCCATGAACTTTCAGGGATTCAACAGCATATTTTGAACAGGACGGATAGTACCTGCAAACATCACCGAGCAAAGGTGAGATAGTCAGTTGATAAAGCCTGATCGGGGCGATCAAAACCAGAGACAGCAATTTGCCAATTCCGTTTTGCCAAACCAACTCATACAGCTTTCTCAATTTTCACACTCCGCTCAAACAAATCGATCCATTGTTCAACCGAGAGCAGTTCAGCCCCAACTTGGGCGCGTAAAACTATTTCAAAACCAACTGGATACAAATCGATGA
>JBIISC010000072.1:0-2793 GCA_044341215.1 Candidatus Nanopelagicales bacterium | reverse complement strand
CCGCTGCGCAGCTCACCGTGAGACAAGCCAATTAGGGCAGAATGCGCGCATGAATTTAGATTCAATCAAGTTTGACGGCTCTGGCCTGATTCCTGCGATTGCGCAAGATGCGCAAAGCGGGCAAGTGCTGATGCTTGCTTGGATGAATCGCGAAGCCTTGGAATTAACTATCTCAACTCGCAAAGCGACCTATTGGTCCCGTTCTCGCCAAGAGATATGGGTTAAGGGTGAAACTTCAGGATCTAGTCAAGAAGTGGTTTCGATTTCACATGATTGCGATCAAGATGCAATCTTGCTGAAAGTCAACCAAACCAACGGCGCTTGCCACACTGGCGATAAATCCTGCTTCGATGCAGGTTTAATTGATGAGATTTCTACTGATGAGAATTTAAATGCAGGCGACAAATGAAACTTGAATATCAACTAAATGGTGAAGTTCGGCCAACACTTGCAGAATTTGCTGAGCTTGCAAAGTCTCGTCGCGTGATTCCAGTGGCAGTTCGGGTTTTGGCTGATGGTGAAACTCCGGTTGGTTTGTATCGAAAACTTTCGGGCGAACGAGCTGGTACTTTTTTACTTGAATCAGCAGAACATGGCCGCACTTGGTCTAGGTATTCATTTGTCGGTGTGAACTCACGCGCAATGTTGACAAGTGTTGACGGTGAAACAACTTGGGTTGGAAATGTTCCGGCAGGTGCACCAACCGATGGCAACCCACTTGAAACCTTGCGGGACACCCTCGCTGCACTTCATACCCAACCATTACCAGGTTTGCCACCGCTTACTAGCGGCATGGTTGGTCTAGTTGCATACGACGCTGTTAGACGCTGGGAGAAACTGCCAGTAGAGACGCTTGATGAACTTCAAATCCCAGAAATTGCCATGTTGTTGGCAACCGACATTGCGGTTTTGGATCACTGGGATCAAAGTGTTTGGTTGATTGCCAATGCGGTCAACTTCGACAACACTGATGCTCGCATGGAAGATGCTTATTCTGATGCGGTTAAGCGGATTGAAAAGATGAAGTCAGATCTGCAATCTAAATCTGATGCTTCGGCAACTGTTTGGGATAGTGATGCCAAGGCAGATTTCTCTCACCGAACTAAACCGGAAGACTTTTTGGCAAATGTGGAAAAGTGCAAGGATTACATTCGAAAGGGTGACGCTTTTCAGATTGTGGTTTCACAACGCTTTGAAACTAAAGCTTCAGCTTCTGCACTAGATGTTTATCGAGTACTGCGGGTTCAAAACCCAAGCCCGTATATGTATTTGTTTAGGTTTCCAACCATTGATTCAAAGAACAATGAACTTTCAAGTGAAGTTGCTTTCGACGTTGTGGGAAGTAGTCCTGAAGCCCTAGTGACCCTTAATCATGGCCGGGCACTGATTCATCCGATAGCTGGCACCCGCAAACGTGGAGCAACAGTTGATGAGGACACTGCACTTGCAACTGATCTGATGGCCGATCCGAAAGAACGAGCAGAACACTTGATGCTTGTTGATTTGGGACGAAACGACTTAGGTCGGGTTTGTGAAAACGGAACTGTGGATGTCACCGACTTTATGTCGATTGAGAAGTATTCACACGTTATGCATATTGTTTCGACTGTTGAGGGAACTTTGGCAAAAGAAAAGTCGGCTTATGACTTATTAGCGGCAACTTTCCCAGCCGGAACCTTGTCAGGTGCTCCAAAACCACGGGCAATGGAAATCATTGAAGAACTTGAAGAGGTCCGACGCGGTGTTTATGGTGGATGTGTCGGATATATGGATTTTGCTGGCGACATGGACACTGCAATTGCGATTCGAACAGCCGTTATCAAAGATGGAACTGCTTATGTTCAAGCTGGTGCTGGGGTAGTGGCTGACAGCGATCCGCAATCAGAACATCAAGAGTGCATAAACAAAGCATCTGCTGTGTTGCGAGCAATTGCAGTAGCAAACACAATCCGAGATTTATAAATGTCAAAACTTAAAGTTTTCTTCGCATTTGCTGTCACTAGTGTTTTAACTCTGGTTTTAGATAGTTTGCAAAACTTAAGTGCATATTCATTTGCGGTATCGCTTTGGACAGTCAACATCGCGGGTGTGCTCGCAGCTATCATAAGTTCGAATCGATCTGCAAGAATAATTTTCTTCTTGCTGATCGGACTGAACGTGCTTGGGATGTCCCACATTGCATATGTTGCAGTATTTAATCCTGAGGTGCCGATTGTGGGCTTGGCATTAGTTGCACTCCTTTTTAATGTGAACGTCTGGTTGGCCGCTATGGGTGCGAGTGCAGCGCCAAGTTGGAAATCAGCCACGAAATACACAAATTCGGAAAAACTGTCGAATTGGGCCAAGATTGATAAAGGCGAAGACCCAACTCTCTAGAATTGGGCAACTTACGAGGAGCAAAAATGTCTAGCAAGCGTTCACATCATGGCAACACCCCAGCTGCTTGGGTAACCGTCACCATCGCATTTACTGCATTTGTGGTTGGTGGAGCTGGAATTTTGCTTGCCTCTGCAACCATCTTCTGGGCAGGTGTTGCAATATTCGTAATCTCAGGTGTGGTGGGCAAAGTCATGCAAATGGCCGGCTACGGACAATATCCACGCTCATAACTGCCTCTTTTCAATTTTTGATTAATTCTTAGATTCAGAGAGCTATTTCTGGATCAAAATCTTGCCATTTTCCCAAAGTCTGAAGAAATTCCTGGTTTGGTTAGGCTTAGAGCATGACCGTATTGGATGACATCATTGTTGGTGTGCGCGAAGACATGGCTATTCGCCAGTCCAAAGTCAGTCT
>JBIISC010000034.1:0-10165 GCA_044341215.1 Candidatus Nanopelagicales bacterium | reverse complement strand
GACTGAGATGTTGGGCGCGAGCGATATTTCCCTACCGCTTGCTCCAAACAATATTCCAAGTTTGCTCCCTAACTACATCGCTCAGTTCGCAAAAGATTATGAACTCCCAGTTTCGGAAGTGATGATGTTGTGTGCAGTTCGCGAAGCTGCCCTTTGTCGTTTGTATTCTGCTGAGCCTTGGGTTGGTAATGAACTTGTCGATACCGTCTCTCGCTATGCCGCTGGAATTAGCGTTGACAAAGATCGAATTCGCGAAGTGATGCAGAGTGTGGATCCGAGTAACCCTGAATCCTTGCAAGAGTTGATGGCCACGGGCGTTTTCGAACCCGCTACGACCGAAGCTCAACAAAAAGCCTTGAACCATTTGGAATTTATGTTGGCTTTAATTGAAGGCTGGGTTAGCTTCACCGTGGAACGTGTGATTGCAGATCGCCTTGAGAATGCGGACAAGTTAATGGAAACGATGAGCCGCCGCCGAGCAAGTGGTGGGCCGGCTGAAAAGACTTTCTCAAATTTAGTTGGGCTCGAACTTCGCCCACGCTTGATTCGCGATGCAACCACGTTTTGGAAATACATTCATAGCAACCGCATTGAACCGAATTCGGTTTGGTCGCACTTGGAATTCTTGCCTGACCGTGATGACCTCACGAATCCGGCGTTGTATGTTGAGAAACGAACTTCTGAATAAAAATAGAACTGCTCGATGAAGACTCTTAATAACGACACTTAAAAAAGACACTTAAAAAAGACTAAAGGGTCAGGTCCGAATCGGACCTGACCCTTTAGCAACGTTGCATTAAGTGTTAGGAAGCCTTAGGTAGAAACTTGAAGACCTTGGTGCCACACACTGGGCATAGACCGCGACCTTGACGACGTCCCTTTTCGTTAACCTCTACTTCAAGAGCCATAACAGGGGTGTCTTTCTTGCACTTCATGCAGCGAGCAGTAGTTTGAACGGTTTCAGCCACTGTTCCTCCAACTTTTTATTGGCAGACCACCGCATGGGTAGCGCCTGCGCCAGGATTTCTGAGCAGGCTCAAAGTAGCCCGAAACTAGGGTTCTTTGCATCATCGCCACACACTAGATGTACCAAATGTCCGATTAAATTTCCTATATTGCGCAAATTGTTAGCATTTAGAGAGGGTTTTGTGAGCTTTGGTGGGCAATCTGCCATTTATGACACTTAGACCCCCAGCTACCTTTGAGCGGCTTAAATTCGATCCTTCGTGCCCTCGAGCATGGAAAAGCACCGGTGAACTCGTAATCGGCTTCACTGATTCAGCAAATTCAAAACCACTCTTGGTTACTTCGCATCAACGTGAGATTTCAACTTGGATTGGACTGCTCGATGGCAGTAGAAACATAGAAGACCTGCTCCTAACCGGCAGTGCAATGGGTCTTGCACACTCATGGCTGCGCGAATTACTCGATGAGTTGATCAATGCTGGTCATGTTTACAGCGTTGAGAACGTTCCACTAAGTGGAAACTCCCCTCATCTTGCAACAAACCTTCGATGTGATGCGCGCCTCATCGGAATTTCTGCACACAAACTAATCACCAAGCGTCAAAATCTTCGCGTATTAGTCGAAGGTTCTGGCCAAGCTGCATTTGGATTAGTGAATGCACTCAGCGAAGTGCAAATGAATGTTGGTTGGCGGCCATTGAATAGCCAGCGGATTCGGGCAGAAGAGATTCCTCGTGACTTACCGGCGAAAGATTTCATAAATCAAAAATGGTCACAGTGCGCAAAAGCTGTCATCTCTCCTCGTCTAGTTTTCGCAATGAATGAAAGCCACGACTTAGTCGAGTTAGAGAACTCCTACCCAAATGCGATTGTGGTGCCGGTCACTGTTCACAGTCGGCGAATGGCGATTGGTCCAATCCTTGGTGCTGTGAATTCTGTTTGCGCGAGTTGTCTGCATGATTTAAGAAAACTAAACGATTCAGATTGGGCATTATTGACCGTTCAGGCACTCCATCAAAAACGCGCCTTGCCAATATTGAGCGAAAGATGGCTATTTAGTTTGTTGTCGCTTTGCGTGAATATTGCGGTTGAGTTTGCCGATACTGATCAAGTGTTGGATTTAACAAGTAGTAGTTTGGAATTAGCACCACCAAATCCAGTTTGGCAAAGCCGAAACTGGACATTAAACAAATCTGATTCTTGCGAACATTCCAAATCGTTTCAGAATGCTTAATCAGCGATATTCGCCCACACTTACCCAGTGTCAGATATCCTCGAAACAGTCTTGTCGCGAAGTTTGAAATTAGCGACTTTGCCACTTGGCATTGCCACTCGCGCCACTGCGTCTATTGGCAAGCGAATCATCGGGGCTAATCCAGATTTGATCACTGCTGAACTGCAGGCAAAGACTGCTGAACAAATCTTTCAAACTCTAGGTGAGTTGAAAGGTGGCGCTATGAAAATGGGACAAGCCCTTTCAATTTTTGAATCTATGTTGCCCGAAGAATTTGCTGAACCATATCGGGCATCACTAACGCGTTTGCAAGACTCTGCGCCAGCAATGCCAAATTCAACAGTTGAATCTGTATTGGTAAAAAACCTTGGTAAGGATTGGCAAAAACAATTTATCGAGTTTGACTTCAAACCAAGTGCGGCAGCTTCTATTGGTCAGGTGCACAAAGCCACTTGGCATGATGGCAGACAAGTCGCAGTGAAGATTCAATACCCTGGAGCTGGCAAAGCTCTGGCTGCTGACATTAAACAAGCAAGCCGTATTGCGCGAATGGTCGCAATAATCGCACCAGGCGTTGAAATCGAACCTTTGTTAGATGAAGTTCAAGAACGTATACTCGAAGAAATTGATTACAAGAAAGAAGCGCGGGTGCAACGTGCTTTTGTTGAAGCATTTGAGAATGATCCTGAATTTAAAATTCCACGCGTGATCCTTGCAACTGAAAGTGTGTTGATTTCTGAATGGCTTGACGGAAAACCTCTATCTAGAGTAATTGAATCGGGCACGCAAGAGGAACGAGATTGGGTCGGGCTTTTGTATGAAAGATTCCTGCTTTCTAGCCCGAGTAGATGTGGACACTTGCACGCAGATCCGCATCCTGGAAATTTTCGGATCACTACCGATGGAAAACTTGGCGTCCTAGATTTCGGAGCAAGCGCTCACCTACCTGATGGACTTCCAACCACTATGGGCAGATTGATGTCTATTTCGATGAGTGGCAATCCTGAGTATGTTTTACAAGGTCTTCGCGAAGAAGGATTCTTGCTGCCTAATGTAGAAGTAGACGCACAACAACTTCACGACTACCTAGCTCCATTTACCGACCCAGCACAAAGCGAAAACTTTAAGTTCAGTCGCGAATGGATGCGAGAAACTTTTGCCCGCGTAAGCGATCCTCGTCGGCCTGATTTCACAATTGGATTAAAACTAAATTTGCCGCCGTCCTATTTGATGATCCATCGAGTTTGGCTCGGTTCAATTGGTGTGCTTTCGCAACTTGAGTGCACTATTCCCGCGCGCGGCGAAGTCGCCAAATGGGTTCCAGGATTTAATTCAATTTAGTCATGCTGATTTGCAGCAATGACCAGAAGCAATTCATCACCAATCACATCGGCCTTTGCAGAGTTGATTCCGTGGATATCGCTTAGGTCTTCGATTGCTTTTGGTTGGAATTCAGCTAATGCTTCAATTGCAAGATCACTTAAAAGTAGCCATGGGAGCATCTCAGCTTGTTTTGCATAATCTTCGCGCCAAGATTTCAATCCAGTCTTTACGCTATCGCTGAATTGAGTTTTTTGACTATCTTTTTCACATCGAGTGCATTTCTTTAAAGCAAGTTCGCGAACCTGATTGATTCCCCGATCGCATACTCGGCACTTTTCAACTTTGAATTCTGGACGAGTGGCAGGTTTAGATACCTTGGCCTGATTGATTGGTGCAAGAAATACCTCTGCAGTGGTCCCAACAGAATTGAGAAACCTTGATGGGGCATTCTCATAGCCAAGCCGAGTTCGGGCAGTGGAGATGTGCACGGCTTGTTTAGCGCGGGTTATCGCCACATAAAAAAGTCTGCGTTCTTCTTCAATGTTTTCTGATGCTCGTTTTGGATCGAATGGCAATATGCCTTCAACCGCACTTGGAATAAACACATGTTCCCATTCCAAACCTTTAGCAGTGTGAATGGTGCTGATTGTGACAGCTGCTGCCTGCGGGTCATGGTTTTCATTTGTGCGATGAGAAATTTCCGCAAAGTATTCGTCAAATCCCGCACTCGGATTATGAGCCTTCAAGTCAGTTGCAACATTTATCAGGGCACTCAACGCTTCCCATTTGCTGCGCGCAGATTCTGACGAATATTTAGGTATTTCAGTCCAGCCATGCAAACTCGCAACCTGTTTTACGGCTGTTACTAATTCAATGTCTGAGCTGACATACGAACCGACTCTTAGATCCAAAAGCATCTGTTTAACTTCTGGACGTTCAAAGAATCTAGTAAGCCCGCGCATTGTGTAAGGGATATTCAATTCTTCAAAAGCCACTTCAAAGACTTGGGACATGGAATTGATCCGAAGCAAAACTGAGATTTCACGCGGATCGATTCCCTTTTCAATTAAATCAGATATTTGCACTGCAATTTCTTTGGCTTCCACGACTTCGTCCGAATAATGCTTCAGCGAAACTTGGCCAGCATCTGTTTTGGCACTTATCATCGAACTTGGCGTAGGCGACTGAGTCATTAGGTTGTTCGCCACTACACAGATTTGCTCAGGGCATCGGTAGGTGCGATTCAATTCAATTTGCAGGGTTTCGGGGTGGTTTCGTTTGAACTCTTGCAAATAGTTGGCCGAAGCCCCAGCGAATGTGTAAATGGTCTGAGCAGGATCGCCAACTACGCAAAGTTCATTTCGATTTCCAACCCATAGTTGCAGCAATGCATTTTGAAGTGGCGTGACATCTTGGAACTCATCGACAGTAAACCAGGTGTAACGGGAACGAACTTTTTGAAGCACATCAGGAAAATTTGAGAGCATCCCCAGATTTAGTTGCAAAATATCTTCGAAGTCTAAAACCTGCTTGCGCTTTGTAAGGTCTGCATACCTTCCCCAAATGTCCACAATCATCTGACCAGAGATTTCATCAACTTTGCGATTTAGTTTCAAATAATTCTCGGCATCAAGACCAGAAGACTTTGCCCATTCAATTTCACCAACAACCGAGCGACGAGTGAAATCTGACAAAGAGATTCGCGCAGCAGTCGCTGCTTCTTCAACTAGTGAAGTTTTTGTGGAAATAACACTCCACATTTTCCCGCCAACAACCTGTGGCCAAAAATGTGATAGCTGCCGAAGTGCGGTGGCGTGGAAAGTTGCCGCAGCCACTGGTGGAATCTTCAACCGAGACAAACGACCACGAATTTCGGAAGCTGCTTTGTTGGTGAAAGTTAAGGCCAAGCCAGTTTCCGCATCTTGAACCTTTGTCTCAATCGCGTAGGCAATTCGATTTGTGATTACTCGAGTTTTACCCGATCCCGCAGTTGCAATGATTGAAACCCGACCGCGCACAGCTTCGACCGCTAGGCGCTGATTCTCATCAAGGCCAGCAAGCAGTGGGTTGTCGGTCATGGGGGCATCTTTCCACCCAAGCCTGCGGCAGCCCACCTGCGCATTGAGCGGTAATCTCACGGGCGTGAAGAGCAACATTAACCAAGAGACCCTGAGCGGATTAGCCCTTGGCAGGAGCCGCGCTGAGCGGTTAGCCGAGACTCGAGCCTTGGATGCAGCACTCCAAAACGATCTAAAGGTGCTCTTGGTGAACGGCGCTGAACTTGCAATGGCAAATATTTCAACTTCAGATAACTCACTGGCTTATGTGATGGCGCAGGAAGTTGAGTCAGTTGCATACCTCGGCAGTTTTGAAGGTGAACATTTTGCAGTTTGTTTAGATTCAGACGTTTCTGCAGTTGCAAGCAAACACGGATTTGAATGGCACTCGTTAAGAATTAATGGTGCCGATCTTTCAGATCTTGATGCGGGATTGGCAACTTCAGCAATTGCTTTGAATAACTGGCATCAAGCACACACTCACTGTTCTCGTTGCGGCGCAGAAACTTTTATTTCTAATTCCGGTTGGACTCGTCAATGCCCGCAAGATGGCACTGAACATTATCCGCGAACCGATCCAGCAATCATTGTCGCAATTACAAATCCACAAGACCAACTACTTATGGCTCGTCAAGCTGTTTGGCAACCAACACATTTTTCACATGTTGCCGGCTTTGTTGAACCAGGTGAAACACTTGAAGCTGCGGTAGCGCGCGAAGCAATGGAAGAAACTGGAATCAAAATAGATTCCGTCACATACATGGGAAGTCAGCCTTGGCCTTTTCCTTCAAGTTTGATGTTGGCATTCACGGCCACCACGTCTGACAATCAAATTACGGTTGATAACGATGAGATCGTCGAGGCTTACTGGTATTCAAGGGCTGAACTTGTTGCAGCCTGCAAATCTGGTGAGTTGAGAATTCCATCTAAAGTTTCGGTTGCCCGCAAATTAATTGAACATTGGTACGGAAGCGAACTTCCAGATGAATGGTCAAGACCCTAAAAGTAGTTTTATTACTTCCTCGCGACTTGGGAAAGTCTCTGGCGTAACAGTTTCATCGCGGGCTACGTAATAAAACGAAGCTTTGATATTTTCTAGCGGAATATTCAAAGAATCTGCCCAAGCCAACCGGTAAATAGCCAACTGCAATGTGTCAGCATTTGAAGATGAATTGGTCTTCCAGTCAACTAATGTGAAGATGTCACCATCTTTGTAAATCGCGTCGATTCGTCCACGAACAACGTATCCACCTAATGAAATTGCGAATGGTGCTTCCACAATATGTGGAACAGATTTTGCCCAGATTGAATTTCGGAAAGTCTCTTTGAATTTTTCGAGAGTCGGCAAATCAAATCTTTCAGGTTCGGTTTGATCCATGTTTTCCATGTCTGGCAAAGTTGCAGTAACACTGCCACCTTTAGCCTCATGTGCCCAATGCTCAACAAACGCGTGGAAAGCAGTTCCTTGGGCAGCGGCTGGCGCAGGTTCGGTTGGCATTGGCCTGATTAGATTTGCAACAAACGATTCTTCATCTTGCGCAAGTCTTTGGATTTGAGTCACGCTCAAACTTTCCGGCAAAGGAACAAGACGAGTTGGATTGTCATGCAATTTGATTTCACGTTCAATGGCCTTAATCGCCTTATCCCATTCATTTACCAACGTCGAAGCTGACGGGGTTTGCGGAGACTGATTTTGCATCAATTCTTTAACTCGAATTGCTGAATCTTGAATCCGTTTGATGGCAGGAGATTTCAATTCGATTGGCCATTCGCCAGTTTCAACAACGTGGATCTTTTCACCCTTAACTGGGACAACATCGTAGATAGCACCAATGCGAACAAGACCTTCGGCGATTGCAGTTTCCATAAGTTTTGCAGACTCAAGAACTTCGTTGAAGAAGACTGATGGTTTGCGTTGTTTCGTAATTGAGGGATCAATTGCACTCGAGGAGATGAATACCATTTCTTCAGCACGTGTTAGTGCTACATATGCCAACCGACGTTCTTCAAACGAATCTGCAAGTTTTCTAGCTTCGTCATATTCCTCGATGTCTTCATTTGTCAGTTCGCGGCCGCGAATTGGATATCTTTTTAAAACTAAATCCATTTCTTCATCGCGCAATTCGTAAGGAACCACCCAAGGGCTTGTGACCCAGTTATCGCTACCAGTGCTAACTGGGAAGATGCCTTCACTCATTTGTGGCAAACCCACCACCCGAAATTGCAAACCTTTGGATGAGTGGACCGTAATCAGCTGCACAGCACCTTCATGAGTAACCGATGCGATCTCAATTGCAGTGTCGTGTTTTCGAGAATCATCAATCCAACGCAATAGGGCAAATAGATTCGATTCGCCATCAAGTGCGGTGAAGTCGGAAACCAGCGAGAAGAAAGCGCGCAGGTTTGAATCCATGCCACGCTTGATTCGATTTGGTTCGGAGATTGATTCAATCAACAAACCACTGACACTTGCAACTCGATAAACAAAATGCTTGAGCGGATCACCGGCTTGAGCACGTAAGTATTGAACTTCATTATTCAAATTCTTAATCCGGTTGAAGGCAGCTTTCGACAAATCTGGATTACCGTTTTCAACAATGTCAGCTATCGCATCGCCATATGCGGTGTTTTCAGCGATGTCTCCGCCGGCAATTGCAGCCTCTAATGCGTTTTCTAAACCGCGCTCACCTTGAACGCGGGCGTCATACGCCATTGAGCTTGCATGTCTACCAATGATTGCTAAATCCCGATTACCAATTCGCCAACGTGGTCCGGTCAACAGACGTACCCATGCCGAATTAGCGGCCGGTTCGGCAACTACGCGCAACATTGCAATCAGTTCAACAATTTCAGGAACTTCCAATAGATCCATCTTGGTTCGCACTTGAGCTGGAATCCCAGCTTCATTTAGGAACTTGAGTGCCCAAGCAATGCCTTTGCGTTTGCGGAACAAGAGTGCAATTTCTTCTAATGGAATTCCGTTGGCTTCGCAGTCCCTAATTTCTTTAACTATCCAAGCCGCTTCTTCATCGCGAGTGCGGAAGGAAGAAATGTGAAGTTTTCCATCTCCATACTTTGGATTCTTTGGCGCTTGAAGTGGTTTGAGCTCTGGGTGTGCATCGGGAAAGCGCAAGCGATTGGTCAAAACATTTGCGAATTCAACAATGTTCTTTCCATTTCGCTGAGTTATCGGTAAATCGAAAACATGGCCGTTCCCTCCAGTCTTGGATTTGAAGTGATTAGGGAAATTGGAAATGTTTTTAGAGGATGCGCCTCTAAAGCCATAAATAGATTGAAGTGGATCGCCTACCGCATTAACTGGGTGCGCATCGCCAAACAACTTCTGGATAAGAGTTCGTTGAGCAATTGAAGTATCTTGATATTCGTCAAGCAGCACCATTTCATATTGCACGCGAAGCTGTTCGCGAATTGAATCAGCCTTGTCCACAATTTCTAAAGCAAGCCGATTCATATCCGCATAGTCAAGTGCGTTATATAGACGCTTATTCTCGCGAAATTCGCGTACAAGTTGGGCATAAACAACTTGCGCTTGCCCTGTTTCTTTAAAATCGTTGTCTCCGTCAGGAATCAAAGTTTTGGAATCAGCAACAAGCTTGTTTCCAAATTTCTCAAAATCCTCTAACGAGACATTCGAATCAGCAAGTGCATCATCAAGTTTCAAAATTCGATCGAGGATGTAGGAGAAAGAAACTTTGAGTTTTTCGAAATCGGCTGTTGAGCGCGAGATAGTGCGAGCACAAAGTTGTTGGCGGCGAACATCAGAAATAACTTGGTGGTCTGGCTCCACACCGACCAACATTCCGTATTGCTTTATCAACTGGGAAGCGAATGAATGGTAAGTGGTTACAACTGGTTCGGCAGATGTATTTGTGTCTGGGGTTTTGACACCTAGTTTGGTAAGGCTCTGACGAACCCGGGAACGCAATTCGCCAGTTGCAAGATTTGTAAAGGTTAGACCTAGGATTTTTTCAGCTGGTACTTTCTCATTTGCCACAAGATAAACAACTCGAGCCGCCATCACAGCCGTTTTACCTGAGCCGGCACTGGCAATAATCACACCTGGATCGAGTTCAGCAAACTCGCCAGGTTCTACTTCAGCGGTTATTGCAGCAAGTTGCTCATCTAGGAAATCGATTCCCATGACAGTTGCGATGTCTTTTCCTGAATAACTCTTCTTCTCACTCATTAGTCGATCACCTGCACACCGGTTGGTTGAATTGGACATGCAATTTTGATGCTGCAAAATTTGCAAGCATCACCTTTTGTTGGTTTAAAGTTTTCAGCTCGAACTATTTCTGCAGCAGTGAACAAATGATCTTCAATCCAAGGTTTCTCGGTGTCCATTGCCGCTTGGGTTCGCAGAAGTGGGCCTGGTTTCTCAACGCCCTTGGATGTTCCTTCTGGTAGTCGAACACAAATCAAAGCTGCGCCTTCGGTATTAATTGGTTTTTCTAGTTCAATTAATTGATGATGTTCGACAAAACCCTTTTGCACGGCGTATTGATATAAAGCCAACTGCATATTTTCTAAAGTCTTATTCGCATTGGGTGCAGTTCCGACAGTCT
>JBIISC010000033.1:0-10181 GCA_044341215.1 Candidatus Nanopelagicales bacterium | reverse complement strand
CGCGGTCGCGAAAATGAGCAACCAGAAGGCCAATCGGTGACCTCTAAGAGTGGATTTCATGAGCGGGAAGGTAACAGTTATCGAAAAGTCCTTGTTCCCACAGGCGTATACCCCGCAGGATTAGCCGCTTATTGCACCTTGGGAGAGTAATGACAATTGCGCTGATGATGAACTTGAAGGCTGGGCTTGGTCGCACCAATCGGCTTGCAGATTATGTTTTTCAGCAATTTGAATTGCATGGCCTGCCATATGTATTTGTTCGCGGAGATTCAGCACAAGATGCAATCAATAAAGTAACAGCTCGGATTAGTGAATTTTCTGCCGTAGTAGCTGTAGGTGGAGATGGTTCAGTTCACACTGCTGCTCAGATTGCCTTCAAACACAAACTGCCACTCGGAATAATTGCATCTGGTTCGGGCGATGATGTTGCGCGCTCTTGTGGACTTCCACATGGTCGAAATTTGGAAGCGACAAAACTGGCGGTTGATCATTTTGTAAATGCATGGAAAGAAAAAGATCTCACAGAAATTGACTCCCTTAGTGCCACCACGAGTGATGGTCAGGAACATGCAGTACTTGCGGTTATGTCTTGCGGTTTTGATTCGCGGGTCAATGCCAACTCTGCCAAGATGACATACTTAACTGGAACGGGTCGTTACATACTCGCGATGCTAAAAACTTTAACTCGGTTTAGCCCTATCAGCTATCACACCGTTATTGATGGTAAAGAAAGTAAGTTCGAAGCAATGCTGATTGCTATCGGTAATGGATCGATGTTTGGTGGCGGCATGAAAGTTTGTCCATCTGCCAACATCAAAGATGGTGAACTGGATTACATAGTGGTTAACAAAATCAGTATTCCAACCTTGCTAGCGGTATTTCCCAAAGTCTTCACTGGCAAACATGTAAATCACCCGAAGGTTGATGAAGCTCGAGCCAAAACTTTCTGGCTACACGCACCAGGTGAGCAGGTTTGGGGCGATGGGGAATACCTAGGTGAATCCCCAGTGCAGATTGAAATCAGGCCGAATTCTGTGAGTATTTATGGTGTCCGTTGGTGATTTCAGCCTAGAACTTAGTTCCAGAGTCCCTGAATAGATACAGTACTCTATCCATGTTTTAGGGCAAAGATAAGGGAACCTCATGCGACATAAGAAAATCCAATTTGTTGTAATTGCAACTTGTCTAGGCCTGGTTCTTTCTGGATGCATCAAGACTAAAACCACCGCATCCGCAAACTTTGATGGAACTCTTACGGGTTCAATGACCATAGAGTCAACAAAAACTGACTATCAATCCCTTTTGGATGAGTTGAGCATTGATCTGGGTGATCAGTTCAGCGAACGCTATGAAGTGGTTAATATCTCGCTCGACACAAATAGCTTGAATAACTGTGAAGTTTCTGATGTAACATTTGAGTTCGAAGGAACCACACCAACAACGCCAAATGCCACGCACCTGTCCTTCAGCTATGTCCCAGCCAAACATAAAAACAGCCTATTTGTCTCTGGTCAAATCACCGAGGGTGAGGATTCTGACGGCTTTGGCCATTTGTACATGGAGAAAGGTGTAATCGTCCCAGCAAGCGGCAACGCTGCAGATTGTGAGAATTTTGGGTCTGTCTCAACAGGCAAATTAAAGACATTCGCAACTGATATTCCTATTGACTTGAGCCTTGGATCTCTTAAAGATTTACGTCAAGCCCCAAGTTCTGAAGATTTCAATTTTGCTCCAGCACTGCTGTTCGAGCAAATGTCAAATCTTCCTGAACAGGATCGTGGGCTGTATCTAATCCTTTTGGAATTGCTTCTCTCAGGTGAAATGGAAGTTTGGGCTGATGCTGATATTCCCGAGTTCAAGCAGTGCAGCAAATATCGACCTGACTCAAAATTTAACGAGCTCTTCTACAGAACTTTTAAGAAGGGCGAATTAAAAAAATTGGTGAACTCATTTCCCAAAATTGAGGTCAAAAAGACTAGATCTATTTATTCTGTCACTTGCAATTTTACAAGCGTAAATCTTGATTATTTCGATCGAGATATGAACGAACCTTCAAGTAGCGAAAGAGCCTTTGAAGAAGGCAACTGGCTTTCCAATGAAGAAGGCCTTGTATGGGATTTTGAAATGGATCCGGAATCAAACCTTGAATATTCTTATGCAGTAAACGATCCGTATTACACAGTGATAGAGATTGATCCTGACAATGTCGCTGATGGCGCTGAGGCTGAAGCTTTCGATGCTATCAATCGGACACTATATAAAAATGTATATTCCATCAGCGGTGTAATTTTGGACACCAATGGTTCAATGAGTGCTGACAACAAAATCACTTTTGTGAATCGTCCTTGGCATAGGCAAGATGCAACTGTCTATTACTTAAAAGGATTTGAACCAACCAAATACAACATGCGGTCGATTCTTGGACGAGTGGTTGAGTTCAAGTCGAATAGTCCGAAAATATCAACTAGCCAAGGGACTCTTTCAAAGTATGTGAAAGCTCTTCTAAAAGAGAAAAAGAACTTGAAAGGTAAAAAAGAACTTGTTGTCACTGGAATTCACAACGCTGCTCTTCCAGAGGAATCCCTAGAAGCAAATATGCTTTTGGTGGAAAAACGAGTGAAGGCGCTGCAGGCCAAGCTAAAGAAGCTTGGGTGGAAAGCACGTATAGCAACAGGCTACATCTCGGATAATGACGCTTCAAGTGGCGATCCCAAGGCCAATAACAAGGTTGTTATTCAGTATTTGCCTTTGGATTAATTGTTTTTGTTGTCAATGTCAGGCTTGTTTACTTAACTCCAAATAAAGGTAATCCCCACAGAGAGATTTGCGACTAAGGCATTTATGAGGGTTAGCGTTTTGTTAGCTCTTGCACGGTTTCGGTATGTCATGCTGAAAATTCTTACGCAATCATTCAAAATGGAAAGGATTGACCATTTTTTCCTTAAAGCTTGCCCCTCAGTGCACCAGGTGAGCGGGTTTGGGGCGATGGGGAGTACCTAGGTGAATCCCCAGTGCAGATTGAAATCGGGCCAAATTCCGTGAGTATTTATGGTGTCCGTTGGTGATTTCAGCCTAGAACTAAGTTTTGGAACTCTTGAATCGGTAGATTATGCCGTCCCTGTTTTAGGGCTATTGACGGTAGGTGGATCATGCGTAATAAATCTAGAAAATTCCTTGTGCCAATTGCATTCGTTTTACTTTCGCTAATCCTGAGCGGTTGCCTGAAGAACGAAGACTTGCTCACAGTAAATGCAAATGGAACTGTTTCCGGCACGGGCACTACGTTCTTATCGGATGACCTTAATGCAGATTGGCTTTATGGCCCTGACTCCCCATTTACATATATTTATGATTTAAATACTCCAATTGAAATTACTAACATTACATTCGGAGATCTGAACGGTTGTGTTGCAGAGGATGTAAAGCTTTGGATTCCAAATGAACATCCAACAGAGGTGACAAGGGCTGAATTCAGAATTGATGTGGCAAATACCGCTAAAACTGTTTATGGGTCCGGCATCATTACGGACCAATCAGATGATGGCTCAGAGTCTTATTACCAACTTGACGAAGTGACGCTGATTCCAAAATCAGGAAATGAAATAGATTGCGCGTATTTCGAATCTATAGACTCTGGAGCAGTTGCAGTGTCGGATAACTATTTCGACAACTCATTAGGCAATCCAGCAATCGATTTGAGCTTACTTCAAATTGCAAATATTCCACCGGCAGAAAGAGCTCACTATTTTGTGTTGCTGGAAACTGGATTTGGGGTTGAGGATGGTTACTACACCAGATATCCAGAAAGTGCCGCTTGCAATCTAGATAGATCTGATTCGCGATTCGATATTTTGAATAATCGTCAATTAATGCCTGGCGAATTCCTAACGTTGCTACGTGAAAAAGGCTTATTAAACGTTAAGCGAGATGACACCGGATGGACGCTTTATTGCAATTACTCAAGCGTCGCTCTCACCGATATGAGCCGCAAACTTCCAGGAGACGAAACGGACCCTGAGTTGGATGAAGGTGGGTTGTGGAAGTTAGCTTCTGATGAAGTTTCTTGGGAGTACTTTGCCCGAACCGTAGATTCTGAAGATATTCCGATGGAATTAAATATGGATGGCAACTACACAAGTGACGAAATGAACGCTATTTATTGGGCGCTTGAAATTGGAAGAGAATCCACTTTCACAATCAATGGAGTAGTCCTTTCAACCAATGGCGAATTTGATGCGAATAAAAATTCGGTTTATTGGATAACGGCAGGTATCTGGGGAGGAAACACGATTCCAGACGGCGTTACTGCTGCTGAACCTTATCTGAATGCTCTTGTTGGACACGTGGTTTCATTTAAAGCTAATAAGTCTTCTTGGAGTAGTTCAAAAACTCTTGGTGGATTGAAGTCGAAACTAACTTCTTTGAAAGCAAGTTCGATTGACACGATTCGCATTGTTGGAATCAAGAAATTTGGATCAACTGGATCTTCTGCTTCATCTAATCTAAAGATCGTTAAGAAGCGCGTCGCAGCTATCAAGAAGAAGTTAAAGGCTGCAAAGGTAAAAGCAGATATTGAAGTTGTTTACCTAACTCCACAAAGCACCGACGGTGGAGATAGCAAATATGCCAACAAAGTGGTTGTTCAAACTATCGGGAACGACTAAGCAACATCAATAAAAATAGGTGGGAAGAAATTCCCACCTATTTTTATTGGTTGCAATCTGTTTAATCGATTAAGTTCTGCGACCTTTGGTCATTAACTTGTCATAACCAAGAAGAGCCAGAGCCAAGACAACTGCCAAGGCCATTATTTGAGCTACAAACATGAGCACGTATGGCAATCCATTCTCGCTAACATCGAAAAACGGATATGGATATGAGTTCAATGTCATGCCGCGCACAATTGCAAAAGTTGCCCAAGTAATCGGCACTACCAATGAATAGAAAACTGTTGATAGACGCAGTAGTCCACGAGGGCCAGTGATTAGGAATATCAAAAGGGTGAAGATTGGATTCACTATATGAATCATTGCATTCGATACTGCATCAATTCCAGTTTTTGGCTCAGCTAGCAACACGTTGTAAACGATGCCTGTGATTGTGATCATCAAAATACTGTCAAGGCGTAGTGCTCGCCAGCGCGTTCCCGAAGCGTTGTTTCTTTCAAACACATCTGGACGCAGCCACAGAACTGTTAAAACAATTGCAACAACTATGTTGCTCCAGATTGTGAAGTAAGAAATCCAATCGAAGAATCGTTCCCATACTTGGTCGGTTCCGTTAACGGAGTTTCCGAGCAATGTTGGTTCAGTTAAATCGATGTTTTCTGAATTTGCGTAATAGCCTATAAACATCAAACTGAAGGAGATCCCAACAGAGATATATGCGACTAAGGCATTTACGAGGATCAGAGATTTGTTTGCTCTTGCATGGGTTCGGTATGTCATGGTGAAAATTCTTGCGCAATAATTGAAAATGGCAAGGATTGAGCACATTTTCCTTATTACGGCGTGGTAATCGGGCGTAGTCTCTGAGCGTGGATTTAGCCAAAAACCCAGGTTCAGTACTTAAATTAGATTCAACCAAATATTTACAGCTATGTTTTGCTGAATGTGGCTCTCGGTCGAGAGCATTGAGGCTAATTCTGTGCGCATAGTTAGCTGGAATATTCAGCATCTTGAACAGTATGAACAATCTGATTCGACTGAAAGTGCCTTGGACTTAATGCTCAAGCAGCAAAATGCTGATGTGCTTTTATTGCAAGAAGTTGATCTCAATAAAGCTCGCACAAACTCTGTTGACCAACTAGCCGAAATTTCATCCGCACTTGGCGCTACACATTCGAAGTTCCATGCCACGAGATTGATTCCCGCAGAAGACGGGGAATATGGGATTGGTATTGCATCTAAAGTCCAGGTTATAAGTTGGCATTCAATAGATTTACCTCGTTCGCCGATCGGGAAAAGAATGACTTTTCAATTCGGAGTTAGTTCTGAAACATTTTATGTGCACGACCATCCTCGAGCTGCTATAGCCGCAGTGCTTGAAAGTGGGTACGTTGTAGTCAACACTCATCTTTCATTCATGCCAGTTATTGCTCAACTGCAAATGATCCGAGTTGTTTTTTGGAGCAAGAAGATTGCACGTCAAAATAGAGCCAAACTGATTATTGGCGGTGACTTTAATTTCGTCTCAACGAGTTGGTTGCGGTTGTTTGGCTTGAAGGCCTCTGTGGCTGGCCAAACTTTTCCAGCGTGGAAACCTGAAAAGCAGATTGACCATTTCTTAGTCGATTCAACAGTTCAATTATCGGCTAGTGAAATCGCAAAGCAAGGCCCAATCAGCGATCATCTGTGGATTGCGATAAACCTGAATTAACTTGTGGCCCCGGCATGATTCGAACATGCGACACACGGTTTAGGAAACCGATGCTCTATCCCCTGAGCTACGGAGCCGAATAGCGCTCAATCCTAAGCGCTGTATTGCCTCAACCTGCCAGCTGCAATTTCCAGTAAGGCTAGAGCGACAAGGCGAGTGGTCCGCTGATCTGCGGAATCTTTGCTTGAATCAACTTCGGTGAAGTCAATTGCTTTTACTTGTTTGTATTTAGCAACCTCGCGTGCAATTAGGCGTAATTGGTTTGCGGTGATGCCACCAGGCACACTTGCCGGGCATGCCGGAGCAACAGATCGATCACAAACATCCACGTCGATATCAATATAAATGTTTGCACCTGCAATCGAAATCGCATTCTTGATTATTTCAGGAATCGTAGATTTGTGAATTTCACTTCGTGGAATAATCGTTATGCCTAAATCTTTTGCACGTTGTGCATAAGTCTTAGAGTTGGCAAAATCTGCGATTCCAATTTGAACAACTCGTTTTGGATCTAAACCAGCATCAATCAATCTTCGTACGGGCGAGCCATTGCTGATTCCATCACGCAAATCAAAATGTGCATCGAATGTGATTAACCCGGCATTACTTAAATCATTTTTGTTTATAGCTTGCATGACGGAATAGGTAATTGAGTTGTCGCCACCAAGTGCAATTAAAAGTGCGTTTGGATTGTGATGCTCTGTTATGAATTTTAAAACATTTGCTTCTCCGTCAGAAAAATCAACATCAGTAATATTTCCAAGATCTTTTACTTTCAAATCTTGCACATCAACATCTTGGCTGAGGTTGTAAGTGGAGTAGCGCTGCAATGCTTCGCGAACAGCATCTGGGGTTAAATGCGCATTTGTGGGACTAAGGGAAGTTTGATGAGCATGGACGCCAACCACCTCAAGATCAGGGGTGGAAGAGTTGGATTCGAGCCAAGCTTTGGCCCGTGGCCAGTTTGGGTCCTCGGTTAGCGTCATTTGGTTAAGAATAAACCACATGCCAAGCCCAGTCGATCCGCTCAAATCCTTGACCTTTTACTCATAAGCAGGTGCACTTCGCACATGAATTCACTGCATCTGCCAACAGGCCCTCGTGTGCTGACCGCTGCACGCGGCTCAAACCTGACGGCAAAGGGCTGGGGGCAAGAGGCAGCGATCCGAATGTTGCACAACAACCTCGATCCTGCGGTCGCAGAACATCCAGAAGAACTTGTGGTTTATGGCGGAACTGGCAAAGCAGCCCGCAACTGGAAAAGCCTTGACGCAATCATTCGTACTTTGACCACTTTAGAAAATGACGAAACTCTTTTGGTGCAATCGGGAAAACCAGTTGGCGTGATGCGTACTCACGAATGGGCGCCACGTGTTTTATTAGCCAACTCAAATCTTGTTGGTGACTGGGCGAACTGGAGTGAGTTTCGTCGACTAGAACAACTTGGTCTGACTATGTATGGGCAGATGACAGCTGGCTCTTGGATCTACATTGGCACCCAAGGAATTTTGCAAGGCACATACGAAACTTTTGCAGCGGTGGCGCAAGCAAGTTTCAACGGGACATTAGCTGGCACATTAACTGTGACAGCAGGTTGTGGTGGCATGGGCGGCGCTCAGCCTCTCGCAGTCACGATGAACGAAGGCACTTGCTTGATCATGGATGTTGACGAAACCCGTTTACGTCGGCGTTTGGAGAATCGCTATTTAGATGAAATCGCAGACAATCTTGACGATGCTATTTCTCGAGCCGTGAAAGCGAAAAATGAAAAGCGAGCAATCTCTATTGGGCTGGTTGCTAATGCAGCAGATGCACTTGCCGAAATGCTGAAACGGGATGTGCCAGTAGATATTGTCACGGACCAAACCTCAGCACATGATCCACTTTTCTATTGCCCAATTGATACTGATTTCGACGACATGCGCGAAGAGGGAAGAAAAGATTCGATCGACTTCACCAAGAGGTCTCAGTATGCAATGGCTCGCCATGTTGAAGCGATGGTGGGTTTTATGGACAAAGGCGCTGTCGTGTTTGATTACGGCAACTCAATTCGCGATGAAGCACGTAAAGGTGGATATGAGCGTGCATTTGATTTCCCAGGTTTCATCCCGGCATATATCCGTCCACTCTTTTGCGAAGGCAAAGGGCCGTTTAGATGGGTAGCGCTTTCAGGTGATGCGAAAGATATCCACCGAACAGACCAAGAGATATTAAAACTATTTCCAGAAAATGATCACTTGCGCCGATGGATAAAGCTTGCGCAAGATCGAGTTGAATTCCAAGGTTTGCCAGCTCGCATTTGTTGGCTTGGATATGGCGAACGAGATAGAGCCGGTGCTGCATTTAACGATCTTGTGAAAAAGGGTGAAGTCTCAGCACCGATAGTTATTGGCCGCGACCACCTTGACTGCGGATCAGTTGCATCGCCATATCGTGAAACCGAAGCAATGCTTGATGGCTCGGATGCAATTGCCGATTGGCCACTTCTAAACGCAATGGTGAATGTTGCATCTGGAGCTTCGTGGGTGTCTATTCACCATGGCGGTGGGGTTGGCATGGGTCGTTCAATCCACTCAGGTCAAGTAAGCGTTGCCGATGGCACCGCTTTAGCTGCTGAAAAATTGCAACGAGTGTTAACCAACGACCCTGGCATGGGTGTAATCCGTCACGTTGATGCTGGATATGACCGCGCAGTGGAAGTTGCTCACGAAAAGCATGTTCACGTGCCGATGATGGATGAGTAGTGGCATCTACACTTTTAAATAATGCAAAACAAATTGTCACAAACTCCACTGGAAAGCCTTATGAAATTGATGTGGTTGAAGATGCATCACTTTTGTTTGAAGATGGGTTAATTAAGTGGATTGGCAATGCGGCACAAGCCCCAAAGGCTGACAAAACTATTGATTGCACAAACAAAGTTGTTATCCCAGGTTTTGTCGACAGTCACACCCATCTGATTTTTGGTGGGGATAGAAGTGCTGAGTTTGCTGCCCGCATGGCAGGAGAGAGTTATTCAGCTGGTGGAATCAATTTCACCGTTGAAAAGACCCGAACAGCCAGTGATGCAGAACTCCGAGCCAACGCAGCTGGTTTGATCGCTGAGATGTACTCAAGTGGCACTACCCACTTCGAAATCAAATCAGGATATGGATTAACACTTGAAGATGAGATTCGCTCATTAAAGATTGCTCGCGAATTTACTGAAGATGTTACTTTGATGGCTGCGCATGTGGTTCCAAAAGAGTTTGAAAGTAACCGTCAGGGATATATAGATTTAATCATCAATGAAATGCTGCCAGCAGCAAAAGGCATTGCAAAGTTTGTAGATGTTTTCTGTGAAACTGGTGCGTTTACAGTTGATGAATCACGAGAGATACTTGCTGCAGCAAGAGAACTTGGATTTGAACGCAAAATTCATGCAAATCAATTAGGCCAATCTGACAGCATCAAGCTGGCTCTTGAAATTAATGCGGTATCCGCTGATCATGTTACGCATTTCACAGATGAAGACGTGAAAGATTTGGCAGATAGCGCGATTGTGGCAACTTTGTTGCCAGCAACAGAGTTTTCAACTAATAGTCCATACCCAGATGCAAAACGCTTAATCAATGATGGTTTGAAAGTTGCAATCGCAACTAACTGCAATCCAGGAAGCAGTTTCACCACTTCACTGCCATTTTGCATCGCAGTTGCGGTCCGAGAAATGAATTTCAGCATTGAAGAAGCTTTATGGTCCGCCACCAAAGGTGGCGCACTCGCGCTGGGCGATAACTCACGTGGCAGTTTGCAAGTCGGTGGCA
>JBIISC010000010.1:0-36116 GCA_044341215.1 Candidatus Nanopelagicales bacterium | reverse complement strand
CGTTTGAGGCGACTAATCGCTGGACTGAGTACGGGGACAATCTTTTTCGATTGCAGGACCGCAGAAAAGTAGATTATCTGCTTGGCCCAACTCACGAAGAAATGTTCACTTTGATGGTGAAGGGTGAATTTTCCTCCTATAAAGATTTGCCTTTAAGGATTTATCAAATCCAAACCAAATTCCGTGACGAAGCTCGTCCTCGGGCTGGCATTTTGCGTGGTCGCGAATTCGTGATGAAAGATTCTTATTCTTTCGACATTGATGATGCAGGTTTAGAAGTTTCTTATCAAGCACATCGTGCGGCATATATTTCAACTTTCGATAGATTGAAACTTGATTATGTGATTGTTTCGGCGATGTCCGGTGCAATGGGTGGTTCAAAGTCTGAAGAGTTCTTGGCGATTTGTGAAAATGGCGAAGATACGTTTGTTCGCTGCCATGGATGTGGTTTTGCTGCAAATGTTGAAGCAGTAAATACTCTCGTGCCAGCGGCTTTGCCAGTGTCAAAAGATAATCCGGCACACACCGAACAAACTCCAAAGACCCCAACAATTGATTCTTTAGTTTCGCTTTCAAATACTCGTGAAGATTTGCGTCGCACTGATCGTGACTGGACTGCGGGTGATACATTGAAAAATGTTGTCTTCAAAGTTGTTCGTCCTGATGGTTCGAAATATGTTTTAGCAATTGGAATTCCTGGAAATCGAGATGTTGATATCAAGCGGCTCGAAACTTTCATTCATCCAGATCAGCCAGAAGTTTTCGAAGAAGAAGATTTCAAGGCTCATCCACTGCTTAAAAAGGGTTACATCGGCCCAGCGATTTTAGGTGAAAGTTCAGAAACGAAAATTAAGTATTTAGTCGATCCACGGATTGTGGATGGAACTCGCTGGATATCAGGTGCGAATGAATACAACCATCACACATACGACCTAATGATGGGCCGTGACTTTAAAGCGGATGGAACTGTGGAAGCTGCCCAAGTTCTTGAAGGTGATAGTTGCCCAACTGGATGTGGCGGCAATCTGGTAACAGCTCGTGGAATCGAGATCGGTCACATTTTCCAACTTGGTCGAAAGTATGCCGAAGCACTAGACCTAAAGGTGCAGGACGAAAATGGCGACAATCGCATTGTCACTATGGGTTCATACGGAATTGGTGTTTCAAGATTGGTAGCTGCAATTGCTGAGCAGCATCATGATGAAAAAGGTTTGACCTGGCCGAAAGTGGTCGCCCCTGCAGATGTTCACATAATTGCAACCGGCAAGGAAGATGCAGTATTTGATGCAGCCGAAAAACTTGCAAGTGAATTCGCAGGTCGTGGAATCGAAGTTCTATTTGACGATCGCCGCTCTGCCTCTGCGGGCGTTAAATTCAACGATGCAGAACTAATCGGAATTCCAGTGACAATTGTCGTGGGTAAGTTGCTTTCGGATGGAAAAGTTGAATTAAAAAATCGCCAAACCGGTGAGCGCTCCGAGATTGCGATCACTTCCGCAATCGATGCCTTTTTAAATGTTTGAAATTGATCTCGCAACAATTGCGCTACTTGCAATAGCGGCATTCGCCGCTGGTTGGCTTGATGCAATTGGTGGCGGTGGTGGACTAATCCAACTTCCAGCTTTGTTACTCGCACTTCCTGTTGAATCAACTGCCGTTGCAATTGGCACAAACAAAATCAGCAGTTTGATAGGCACATCAGCCTCAGCCATTTCTTATTCGAAGAAAGTGAAACCACCACTAGTCACAGTTGCACCGATGATGGCAGCAGCATTCGTAGGATCGGTTTTCGGTTCAATCCTGGCAGTAAACATTGAGCCTGAAGTATTTCGCCCAGTTATTTTGGGCTTACTAATTGTGGTGTGGGTGGTCACTTGGAGAAATCCAGTGAATGCGCTCAAAACCATTGAGGATCATGAGCCACCAGTTCATTCAAAAATGACGCCAATCTTGTGGGGACTTGGGATTGGTTTTTACGATGGTGCGATTGGCCCTGGTACTGGAATCTTCCTGCTGGCTTTGCTTGTCAATGTAATTGGTCTCTCATTTCTTAGAAGTTCTGCCACAGCTAAATTCGTGAATCTCGCAACTAATTTCGCGTCTCTATTGGTTTTCATGAGTTTCGGAAATATTTACTGGGCGCTCGGCCTTTCAATGGGATTAGCCAATTTAGCTGGCAGCCTGATAGGTACCAAACTTGCGATTAAGCATGGCTCGCCATTCGTCCGCAAGATTCTGCTCATCGCGGTGGCTGCCCTAATCGTGCGTTTGGCTATTTCGCTCTTCTAACCTTTAAACTCCGTCCACAACTTAAATAACAGAACTAACAAATAGAACCGGAGTCCCTCTTGAGTGAACTCGCCGCTATGGCCAGTGAATTGCATAAAGAACTTGTGCCACATTTATCAGACTCCGAGTTAATCCTTGAAGAAGTTGTAATTCGAAAAGCCGGCAGACGATTGCTCGTGCAAATTTCAGTCGATAGCGAAGAAGTTTTAAATCTAGACAACATTGCATCTGCAAGCCGCTTGATAGATAACATTATCGAAGATGAAAATTTCCTTGAAGATCGCGCGTTCACGCTAGAAGTATCAACCCGCGGAATTGACCGCCCGCTGACGCATATTCGTCATTTTCGCAAAAACATTGGTCGAAAAGTTGAAATTGAAACTGATGAAGAAACCTTTATTGACACGATCACAGAAGTAGCAGGAGATTCGATTTCTTTCGAAGCTCATAACGCAGTAAATCTAGTCGCGGTTAAGAATGCGATTTTGCAGATTGCATTTAAGAAGTTGGAATCAGATGAAGATTGATATGACCCAACTGCGTTCAATCACGCAGAGCCTGGATATGCCAATTGAAAGCGTAATTCCCTCAATCGAAGAAGCGCTGATGATCGCCTATTTGAGGCTAAAAGGTGCAATAACCGATACACCTAAACCTGGTGAATTTATTTCTTACTTTGTCGAGGGTAAAAGAGTCCGAGTTGTATTAGACCTAGAACTTGGCACTGTGAGTGTTTTGATTACTGAGAAAGATGCAGAAGGAAACTATATCGGCGAAGTGGATGACACTCCTGTTGGCTTTGATCGCATTGCTTCGCAAACCACTCGTAAAGTGTTGACCGACAAATTCCGTAAAGCCAGTGACGCTGTTCAATCACTTGAGTTAGAAAATCAAATCGGCTCCATGATCAATGGCGTAATCCAGCAGGGTTCCGATCCGAAAATGGTATTTGTTGATTTGGGTAAAATTGAAGCTCAAATGCCACCAGCTGAACAAGTCCCAACGGAAAAATACACCCATGGTTCGCGCATCCGAGTTATTTTGGTGGCCGTACGACAACTTGCAAATGGAATGGTCGTTGTAGTTTCGAGAACACATCCAGCTTTAGTAAAACAAATGTTTGCACTTGAAGTACCGGAAGTTGCTGATGGAACTGTCGAGATAGTTGCAGTGGCCCGAGAAGCAGGAGCCCGTACGAAGATTGCAGTTCTAAGTCACAATCCACAGGTGGCTGCAAAGGGAAGTTGCATCGGACCAATGGGCTCGCGGGTTAATGCAGTAGTTAATGAACTTAATGGTGAAAAAATAGACATCGTTGATTATTCAGACGATCCAGCAAAATTCTTGGCATCTGCCTTGTCACCAGCCAGAGTTGCCCGAGTGGACATAACTGACCTTGAAGCGCGCCACGCTCGCGTCTTTGTACCCGATTTCCAGCTGTCTTTGGCGATTGGCAAAGAGGGCCAAAATGCTCGCTTGGCCGCCCGTTTGACTGGCTGGAAGATTGATATTCGCTCAGATGCTGACCCTTCTTACTCACAATCGGCTCAAATGCCAGTGATTCAGGGGTAGCATTCGTGTCCGCTGAATCAAATCTGCCACTTCGCACCTGTGTGGGATGTCGGAAGCGGTCAGCAAAAAAAGGTCTTGTACGCCTTGTTCTTATCGGCTCGCAATTAAAGGTCGACAAAGAAGCAAAACAAGATGGTCGCGGTGCATACGTGCATCAGAGCCAAGATTGTTTTGAGGCAGCGATGAACCATTCGGCTTTCGATCGGAGTTTTCGAAAGAAAGTGGATGTTTCAGATGTGCGAAACTTTTTTCGTCCATAGCCACTCATACGCAAAACGGAGCGTGTCAGGAATGAAATCCCGATGAGTAACAAATGAGTACGTCCAAAATGGTCGTACTTTTAAAGGCGCCTGGTCACTAGTTTTTAGTTCTCCGGGCCGAACAAGGAAGAGACATTGTCTAAGGTCCGGATATATGAGATCGCAAAAGATCTCGGTGTTGATAGCAAAATTGTAATTGCCAAACTCGCTGAGTTAGGTGAATTCGTCAAAGGCGCATCATCATCCATTGAAGCCCCAGTTGCTCGCAAACTTCGTGCAGAGTTCCCTGATGCAAAACCTGCATCAGATACAGCTGCACCTGCTGCCAAGAAAGCAGTCAAGAAAGCGGCAACTAAAACTGCAAAATCAGAAGTTGTAGAAGAAGTTAAAGTAGAAGTTGCAAAACCAGTTGTTGAAACTGAAGTTGCAAAACCAGTTGAAGAAAAACCAAAAGCACCTAAAGGTCCGGCAGCAGCAACATTCAGCACGCCACCAGCTCCTGGAACTCCTTCAACCCCACCAGCTTCAAATCCAGGATCTATGCCGCCACGTCCAATGGGGCCGCGTCCTGGTAATAATCCTTTTGGCACTTCAGGCTCAGGTATGGGTCGCACCCCACGACCTGGTAATAATCCGTTTGGAACTTCAGGTTCAGGTATGGGTCGCACATCAGAACGTCCACCACGTGAAGGTGCAGCCCGTGAGGGTGGCACTCGCGAAGGAATGCCACCACGCCCAGGTCAAGGTCAACGCCCCGGTGGTCCAGGCGGCGCAGGTCGTCCCGGTGGCCCAGGTCAAGGTCAACGCACTGGTGGTCCAGGCGGCGCAGGTCAAGGTCAACGCTCAGGTGGTCCAGGCGGCGCAGGTCGTCCAGGTGGCGCAGGCGGCGGTTCGCGCCCAGGTGGTTTCCCATCAACAGGTGCACCAACTACCGGAGGTCCAGCGCGGCCGGGCGGTGGAACTGGCGGACGCGGTAATGCTGCCGGCGCATTTGGTCGTGGCGGTAAGCCAGGCGGATCAAAGGCTAAGAAATCAAAACGCACCAAGCGTCAAGAATTCGACAACTTAACAGCCCCAGTATTAGGTGGAGTTTCAATTCAACTTGGTGGCGGTGCAACAGTTCGTTTGCCTCGCGGCGCATCACTTACAGATTTCGCCGAGAAGATAGGTGCAAACCCAGCAGCTCTTGTGACGATTATGTTCAAACTTGGGGAAATGGTTAATGCAACTCAATCGGTTGATGATGACACGCTAAAACTTCTTGGAAGTGAACTTCAATATGAAGTTGAAGTTGTTTCGCCAGAAGAAGAAGATCGTGAATTGCTAGGAACGTTCGATCTTGAATTCGGTGAAGTTGAAGAGACCGACGAAGATCTTGCACCTCGTCCACCAGTTGTGACAGTTATGGGTCACGTTGATCATGGTAAAACTCGTTTGCTTGACGCTATCCGTAATACAAATGTTGTTGCTGGCGAAGCTGGTGGTATTACGCAACATATTGGTGCATATCAAGCCATAAGTCAGCATGAAGGCATCGAACGCGCAATTACATTCATCGATACACCTGGTCACGAAGCGTTTACCGCAATGCGTGCCCGTGGTGCGAAGGTCACAGACATTGCAGTCTTGGTGGTCGCCGCCGATGATGGAGTTAAACCGCAAACAATTGAAGCATTGAATCACGCGCAAGCTGCTGATGTTCCAATTGTGGTTGCAGTCAACAAGATCGACAAAGAAGGTGCAGACCCAATGAAGGTACGCACCCAATTAACAGAATACGGTTTGCTCGCCGAAGAATTTGGTGGCGACGTTATGTTCGTCGATGTTTCAGCAAAAAATGGTGACGGAATTGCCGCATTACTTGATGCTGTGCTGTTAACTGCTGATGCCGCAATCGACTTGCGCGCAAATCCAACTACTGATGCCCAAGGTATTGCGATTGAAGCTCACCTTGACCGCGGACGTGGTCCAGTTGCAACCGTACTTGTCCAACGCGGAACTTTGCGCGCCGGCGATTCAATTGTCGCAGGTGAAGCATTCGGTCGTGTTCGAGCAATGCTGGATGAGAATGGAAACCAACTTACTGAAGCTGGTCCATCTCGCGCCGTTCAGGTTCTTGGTTTAAGTACCGTTCCAGGAGCTGGTGACTCATTCCTTGTAGTTGCAGAAGATCGCATCGCACGTCAGATTGCACAAACTCGTGCAGCTCGTGAACGTAACGCTCAGCTAGCTAAGCGTCGCGCTCGTCGCACACTGGAAGATTTCTTGGAAGCAGTTGAAAAGGGTGACGTTGAAGAACTTAAACTCATAATTAAGGGTGACGTTTCAGGTTCAGTTGAAGCACTCGAAGATGCATTGTTGAAAATCGATGTTGGAAATCAAGAAGTTGAACTTCGTGTGATCCACCGCGGTGTTGGTGCAATCAACCAAAGTGACGTCACTTTGGCAGCTGCATCTGATGCAATCGTCATCGGCTTCAATGTCCGCCCAGAAGGACAGGTTCGCGACTTGGCAGAACGCGAAGGCGTTGAAATTCGCTTCTACTCAGTTATTTATGCAGCAATCGATGAGATTGAGCAGGCACTTAAAGGCATGCTCAAGCCAGAATTTGCTGAATCTGAATTGGGTAGTGCCGAAGTTCGAGACGTCTTTAAATCTTCAAAGGTCGGAACGATTGCAGGTTGCATCGTCCGCAATGGCACCATCAAGCGAAACACCAAAGCTCGTTTGGTGCGCGATGGCATCGTAGTTGCAGACAATTTAACAATCGAATCATTGCGCCGCTTCAAAGATGACGCCACCGAAGTTCGTGAAGGATTCGAGTGTGGTATCGGACTTGGAAGCTTCAATGACATCAAACCTGAAGACATTATTGAAACTTGGGAAATGGTAGAAAAGCCACGCGCTTAACTTCCAATAACTAAAGAAGGTGTGACATGGCCGACGTTGCTCGGGCTAGACAAATCGCTGAACGTATTTTGGTGATTGTGGCAGAGACAGTAGAAATGCGGATTAAAGATCCGCGAATCGGCTTTGTCACATTCACCGCAGCTCGGCTAACTTCAGATTTGCGCGAAGGAACAGTTTTTTTCACCGTGCTTGGTGACGATGATGCTCGCGAAAACACCTTGATTGCTTTGAATTCTGCAAAAGGTGTGATTCGAACTGAAATGGGCAAGAGATTAGGTATGAAACACACACCTTCACTTACTTTCATCCCAGATGCACTTCCAGAAACAGCTGCACATATAAATGCGTTGTTGGAAACAGCAGCAGCAAATGACGCCAAGGTGCACGAACAGGCGGTCGGTGCAAAATTTGCTGGCGAGGCAGATCCATACAAACGTCCTGAATCTGAATAAAAATGTCTTTTAGCGATAGCGGAATAATCGTGATTGATAAGCCGCAAGGAGTCACTTCACACGATGTTGTGGCGGCTGTTCGTAAGAAACTTGGCACGCGCAAAGTTGGTCACGCGGGAACTCTCGATCCAATGGCAACTGGTGTGCTAGTTATTGGTGTGAATCAAGCAACTCGCTTGTTGGATTTTGTTGTTGCCGGAATCAAAGAATACGAAGCAACTGTTCGACTGGGACAAAGCACAGTCTCTGACGATGCTGATGGCGAAGTTGTTACCACCACAGATGCATCTCACATCGATGATGAAACGATAGTTTCAATATTTAGCAAATTTAGCGGAAAGATTTCCCAAGTCCCATCGAAAGTATCTGCCAAAAAAGTAGATGGCAAGCGAGCACATGCGCTAGTGCGCGAAGGCGTTGAGTTTGAGTTAAAGCCAAAAGATGTTGAGATATTTGAATGCGAAATTATTGAGATCTCTCGACTTGATCCATTTGTTGACGTAAGAATTCGAGTCAAGTGCTCTGCTGGAACATATATTCGTTCTATTGCCCGTGACGCCGGCGAAATGTTGTCGGTGGGTGGTCATCTGACTGCACTACATAGAACTTTAGTTGCGCCTTTTGCTATTTCGATTGCGGATTCTTTAGACAGTGATTTTCAATTGATAGATTTTCAATTAATTGATATGTTTACTGCGACCACGAAAGTCTTACCTTTCACACACGTAAGCCGGGAAGTTGCACTGGAAATTACTTTTGGTAAGCCATTACCAAGCGACCTGGTTGATGAAAATGGCGTTTCAGCCATTGCCTTTGATTCCCAAATTATGGCAATTGTTGAAAAGAATGAATCCCTTGAACTTTCATATCGGGCAGTTTTAACGACTGAGCTCGGGGACTAGAGTTTTCGTATGAATGCAGTTGTCACAATTGGTGTTTTTGATGGTGTCCACAACGGTCACCAGGCTTTAGTTCGAGAAACCATAAAAATTGCCAAAGAACATAACTTGCAACCGATTGCATTGACTTTCAGTCCGCATCCGATGAGTGTAATTAGAGGGATGAAAATAGACTCTCTTTCCACCTTAGAGCGACGAATTGAATTATTAAAGTACTTAGGAATTGCTTCAGTTTATGTCTGTGTTTTCGATTCAGCACGGGCAAGCCAATCTCCTGAAGATTTCATAAATAATTTACTGTTGAAAGATCTTAAAGCGGTACATGTAGTAGTTGGAAAAGGTTTTAGATTTGGTAAAGGAGCCGCTGGCAACGCCACGACACTTCGCGAAGCTGGTATCGAAGTTACTGAAGTTGATCAAATTAGTGAATCAGGTGAACGGGTATCTTCAACTCGAATTCGTGAATTGATATCAAGCGGTGAAATCGAAAGTGCAAACAAATTGCTTTCACGAAAATTCCGTTATGAAGGAATCGTGCAGATTGGTAAGCAGCGTGGCAGGGAGTTGGGCTTTCCAACTGCAAATGTCATTGCACAAGTCCCACAAGCAATCCCGGCCAGTGGCGTTTATTCAGGCTGGCTAACCAATTTGGAGACTCACCAGACCTATCCAGCGGCAATTTCTGTCGGTACAAACCCAACATTTAGCGATGTGCTTGAGCCAGTAGTTGAAGCTTTTGCAATCGATCAAACCGGCCTAGACCTCTATGGCGTGTCTGTAGCAGTTGATTTTGTGAGCAAAATCCGCCCAATGTTGGCTTTTGGCAGTTTAGATGAGCTGATCGCAGCCATGCATGAAGACGTCTCTCACGCCCGAATTGCCCTGAATCTGTAGGTTTTTCGATTTGGGCTCACACTCACATTGAGAGTAATCTTGGCCAGCTAGCAATTAGCAAGACGATGAGCGAGTCGAACGCCTTAGCCATTCGTGACAATTTACCCGCGTTCGCGAGAGATAAAACAATGTCTGATGACAAACAACAATTAATGGCTGATTATGCGCGCACCGAAGGTGACACAGGCAGCCCAGAAGTTCAGGTTGCGATTCTTACAGCGCGTATCAATCACCTAACTGGACACCTCAAGACTCACAAACACGATCACCACAGCCGTCGCGGATTGCTTCTGCTAGTTGGTCGCCGTCGTCGTCTATTGCAATACCTGCAAAAGATTGACATCAACCGTTACCGCGTTCTTATCGAACGTCTTGGTATCCGTCGATAGTTTGTAATGGCCATCCACCCGCGAGGGAGGGTGGCTACCAAAATTAAATATAGAAATCACCGCAATGAGGCCTAGATGTGCCTTTTGGGTCGGTCCTCGGTAGTGGCATTCGAAATAACTTCGCGTGCTTCGATCGACGATTCGATCTCAACGGACACCTGGGCCTCCTATCATTACAAAGGAGGGAACCCATGACGGGTCCCGAAGTTTTTACCTCAGAAGCAGTGATCGACAACGGCGCATTTGGCGTTCGTCGTATCCGTTTCGAAACCGGTCGTCTTGCACGTCAAGCAACAGGTTCAGCAGTTGTCTATTTTGATGATCAGACAATGTTGCTTTCAGCAACAACTGCATCTAAATCACCAAAAGATCAATTCGACTTCTTCCCACTTACTGTGGATGTTGAAGAAAGAATGTACGCAGCTGGCCGTATCCCAGGTTCGTTCTTCCGTCGCGAAGGCCGTCCAACCGAAGATGCAATTCTTACTTGCCGTCTAATCGACCGACCACTTCGTCCAGCATTCGTTAAAGGTTTGCGAAACGAAATTCAAGTTGTTGTCACCGTACTTTCATTAAACCCACAGCACTTGTATGACGTAATTGCAATCAATGCGGCGTCTATGTCGACTCAATTAGCAGGATTGCCATTCTCTGGTCCAATCGGTGGCGTTCGCGTTGCTTTGATTAAAGGCCAATGGGTTGCATTTCCTGAACATGCACAACTTGAAGACGCAGTTTTCGACATGGTTGTTGCTGGCCGCATTATTGACAAAGATGTTGCAATCATGATGGTGGAAGCAGAAGCAACTAGCTCAACTCTTCGTTTGGTTAAAGATGGCGCAAAAGCGCCAACTGAAGAAGTAGTTGCCGAAGGTCTAGATGCCGCTAAGGGCTTTATCAAGATTATTTGTGAAGCACAGGCAAAACTTGCTGCACAAGCTGCTCGCGAAACTCAAGAATACCCAGTGTTCTTGGATTACCAAGATGATGCATACAAAGCTGTTGAAAAAATTGCTAACGATGCAATTTTGAAGGCAATGAAAATTGTTTCAAAAGCTGAACGTGAATCTGAACTAGATCGCATTCAAGAAGATGTAGTCGGCCAATTGGCTGGACAATTCGATGGCCGCGAAAAAGAAATTGCAGCTGCTCTACGAAGTGTGACAAAGAAAGTTGTCCGTCAAAGAGTTTTGCGTGACAAAGTCCGTATTGATGGTCGTGGAATCTCTGACATTCGTCAGTTGTCAGCTGAAGTTGCTGTTATTCCTCGCACACATGGTTCAGCTTTGTTCGAACGTGGCGAAACCCAAATCATGGGTGTTACCACATTGAATATGTTGAAGATGGAGATGCAGTTAGATACTTTGTCGCCTGAAACCTCAAAGCGCTATATGCACAACTACAACTTCCCGCCTTACTCAACTGGTGAAACTGGTCGAGTCGGTACGCCAAAACGTCGCGAAATTGGTCACGGCGCATTGGCAGAACGTGCTCTTGTTCCGGTATTGCCTTCACGTGAAGAATTCCCTTACGCAATTCGTCAGGTTTCTGAAGCACTTGGATCAAATGGCTCAACTTCAATGGGTTCAGTTTGCGCATCAACCATGTCACTACTTAACGCTGGCGTGCCTTTGAAGGCTCCGGTTGCTGGTATTGCAATGGGTCTGATTTCGGATGATGTTGATGGCAAGCGTGAATACGTTGCAATCACCGACATCCTTGGCGCAGAAGATGCATTCGGTGACATGGACTTCAAAGTTGCTGGCACAAGAGAATTCGTAACTGCATTGCAGTTGGATACCAAACTTGATGGCATTCCTGCATCAGTTCTTGCAGGTGCACTAACCCAAGCTCGCGATGCTCGATTGACGATTCTTGATGTTATGGCGCAAGCAATTGATGCACCAGATGAAATGTCTCCATATGCTCCACGAATCATCTCTGTGAAGATTCCAGTTGACAAGATCGGTGAAGTGATTGGGCCAAAGGGTAAAGTCATCAATCAGATCCAAGAAGACACTGGTGCAGATCTTTCAATTGAAGATGACGGCACTGTCTACATTGGTGCAAGCGATGGTGCTTCTGCTGAAGCAGCACGCCAAGCAGTTAATGCAATTGCAAATCCAACCATGCCAGAAGTTGGTGAACGATTCATGGGAACTGTGGTTAAGACTGCAGCTTTCGGTGCTTTCATTTCACTCCTTCCTGGAAAAGATGGTTTGTTGCACATCACCCAACTTCGCAAACTTGCCGGCGGCAAGCGCGTTGAAAATGTGGATGAAGTTGTCAGCATTGGCCAGAAAATCTATGTTGAAATCGCAGAAATCGATCAACGCGGCAAGTTGTCACTTGCAGTTGTTGATGAAGATGGCGACAAAGCAGAAAAAGCCGATTCTGAATAATGAGTTCTAATAAGCGACAGAAGGCAGGGGATTCACCCCTGCCTTCTGCGCGTTTGCAGAAGATTGGTTCGACAACGGTCCTGCAAAAAAATGAAGATGGTTCGGTTGTTAAACGGACAGTTTTGCCAGGTGGTTTGCGCGTAATTACTGAATACATTCCTGGTGTGCGCTCAGTAGCAATCGGCATGTGGGCTGGGGTTGGTTCCCGCGATGAAACACCTGAGATGGCTGGCTCTGCACATTTCCTAGAGCATTTACTTTTTAAAGGTACTCACACAAGAAATGCATTAGATATTTCGTCACCAATTGATTCGGTTGGTGGTGAGATGAACGCTTTCACTAGTAAGGAATACACCTGCTACTACGTGAAGGTATTAGATCAAGACATGGCGCTTGGTATTGAAATCCTTTCGGACATGCTGACAAACTCAATTATCACACCAGCAGATTTCAAACAGGAACAAAAAGTTATCTTGGAAGAAATTGCTAAGTATGAAGATGACTACGCAGATAATGCGCATGAAGCATTCAACAAAGCGCTGTTTGGCGATTCAGATTTAGGTCGACCAATTCTTGGAACTGTTAAAACAATTAAAGCTGCACAACGTGACAGCGTTTGGAAGTTTTACAAGAACCACTACAAACCAAATCATTTAGTGATTTCTGTGGCTGGGGCAATTGACCATGCCGAAGTTGTAGCAGCAGTTAAGAAAGGTTTTAAACCTAAGCTTGCCGGCAATACACTTCCAAGCGAACGCCGCAAGTCGCGAAAGAGCTTTACCCCGCAAACTCAAATCAAGTTAGTAACTCGAGATACTGAGCAAGCACATTTGGTCTGGGGAGTTCCAGCATTCGCACGGGCTGATTCGCGACGATATGCAGTCGGAGTAATGAACTCAGTACTTGGTAGTGGAATGTCATCGCGATTGTTCCAAGAGGTGCGCGAAAAACGTGGCCTTGCCTACACGGTTTATTCATTTCTAAATAGTTTTGCTGACACAGGTTATTTTGGAATCTACACTGGCTCGACGCCTAAAAAAATGGGTCAAGCTGTTGAAGTAATTGAAACAACTCTGAGCGATCTTTTAAAACACGGCATTTCAGACTCCGAAATTCAGCGCGGCAAAGGCCAATTGCGCGGCGGCCTGGTCTTAGGTCAAGAGGACACCACCAGTCGCATGACTCGAATTGCAAAAGCTGAACTTATTACCGGCGAATTACCGCCGGTAGATCAAATATTGCAGCGAGTTGATGCAGTGACAAGTGAAGAAATCCATCAAGCAATTGACTATCTATTCACTCAAAAACCAATCTTGGGTGTTGCAGGTCCTTACAAGTCTGTTAGAGAATTCCAGTCCTCAATCAAGCGAAAGGTGACCTGACATGGTCCTACGTGTGGGTGTGCTCGGCGCAAAGGGCCGAATGGGCGCTGCTGTTTGTAAAGCAATTAGCGAAGCTCCAGATATGAAACTAGTGGCCGCGCTTGATGCTGGTGATGTGGTTTCAACTTTAGCTAGCGAAGGTGCAAACGTAGTTGTGGATTTCACAACTCCAGATGTAGTTATGAACCACCTTGATTGGCTGATTCAAAATGGTGTTCATGCAGTTGTTGGCACCACTGGCTTTACTGATGAGCGAATTGCACAGGTTCAAAAGTGGTCAACCGAAAGTCCTAAAACTGGAATATTGATTGCACCTAACTTCAGCATTGGTGCAATCTTGATGACACGTTTTGCAAGCGAAGCAACTCGATTCTTTGAATCAGTTGAAATTGTTGAACTCCATCACCCAGACAAAATTGATGCACCTTCAGGAACATCGGTTCACACAGCAAAAGCCATCGCTAATGCGAGAAAGTCTGCAAAGATGCCAGCGCAACCAGACGCAACTGAAGCAAAATACATGGACGCTCGAGGCGTAAGTGTTGAGGGCGTTCCAATTCATTCAGTTCGACTTCGTGGGCTCGTTGCACATCAAGAAGTAATCTTCGGTGACACCGGCGAACTCTTCACGATCCGCCATGATTCCTTTGATCGAAGCGCATACATGCCCGGAGTTCTTGCAGGTGTGCGAGGAGTGTTCGAACATCCTGGGTTAACTATTGGACTAGACAAGTACCTCGGTCTTAAATAACCGTGAAGAGCAAAATTGCAGTCGTGGCAATTTCAGCCGCGTGCCTTGGATACTTGGCCATTAGTTCAGTACGAGCTCAGCAAATAGGTGAAAAAAATTCACCACTAGCTTTCGCATTTTCAATATCAATCCTTGTTGTGGTTTCTATCTCGGCTTTACTAATTATCCGTGAAATCCTTTTCGGTCTTCATATTTCGCAGATGTCGTCCGTCCTTGAGGCGGAACAAGAATTGCTGCCAGATGATTTGCCTCACACCACATCCGGTCAAACCGAAAAGGAAGCAGCAGATCTGCGATTCACAACTGTTTCAAAAGAGGTAGAACAAAATCCGGATTCATGGCGAGCTTGGTTTCGAGTCGCTCTTGCATATGATGAATCTCGTGATAGAAAACGAGCACGTGAGGCAATGCGCAAAGCTGAAAAACTTTTCCGTTCAGCTTTCTAAATCCACAAGCCTTTTGCTCTGCCAATTGCGGTAACAAATGCCGCAAGTACTACAACGACGATAAATGGCGCTCTCATTACTAAAGCGAAGATACCAACCGCAACGCCAATTAGTCGACCATCAAAAACAATTGTTTGTTTCTCCGCTAAAACTTGCACAGCGATAAGACCTGACAACATGCCGATTGGAAGTATCGGAATAATCTTCCTAAATAAATCATGTTCCAATATCGCGCGGGGAACTAGAAATCCTGCAAACTTCAATGCGAACGCAATTAATGAAGCGATAATTACTGGCCAGAAGAATTCAGTCATTGTTCTTCATCGCCTTAACCCAAGCCAAAATCGCTGCAACAAACCCAGCAAGCAAGATCGGAATACCTGGTTGCACAAGAGGAATGGCTACTATTGCTACTACTGCACTGATGACGGCCACTAGCAAAGTGAACTTGCTGTTAATTTGCGGCCACAGCAAAGCTATGAATCCGGCTGCGATTGCGGCATCTAAACCAAGGGTGTTCGGATTTCCCACAAGTGAAATTGCGATTGCACCTAAAAATGTTGCGATATTCCAGAAAACAAAAACGCTAGTTCCGGTTGCCCAAAATGCAAACTTCGCTCCAGCTTCGCCGTCAACTCCTTTTTCATGCCCAAGTGCCATTGCAGTTGATTCGTCGATAGTGAATTGTGCTCCAAGTATTCTTTGCAGGCCGTGAGGTTTTAGTAAAGTGTTATTCCTCACAGCATAAGCAAGGTTGCGCACACCGAGTAGGGAAGCGGCAGAAACTGCAGAGATTGCACCACCACCCGCTGCAAGTGTGCCAACTAGTGCGAATTGGGAAGCGCCAGTAAACATGATTAGAGATAGCAACTGGGTTTCAATCAAAGACAAACCAGTTGCAATCCCCAAAGCACCAAACGACAATCCGTAGGTTGCTGTTCCAAGACCAATTCCAACCGCATCGCGAATGATTTTTCGACGAGTGATTATCGGTTCATCTGAAAAGAACATGGCGAAAGCATAGTTCGGCTGTTTGTTTAATTATTTGTTCTAGATAGGAATATGGCCAACATCTAGCCGATACCCAACTCCGCGCACAGCAATGGCGATTCGAGGCCCACCGTTAATCTCAATCTTGCGGCGCAATCTAGAAATATGCACTTCCAATAAATGGTCGTCACCAAACCAAGTTCCCCAGACGCGGTCTAGTAGTTCTTGGCGGTTAACAACTCTGTGTTTGTTGTGCATCAAAATCACCAACAGTTCAAATTCGGTTCGCGTTAAGTCCAAAATTCGCTCACCAATCATTGTCAGGCGATTATCGATGCTAACTTTTAGGTCTTTATGCACCAGTACATTTCTTACTGGATTCAACCTGGCTTTTTCTCTGCCTATAACAGCAGTGGTTCGAGTTACCAAAATACGTTGATTGCGATCTCTTGCAATGTAATCATCGGCGCCAGCTGAAAGGCAACTAATTTCTTCTACTTCATCATGATACTTCGGTGAAACAATAACGGGCACATCCAATTGGGCCCTAACTTGTTGACAGATTGCCAATGCATTTCCAATCCCATTCTCAGTTGCCATCACGACGACATCTGGTTGAGCTTGGTAAAGGGCGTTTATTGGATTTTGATTTTCTTGGTGGCTATATGTCCGAAATCCTGCAGTGTCGTAGATTTTACAAACATCGCGCTGTTGAGCTGGGCTGTCTGCAATTACAAATACGGATAGTGGCATTGTTTCCTCCCCTCGGTTATTACTGTGATTGTTCACAGTGGATGCACTTAACTCACCGTTCCTCTCGTTTCCCTCACAAGCCCGTCACGATTGCTTCTCGCTTGCCCCAATCACATTTACTTCCATAGTTCCCGATCTGCCTCGAACCACGGCGCAGGACTACGAGGGTTCGCTAAGGCTCACGGGTAGGCTTGGCTCTAGGAGGAAATACCCGTGACTAGCGAACAAATTAGATTTAGAAGTGATGTAACTGTTGAACTTGTGAAGGCGGCCGCATCTGATGAAGATGTGATTTGGGCGGCTCGAGTATCAACTAAAGGCGAACAAAGCCTGGATGATGTTGCAACAGATCCTGAACGTTCGCGAGGCTTAATCGATTACCTCATGCGCGACCGCCACGGTAGCCCATTTGAGCACTCCTCAATGACATTTTTCGTTCAAGCACCGATATTCATGTGGCGCGAACACTTCCGACACCGCATCGCTTCTTACAACGAAGAAAGTGGAAGATACAAAGTTCTTGAACCAGTTTTTTACACACCTTCAGTAGAACGTCGCTTGGTTCAGATTGGTAAACCAGGTGCGTATGAATTTGTCGAAGGAACTAAAGAGCAATTCGACATTGTTACTGAAGAAACTAAGCGAGCATGTGAAACTGCCTACGACGCTTACCAAAAAATGCTAGATGCTGGAGTTGCGCGTGAAGTTGCTCGCATCGTCTTGCCTTTAACAATTTACTCAAGCGCTTATGTCACAATGAATGCTCGTGCAATGATGAACTTCTTGTCGCTTCGCACAAAGAGCGATGACAGTAAGTACCCTTCATTCCCACAACGAGAAATCGAGATGGTGGGCGAGAAGTACGAAGCAGAATGGTCAAAACTTATGCCAATCACGCATGCGGCATTCGTTAAAAACGGTCGAGTAGCACCTTAAGAGGTATTTATGTCTCCAAAATCAACAAAGGAAATGCCATTCGGCACCATGCTCACAGCGATGGTCACACCTTTCAAGGCTAATTTGGAGATCGACTTTGACCAAGCAGCTGCCCTCGCTATTGATTTAGTAAAACTAGGCAATGACGGCATTGTCGTAAACGGCACCACTGGTGAAGCTCCAACCACAGCACCAGAAGAAAAAGCCCAACTTGTGAAAGTTGTCCGCGAAGCAGTTGGTGATTCAATTCATGTGGTTGCTGGTGTTGGCAATAACGACACTGCCGACTCTGTGCAACATGCAAAAGATGCGCAGAAAGCTGGCGCAAATGGTTTGCTAGTTGTTTGCCCTTATTACAACAAACCACCACAAGAAGGTGTCGTCGCACATTTCCAAGCTGTAGCTGACGCAACCGACTTAGGTGTAATGACATATGACATTCCTGGTCGTGCTGGTATTCAGATCACAACTGAATCATTAATCAAACTTGCCGAACATCCGCGGATTGTTGCCAACAAAGATGCTAAAGCTGACCCATTTGCTGCACAGCAAGTAATGAAGGCAACTGGTTTGCCTTATTACTCTGGTGATGACGGATTAAACCTCGCGTTATTAGCAGTCGGTGCAATCGGATTTGTTAGCGTTACAGGACATCTTGTCGCTGATAGATTCCAAGCAATGGCCGCGGCATATCGTGCTGGCGATGTTGAAAAAGCAAAACAGATAAACCTTGACATGGTTCCAATCACAACTGGCATCATGACAAAAGCCGGCGGCGCAATCATGGTTAAAGCTGCACTCGACTTGTTAGGTCGCTCAGGTGGCGGAGCACTCAGATTGCCACTTGTGGCAGCAAACCAATCCTTGCGCGATCAACTAAAACTCGATTTACGAGCAGGTGGCTTTCAGCTGTGATTTTGTCGCATTCTGATTTAAATGCGCCTCCAGCGCTAGCGGCCAACACACTTCGCGTTATTGCGCTTGGTGGCCTGGGCGAAATTGGCCGAAATATGACTTGCTTTGAAATCAATGGAAAAATTCTAATTATTGACTGCGGAGTTTTATTCCCAGAAGAAAGTCAACCTGGTGTTGATTTAATTCTGCCAGATTTTTCTTATCTCGAAGATCGTTGGCAAGATATTGTGGGTTTGGTTTTAACCCATGGCCACGAAGATCACATTGGCGCTGTTCCTTATCTTTTGCGCAATCGAGTAGACATTCCAATCTACGGAACCAAACTCACACTAGCTTTTTTGAATGCCAAGCTACAAGAGCATCGCATTAGTCCAAAGCTAAACGAAGTGCGTGAAGGTGACGAAATATCAATTGACGAATTCGACCTTGAGTTTGTTGCCGTAAACCACTCAATTCCAGATGCCGTCGCAGTCGCGGTTAAAACCAAAGCTGGTGTGGTTTTACACACTGGCGATTTCAAGATGGACCAGTTACCTTTAGATGGTCGAATCACTGACCTAAACACATTCGCTCGCTTAGGCGACGCGGGTGTCGATTTGTTTATGGTGGATTCCACAAATGCTGAAGTCCCTGGATTTGTATCGAGCGAAAGCGACATCATCCCAGTTCTTGACCGCGTATTTGCGCGAGCACCAGGTCGAATTGTGGTGGCTTCATTTGCATCGCATGTGCATCGGATTCAACAAGTAATCGATGCTGCAGTATTACATAACCGGCAAATTGCATTCATTGGTCGGTCAATGGTGCGAAACATGAATTTGGCTAAAGAACTTGGCTACTTGAATATCCCGAACGGTGTTTTAATTTCTAACGACAGCATTGAAGAGATTCCTGACAAGCGAGTTGTTCTGATTAGCACTGGTTCACAAGGTGAACCGATGGCTGCGCTTTCAAGGATGGCAAGCCGTGATCACAAAATTGCGATTACACAAAATGACACAGTGGTTTTGGCTTCGTCTTTAATTCCTGGTAATGAAAACTCAGTAAATCGTGTGATAAATGGTTTGATGCGATTGGGTGCTCAGGTTGTTCACAAAGGTAATGCCTTAGTCCATGTCTCTGGTCACGCTGCATCAGGTGAATTGCTATATGCATACAATATTGTGAAGCCGAAAAATGTTTTACCAGTACACGGAGAACCTCGCCATTTGCGGGCAAACGCAAACTTAGCAATCAAGTCTGGAGTCAAGCCAGAAAATGTTGTAATAGCTGAAGACGGCGTAGTCGTTGATTTAGCAAATGGTAAAGCGCGGATAGTTGGCGCAGTGCCTTGCGGATATGTTTATGTTGACGGCGCATCTGTTGGTGACATCTCTGAGGTGTCGCTTAAAGACCGTCGAATTTTGGGTGAAGAAGGTTTCATCTCCTGCGTAGTAGCAGTTGATTCACAAACCAAGAAAGTGGTTGTAGGCCCTGAGATTCACGCCCGCGGATTCGCGGAAGACGATTCAATCTTTGATCCAGTCATCATCCTGGTCCGAAATGGTTTAGAAGCAGCGTTGCGTGAGGGCATGACCGATCAACTGCAACTTCAACAACTAACTAGAAGAATTCTTGGCAAGTGGGTAAATGAAGCACATCGCCGCCGACCAATGATTGTGCCAGTAGTAATCGAAGCCTGACCTTCTAAAACCTTCAGACACGAACAAAAAAGTCGGACTTACGCACAAACTGCTGGCTACATTTAGCCCTTATGGCGACAAAAAGACCTTCCCCCAAGCGCGCCCGAAAATCCACTTCGCGCTCAACGACCGGTGGCGCATCCAGATTCCTTGGAGCAATTGGCCGAGGCCTTAAATCCGTGTGGGTTGGCATTGGTCACGCAGTTGGAAGTGTGGCCCGTTCAATTGGTGAGGATGCAAAAGGATTAGATCCAGAGCATCGCCGCGATGGCATCGGACTTGCACTAGTGGCACTAGCAGTTTCTATTGCTACCTCAGTTTGGTTCGGTGTTGAAAATTGGCTAGTCGCTTTTGTTGGAATGGTTGTGACAAGTTTGGTCGGCGCATTCGACGTGTTGATTCCAGTTTTGATTTTAGTTTTAGCAATTCGGGTTCTACGACATCCAGATGATTCAGCTAACACTGGCCGAGTAAGTGTCGGTGGAACAGCAGCAGTCCTTTCAATGATTTCGCTGTGGCACATTTACAAAGAAATTCCAACACCAGGTGATGGCGCAGGAGTACTGAATAAAGCTGGCGGATTTATTGGCTACTTGCTAAGTGCGCCAATCGCATCAGCTGGTGGCGTAGTTTTGGCATCCACTCTTTATGTCATCATTTGGTTCTTCGGTATCTTAATAATTACTAAAACACCTTTGAAGCGTATTCCTGAAAAAATCATTGGTGGGTTTAGAGCCGTTAAAGGAAAACTTCCACAAAAAGAAATCACCGACAAATCAGAATTAGAAACCTATGAAGCCGATATTCCTTTTGAAGAAGTTGCTTTAGTCGAGAAATTCGAAATACCGGAAGAAATCTACGAAGATTCGACTGAAGAAATTCCGGTTGTAGTTCTAAACGAAACTGCGCCTGAAGTCTCTGACACTGCTGTGCTGGAACTTGTCCGCAAAACTATTTCCCAGCCAACTCCAGCTGTATCAAACAAACCAGGGGTATTACCACTAGAACTTCCATACAAACTGCCGCCTCTTGAATTACTAAGTGAAGGCCCAGCTTCCAAAGCCAATACCAAAGCAACAGACGCAGTCAAAGAAGCGCTCATGTCGGTCTTTACAGAATTTGATATTGATGCAAATGTGGTTGGTATCCAACGTGGCCCAACTGTTACTCGTTATGAAGTTGAACTGGGCGTTGGGGTAAAAGTAGAAAGAATCACCCAACTTTCAAAGAATATTTCTTACGCAGTAGCCAATTCTGATGTTCGAATCCTTTCTCCAATTCCAGGTAAGTCGGCTGTTGGTATTGAAATTCCAAATAGCGATCGAGAATTAGTTGCACTTGGCGATGTCTTGCGTAGCAAACTTGCCACCAACGACTCGCACTCACTTGCAGTCGGCGTCGGCAAAGATGTTGAAGGTGGATTTGTTATTGCGAATCTTGCGAAAATGCCGCATTTACTTGTGGCTGGCGCAACTGGTGCTGGAAAATCTTCCTGTATTAACGCTTTGATAACTTCAATCCTGATGCGCGCCACTCCGCAAGAAGTTCGAATGGTGCTAGTAGATCCAAAGCGAGTGGAACTTGCAGCCTATGAAGGTGTTCCGCATTTGATTACGCCAATTATCACTAACCCAAAGAAAGCAGCCGAAGCTTTGCAATGGGTTGTAAAAGAGATGGATCATCGTTATGACGATCTAGCAGCATTTGGGTTTAGACATATTGACGACTTCAACAAAGCCGTTAAAGAAAAAAAGGTTTCTTTGCCGCCAGATAGCAAACGAGTTCTGCGGCCATACCCATATCTGCTTGTGATTGTCGACGAACTTGCAGACCTTATGATGGTTGCACCTCGTGATGTTGAAGATAGCATCGTGCGAATTACTCAGTTAGCTAGAGCTGCTGGAATTCACTTAGTACTTGCAACTCAAAGGCCATCGGTAGATGTTGTAACGGGTTTGATCAAAGCCAACGTGCCAAGCCGACTAGCTTTCGCAACTTCTAGTTCCACAGATTCCCGCGTGATCTTGGACCAAGCCGGGGCTGACAAGCTGGTCGGGCAGGGCGACGCGCTGTTTTTACCTATGGGGGCAAGTAAGGCGATGCGGGTCCAAGGCGCCTTTGTCAGCGAAGCTGAGATCCGCAAGGTCGTTTCGCACTGTAAAGCCCAAGCGGAACCTGAATATCGTGAAGATGTTGCGCAAGTTATCTCGCGACATTCGCAAGTTGATTCCGATATAGGGGACGACTTAGACACTCTTTTACTCGCAGTTGAGTTAGTTATCACTGCGCAACAGGGGTCAACATCTATGTTGCAAAGAAAACTTAGAATTGGTTTTGCAAAAGCAGGTCGCTTAATGGATTTAATGGAAGTTCGGGGAATTGTTGGCCCTTCAGAGGGCGCAAAAGCTCGGGAAGTACTAATTCCACTTGAAGCATTAGATGAAGTATTAGACAGTCTGCAACCAAAATAACTTGCTAAGCCACTCTTAAGGGCATTTACAATTCCACCTGAAACAAGGGTGGGAGTGAATAATGGCAGTTGGTGCTCGTATTCAACAGCTGCGCGAGGCGCAGAATCTCACCATTGAAGAAGTTGCTGCTTCAACCAGACTTCGTAAAGATGTAATTATTTCGATTGAAGCTGAGAACTGGAAAAAATTAGATCTACGAGTTTTCATTCGAAACCAAATCCGTTTAATCGCAAATGCACTCAATGCAAATGAAACAGAATTGCTCGAACTTTTTGATGCCGACTTGCCCGATAATTCAATGTCTTACGAAAATGTTGTGAAATCTAAACAACCTGAGTTGAATATTTTTGACAAGCAAGGCAAAAGCGCTTTACCGAACAAACGTAATCCAAAAATTCCATATCTAATTGTTGGGTTAGTTGCGGTAGTCGCGGTTGCTGTTTTCGCAGTTCTGTCTGCAGGTAAGACCGACAATGCAATACCTGAATCTGATGTCACCATTAGTCAATCGGCAACACCGACTGACTCGACCACACCAGGACCATCCGAATCAACCGATACAAATCCAAATGCACTGGGGGTTTCTCTGGTTTTGCAGGCCAGTGGTAGAAGTTGGATCACCGCTAGTGGATCAGCCGGTAATTCATTATTTTCAAGTTTTCTAAACGCTGGCGACACAATCACATTAACCGACTCAACTAGCATTTCTTTGGTGATAGGCGATTCTGGCGTTGTCAACGTTGTGGTAAATGACGAAAATCTTGGTTTTCTAGGTGGCCCTGGCTCGCCAGTCGAGATTACTTTCCCTGTTCAGTAAATCTAAATTCAACTCGTAGGCTAAGCACTATGAGTCAAGCAGCCAAGACAGTACATATCCTCACCCTCGGTTGCGCACGAAATGAAACCGATAGCGACGAGCTAGCCGCCAGACTTTCGAATGCTGGTTGGCAATTGGTTGATAATCCATCCGACGCTAGTGCCGTATTGGTAAACACCTGCGGATTTGTCGAAACTGCAAAGACTGATTCGATTCAAACTATTTTGCAGACAGCTGATTTAAAGTCCGACGGCGTAGTGAAAGCGGTTGTCGCTATTGGCTGCATGGCTGAGCGCTACGGGAAAGAACTTGCCGCTGAAATTCCAGATGCGGATGCAGTTCTCGGATTTGATGAATATGAAAACATCGGTGAATCGCTGGCAAAAATCGTGGGTGGCGCAAAACTTGAAAGCCACGTGCCAATAGATCGCAGACTTTCCACTCCAAAGGCTCCGGCTGAAAGGCTGATTGCGTCATCTAGTTCTGGAGATGTGATTCGCCTTCGCCTCGATTCAAAACCATATGCACCTTTGAAGATTGCAAATGGTTGCGATCGAAGATGCACATTTTGCGCAATTCCAGCCTTTCGTGGTTCATTTGTTTCTCGGCGTCCAACCGACATTATTGCCGAAGCAGTTTGGCTAAGTGAGCGTGGAGTGCGCGAACTGTTTTTGGTTAGCGAAAATACAACTTCATACGGTAAAGACCTAGGTGACATGAATTTGCTGGAAGCTCTTTTGCCTGCGCTATCTAGTATTGAAAAGATCGAAAGAATTCGTGTTTCGTATTTGCAACCGGCTGAAATGCGGCCACAACTGATAAATGCAATTGTTAATACTGAAAAGGTAGTTCCGTACTTCGACCTTTCATTCCAACATGCTGCACCAACCATTTTGAGAAAAATGCGTCGATTTGGCGGCAAACAAGAATTCTTAGAGCTAATTGCTTCAATTCGCAAGGTTGCACCAGATGCTGGAATTCGATCTAACTTTATTGTTGGATTCCCAGGCGAAAGTGAAGCGGAACTAGAAACCCTGTGTGAATTTATCAACGAGGCCGAGCTGGATGCGATTGGCATCTTCGGGTATTCAGACGAAGATGGAACTGAAGCTTTCAATTTCGAAGATAAGTTATCTGAAGCCGAAAAAAATCGCCGAGTTGAGTATGTGACATCGCTAGTTGACGAAGTAACCAACCAAAAAGCAGAATCGCGAATTGGCACCCAAGTCACAGTCATGATTGAAAGTGACAATGACGGCTATGAAGGCAGAGCAGATTTTCAAGGACCTGAAGTTGATGGCACTTGCACTTTGTTAACCGATAGAACTTTAGAAATTGGCGAATTTGTGACCGGGGTTGTGGTCTCGAATGATGGCGCAGACTTGATAGTTGAAGAGATTAGTAACTAATGCAAAATCCAAACTTTTATACATTGATGCGAATCTTGCTTGTGCCAGTCTTTTGGTTTGCGCTATTTAACCTCGATAATCCATTTCTAGCAGTGGTAATTTTTTGGGTTGCCGCAATAACTGATTTGGTAGATGGCTACCTAGCTCGCAAACATAATTTGATTTCGAACTTTGGGAAGATCGCTGACCCAATTGCAGATAAAGCTCTAACTGGTGCTGCTTGGATTGGTTTGTCCATTATCGGAGCCCTTCCATGGGTAGCGACGATAGTGATTTTGGTTCGTGAAGTAGGAATTACGTTATTGCGATTAATGGTTTTGAATAAGAACATAGTTGCGGCCGATCGAGGTGGGAAATTGAAAACCACCTTCCAAATAACGACTATTTCATTCTTCTTGGTAAATCTTGGTTTGAAATGGGAATGGTTGAATCAGCCAATTTCAATATTGCTTTGGATTACAGTCGCGATAACTACCTATACAGGTATGCGATATTTACCAGTCCTGCTTAGAAAGAATCAGCTATGACGGAAGCACAAATCGCACTAGATGCTTTAATGGATCGGCAACTACCACCAACTGAGTGGGAGTTTGCGAGAGCTGCCATTGAGGTTGCCAAGTATGCAAATGTGAATATGGCAACTGCCGAGTCAGTAACCGGCGGTTTGTTAAGTGCGTTACTTACTTCGGTGCCAGGTGCATCTGGGGTTTTTCAAGGTGGAGTAGTTGCTTATGCCACTGAAATGAAAAAAGAAGTTTTAAATATTTCAGAGCAAACCCTAAAAGTTGGAGTGGTGTCTACCGAAGTTGCTTTAGCAATGGCAACCAACATCACAAAAGTTATGAATTGCAGATTTGGTCTAGGTTGCACTGGAGTGGCGGGCCCTGAACCTCAAGATGGCAAGCCAGTCGGCGAAGTTCATATTGCAGTATTTGATGCCAAAACTGGCTCCAGCCGCACCCAGAGTTTGATATTCACCGGCAGTCGCGACGATATTCGCAGCCAAACCAGCTTGGCGCTACTTGGTCTGCTCCTAGACGTAATGGTGGCTTTGACTGATCTTTCACGCACCAAGCCCGCTCAAGACCCAAAAAGTGAATAATTTCGCGCACAAATCAGGCAATTCGCAGGTTTTCTGACTAGCGTAAGCCCCTGTTCAAGATTTAACTCGGAGGTGATCATGGTGCTGTTGCGCGAAGTAATTGGTTCGCAATTGCGAAATACTCGTAAAGAACAAGGTGCCACCCTTCGCGATATTTCTTCAAAGGCAAATGTTGCACTTGGATATTTGAGCGAAATTGAACGTGGTCGAAAAGAACCGTCGAGTGAACTTCTTTCCTCGATCTGTTCAGCCCTTGAAATTTCAGTTTCTACATTAATTCGAGCTGTCACAATTGAGACAGTTCGAATTGAAAATCAAGTTCGCCCAATTCAATCTTCACGTACCAAAAACAACATCAAAGCAGCGTGAGTCCTCAACAATCTGCGCGCACAAAACGCACGCAAGACGCAATCGCCGAATCTGCACGTTCAATTTTGCAAAATGGTCCAACCAAAAATCTTTCAATGGTTTCATTAGCCAGCACATCTGGAATTGCTCGAGCTACTGTTTATAACCATATAAGTGAAAAAGCTGATATTTATCGCTTAATTTCCGACAGTTACATTCAAGACATCACAAAAATTATTTCCAAAAATCCTTCACTTGTTGAAGGCTTAGTTGCAATTGCAGAATTCGTTGCCCTCGACAATGCGATTTGCGGTTTGCGCAAACATGATCCAAAAGCATTGATTAATGCAATTACTTATGTTCACTCAATGCCAGACCAATTTGCAAAATTGGTAATGGACACTTTATTGGCCTGGAATGTTTCTGCAGATCTAGTTTCGGCTGATGTAGTAATTCGCTGGTTAACAAGTTATGCCATAAACCCTGGATCAAAAGTGGATCGGCAGGTTGGGGCAGAAGTGCTAGCGAATGCACTCATGAAAGATGCCCGACCTTGAGGCTGACCGACTTCTGGCAGCGGATGGAAACGCATTTCGGGGCTGGGTATGCGTCATCTTGGGCGCGAGACACTCGGCTGGTTGAACTAGAGGGACTGACCGTAGAAGAAGCTTTAAAGGACGGCCTCGAGGCGCAGGATGTGTGGCGTGCAGTTTGGGCGCACGAAGGTTTACACCCAAAGGAACGCTGAAGACACGCCGAGGCCTCAATAAGCCATTCGAACAAATGTTCTGCTACGTTTCGCCCAAGTTCGAAATTTCCACAGGAAATAAGAGCGGGTCGAGTAAGTCACAACCAGACCTTAGGTTGCGCGCCGACCCACCGATAAGAGGAGACGAAATGGCCGCTGCCACCCCAGGAAATGACCGCGATAAGGCTTTAGAAGCCGCCCTTGCTCAAATTGAGCGCCAATTTGGCAAAGGCTCAGTTATGCGCCTTGGCCAAGAAGATCGTGCTGCAATCGAAGTTATCCCAACTGGCTCAATTGCCCTAGACATTGCTCTGGGTATTGGCGGCCTTCCAAGAGGTCGTGTGGTTGAAGTATTCGGACCTGAATCTTCCGGTAAGACCACTGTTGCGTTGCATGCAATCGCAAACGCTCAAAAACTCGGTGGCATCTGTGCATTTATCGATGCCGAGCATGCACTAGATCCTGAATATGCAAAAGCACTTGGCGTGGATATCGATGCGCTTTTGGTTAGCCAACCAGACAACGGTGAACAAGCACTTGAAATCACTGACATGCTAATTCGTTCAGGCGCAGTTTCCTTAATCGTCATTGACTCGGTTGCAGCTCTAGTTCCACGAGCTGAAATCGAAGGCGAAATGGGTGATAGCCACATGGGTTTGCAAGCTCGATTGATGAGCCAGGCACTTCGCAAAATTACTGGTGCATTAAGTCAATCTGGCACAACCGCAATCTTCATCAACCAGTTGCGCGAAAAAATTGGTGTGATGTTTGGTTCACCAGAAACCACCACCGGTGGTCGCGCACTTAAGTTCTACGCTTCAGTTCGACTAGATATTCGCCGAATCGAAGCTTTGAAAGATGGCACAGATGTTGTTGGTAACCGAACCCGCGTAAAGGTGGTCAAGAACAAGGTTGCTCCACCATTCAAGCAAGCCGAATTCGACATTATTTATGGTGAAGGTATTAGCCGCGAAGGCAGCCTGATCGACATGGGTGTTGAACACGGCATTGTTCGCAAAGCTGGTGCTTGGTATACATACGACGGCGATCAACTCGGTCAAGGTAAAGAAAATTCACGCAACTTCCTTCGGGACAATCCAGAACTTGCTAATGACATTGAAACCAAGATTAAAGAAAAACTTGGCGTCGGAGTTGATGCAGTAGTAGCAGCACCTGAAGATGTTGAAACTGCCTGACGATGTTCTGATAACTGAAGAGCTTCTTCAGACTGTTAGAAATATGGGTTTGCGAAGGCTGACCCACTCGCCAATGAGTCGATTTCAATTTGAGCAGTATCTAATAAAGCGGAATGTGCCACTTGAGGTTGTAACTCAAGTGGCCACTCGTTTTGAAGAAATCAAATTATTAGACGACCGTGAATATGCAGAAATGTGGGTGCGTTCACGGCGCAACACTCGCGGAACTGGTTGGCGAGTATTGCGTCAAGAGCTTAAGAACAAAGGTGTTTCTCAGGAAATAATCGAGAGTTTTGAAATCTCCGATCCAGCTTTGGAATATGAACTGGCTTACGAAATCGCAGTTAAGAAATTCCGCGGACTTCAACGCTATGAAGCTGATGTTATTTGGCGCAGACTCAGTGGTTTCTTGATTCGTAGAGGTCATACCAGTTCCACGGCCATGCGGGTTACATCAGAATTGTTAGACACGCTAAAAGCGACGTAAATACTGGGTTTTGCCCGCCTAGCAACCAATTTTGGTTGCTAATTTCACTTTAATCTATTAAGAGATAGTGCAGAATTAAAGAAATTCGGCTGGTTGTAAGTCACCTAAACTGCGCCAGTGACTTTGACCCAACGCACCTATGAGGTGCGCACCCACGGCTGCCAGATGAATGTGCATGATTCTGAGCGGATGGCTGGCATGCTCGAGGGAATTGGTCTAGTCCCAGCCAAAGATGACGAGGCAGACGTTATTGTCATAAATACCTGTGCGGTTCGGGAAAATGCTGCAAATAAGTTGTATGGAACCTTGGGCATGCTTCGAGCCCTAAAGCTTGAACGTCCACACACCCAAATCGCTGTTGGTGGTTGCCTGGCGCAAAAAGATCAAGGTGACATTATCAAGCGAGCTCCGTGGGTAGATGTGGTTTTTGGAACTCACAATCTAAAAGCACTACCTATTTTGCTAGAGCGCGCTCGCATCGAACATGAATCCCAAATTGAAATTGCAGAAGCATTAGAAGTTTTCCCATCACATTTGCCAGCAAAACGCGATCACGCATACGCCGCTTGGGTCAGCATCAGTGTTGGATGCAATAACACGTGCACGTTTTGCATTGTGCCAGCTTTGCGCGGAAAAGAAAAAGATCGTCGAACTGGCGAAATACTTGAAGAAATTGAAATGCTCGTTGATGACGGCGTGAGCGAAGTGACGCTACTTGGCCAAAATGTTAATTCCTATGGCGTTGAATTTGGCGATAAGTTTGCATTTGGTAAATTACTTCGAGCTTGCGGAGACATTAAGGGTCTAGAACGAGTTCGATTCTTTAGCCCGCATCCAAAAGAATTCACTATAGATGTGATTCACGCCATGGCTGAAACTCACAACGTGATGCCAAGTTTGCATATGCCGCTGCAATCTGGCAGTGATGATGTCTTAAAAGCAATGAAGCGCTCATATCGCCAAGAGAAATATCTTTCGATTATTGCTGATGCTCGCAAATACATTCCCAACGCTGCAATCACCACAGACATCATTGTTGGATTCCCTGGCGAAACTGAGGCAGACTTCTTAGAAACCATGAAAGTGGTTGAAGAGGCAAGATTCTCCACTGCATACACCTACCAATATTCAAAGCGCCCCGGCACACCGGCAGCAATCATGGAAAATCAAATTCCACCGGAAGTTGTTACTGAAAGATTCAATCGCTTAGTTGAACTTGGCAATGAAATTGCCTGGCAAGAAAATAAGAAGCAGATTGGTCAAACCGTAGAAGTCCTAATTGCTGATGACGAAGGTAAAAAAGATGGCGAGACTCAGCGAATCTCCGGAAGAGCTCGGGACAACAGACTTGTCCACGTGGCAAAGCCTCTGGAAGATGTCCGACCTGGCGATATGGTCACTGCCGAAGTTACCTACGCAGCACCATTTCATTTAATTGCAGATAGCAATGCAACCGTTCGCCACACCTTGGCGGGCGATAAAGTTAGACAAGCTTTAAGTGAGCAAGTGTCAATTAATAGCGAATTAATCACCATTAAGTCGCGCGTTGGGCAAGGGGTATAGATGACTCAGTCATTCACACTTGGTTTTTCGTGCCCTGACCAACCAGGAATTGTTCACTCAGTCTCAACCTTTATTGTTGAGATCGGTGGAAACATCACCGAGAGTCGTCAATTTGAAGACCGCGAAAATCAATTGTTCTTTATGCGGGTGGAATTTGATGTTAAATCAAAAACCGATCTAGAAAAAGTTCGTGAGACATTCACCAAGATTGCTGATAAATACTCAATGAAGTGGCGACTTGCAGATTCAAGTCAACGCGAACGCGTATTGATTATGGTTAGCAAATATGAGCATTGCCTAAATGACCTGCTATTTCGACACAGGTCTGGTGCTTTAGCAGTCGACATTCCTCTAATTGTCAGCAACCATCGCGATTTGGAAGAGATGGCGAACTGGTACGGAATTCCGTTCGTACACATCTCACAAAGTAACGGTAAAGATGCTGCCGAGGAGCAACTACGTAAAGTAATTGCTGAAAATGGCATCGAGTTAATTGTGCTAGCTCGTTATATGCAGATTCTGTCTGCGGAATTCTGTGAAGATTTTGCTGGCAAGATTATTAACATTCACCATTCTTTCTTGCCGTCGTTCAAAGGTGCAAAGCCATATCACCAAGCTCATAAACGTGGTGTGAAGGTAATTGGCGCAACTGCTCACTATGTGACCCGGGAATTAGATGATGGTCCAATCATTGAACAAGAAGTGGCACGCGTTGATCACTCTCACACACCTGAACAAATAGCTTCGGTAGGAAGAGACGCTGAAGCGCACGCACTAGCGCGGGCAGTTCAGTGGCATGCCGAACATCGTGTCTTTTTATCTGGTCAACGAACGATTGTGTTCCGATGAGTGCAGTAATCATGGACGGCAAAATCGCTGCCGCAAAAGTTAGAGCTGATTTAGCAAAACAAGTTGAACTACTAAAAGCCAAAGGTGTTGTGCCAGGTCTCGGAACCATTTTGGTCGGAGACGACCCAGGCTCACTTTCTTATGTTGGTGGCAAACATCGAGATTGCGCTGAAGTTGGAATTGCAAGTATTCGAATTGATTTACCTGCGTCAGCTTCACAGGCGGATGTAATGGTGGCAGTTAAAGAACTAAATGCTGCTAAAGAGTGCACTGGTTACATCGTGCAACTTCCATTGCCAAAAGGCTTGGATGCTTTGACAGTCCTTGAATCAATGGATCCAGACAAAGACGCAGACGGATTGCATCCAACGAATTTGGGCAGATTAGTACTCGGAATTCCCGCACCACTGCCATGCACACCACGCGGATGCATTGAACTTTTGCGTGAATATAAAGTCAACATTGACGGTGCGCATGTAGTTGTGGTTGGTAGAGGTATCACAGTTGGAAGACCACTCGGTCTTTTATTGACTCGCAAGTCTGAGAATGCAACTGTCACGCTTTGCCACACTGGCACTAAAGATATGAAAAAATATCTTCAACAAGCCGACATCATCGTCGCAGCGGCGGGTGTCACACACATGATTACAGCTGAGTCAGTGAAACCAGGTGCTGCAGTTTTAGATGTTGGAATCACCCGAACCGATGCTGGTTTACTCGGTGATGTCCATCCATCAGTTAGAGAAGTAGCTGGGTTTGTCGCTCCGATGCCAGGTGGAACCGGTCCAATGACTCGTGCGATGTTGCTTGCCAACGTGGTGGATTCCGCAACTCGTTCCTTGGGCTAAACATGAGTGCACCCATAGTCAGCATTGTTGGTTCAACCGCTAGCGGTAAAACAGCACTCTCCATTGCAATCGCAAAACACATTGGCGCAGAAATCGTGAATCTTGATGCCTACCAGATCTATAAACAGATGGATATTGGAACCGCGAAACCTTCCTTGGCAGAACGGGAAGGCATCCGCCACCACTTGATCGACGTTGTCGACATTGAACATGATGCAAATGTTTCAGAGTTTCAAAGTTGGGCCAGAATCGCAATTGCGTCGCTAAATGAGCGAGATATTCCAGTGGTTTGTGTTGGAGGTTCTGGACTTTATGTGAAGGCTGTCTTTGACGATTTGAAATTCCCAGGCACCAACGCAGAGATTCGCAGCAAGTATGAATCTTTACTGGAACTAAAAGGCGCAACTGCGTTGCACAAATTACTTCAAGAGAAAGATCCGATTGCAGCTTCACACATAATTGTGGAAAACAGCAGGCGAGTAGTTCGAGCACTTGAAGTAATTGAAATAACTGGTGAACCATTTATGGCTCAACTGCCACAGCAAGAGCCAGTAATTGACGCAATCCGAATTGGCCTTAATCTTGAGCGTGATGCTTTGTTGGCTAGAATCAAAAAACGTAACCTTGCAATGTTCGAGCAAGGTTGGCCAGAAGAAGTTGCAAAACTGGAAGCTGCTGGTTTATTTAAAACACCCACAGCTAGCCGAGCCCTTGGCTATGCCGAAGTTTCCAAATTCAACAATGGGGAATTGACCGAAGATGAAGCAATCGAACAAGTTATGCATGCGACAAATCGATATTCACGAAGACAAATGCAATGGTTTAGACGAGATGAATACATTCATTGGTTTGATGCGCTTGACTCCGATTTACTAAGCGGAGTCTTGAAACTCATTTAACAGGCAGGTCATCTAGCGGATTGACGCCATTGCTAGTTAAAACCTCGAACCACTCGTAGTGAAATGCCCGGTTGAAAATCTTTGATGGTAAATTTGAAAATACTTGTAGTGTTCTAATCGTCGATCCACCAACGCGTTGCGAACCATGTGCACGCATTGATGCTCGTTTGAACCCAGTCCATTGGCTAACATCAATTGTGTGAGTGATGTCAGCTCTAGGAGTAAAACCATCAGCAAGTGAAGCTAAATCTTTAAGCGGACCGATTTTTATAATCAGTCGAATGTAATCAAGCAGTTTGGCGATTGTTTGTCGGTCCACTGTTGCGTTGGCAACCACTGGCGTATTAGCAAGTTTTGCGGCAGCAATTACAGCTTTGTGAATTTGAATATGATCGGGATGGCCATAGCCACCTTGCGAGTCATATCCAACAACTAGTTGCGCATTCTCAATTTTAAGGATTGCTGATATCTGATCTGCAATCTCTTCGACTGTGGCTTGGCAGAGGGTGGAAGTTGTGGCCTGAGCTTTTCCATCTAGTCCGGAGTCTCTAAAATTCAAAAAATAGGTCTCGCTAACGCCAAGAATTCGAGCGGATTTTTCAAGTTCACGTTTTCTTATATTGCCTAAGTCGGTGTAATTACTGATTTCGCTCAAGCCTGCATCACCATTTGTGGCCATAACAACGACTACTCGATGACCCTTTTCTTTCAAACCTCGCATAGTTCCTGCGGTCAGTAGAGCCTCATCGTCAGGGTGAGCGTGAACGAATACGACGGTGGCCATAGACCTATCTTTGCCCACATCCAAGCAGTAGGCGAATACCGCTCTAAGTTTGGCTTATGCGCATCATCCACGTCTCTGATTGCTACCTGCCACGAATGGGCGGAATCGAGACTCAGGTGTCTGGCTTAGTCGAATATCAAAAGTCCAAAGGCCATGAAGTTTTTGTGCTCACTTTGACTCCCGGTGATGAAAACACTGGAATTATTCGATTGCCATTCAAACTGCCCGCAAATCTGCTTTGGCACCCAAAAGGTAAAAGTCTCGTTATTGATCAACTATCTCAGTTAAAGCCAGATGTGGTTCATCTGCATTTTGGTGCTGCCTCACCATTTGCTTGGCAAGGTTTGCAAGCAGTCACAAAATTGGGAATCGCAAATGTTGCGACCATACATTCAATATGGGGAAAGTTCGCAAGCGGGATTTATGCAAGATCTCGCCGTAGCTGGAAAGCAAGCACAATTCTTTCTTCGGTTAGCGACGTGAGTAGCAAAATCGTCTCTGCCACTTTAAACAGAGAAGTATCTGTGGTTCCTAATGGAATAGATGTAGATTTTTGGCGTAACGCAACCAATGCCGAACAGCCACAAATGCAAGTTGTGAGTGCCACCCGGTTTGCTTCTAGAAAAAGAATTCGTCCACAACTAGCTGCAATTGAATCTGTAGTTAAAGTGTTAAAAGAAAGTTCCCCTCATTTCACGATTGCTGGCAACGGTCCAGTTTTTGAAAAAATGAAAACTTTGATTTCGAAGAAGAATCTATCTAAATATGTCACTTTGACCGGCCGACTAAATAAAAACGAATTACGCGATTTATATGCAAAGTCTGATCTCTTCTTGCAAATGAGCGTTTTGGAAGCATTTGGGATTGCAGCCTGCGAAGCTCGGGCGGCTGGTTTGCCGGTTTTGACTAGACAGGGAAGTGGAGTTAGCGAGTTTGTTCAAAACTCTATAACTGGTTACCTTGAAGAAAACGACGCGGAAATTGTTGCGCGTATTTTGCAACTTAACGCCAATCGAGAATCGTTGAAAAATCTAAAATCTCAATCGCAAAATCAGCCACCAATTCAGACTTGGGAGCACGCCGGGACGCTTGTAGAGGCGCTTTACCAGCGAGCCATTGAGCATGCTTAGGACTTACCCTTAGCCTATGAGTCCGCGCACAATCACTTTCACTAAAGGTCATGGAACCGGAAATGATTTCATTATTGTGCCCGACGAGCTTGGCACTAACGATTTATCTAGTACGGATGTCCAAAAAATATGTGATCGCCATTTTGGTGTGGGTGCCGATGGGGTTTTGCGAGTAGTTAAAACTGCTGCGGCTGGCGTTGATGCCCCACAGACCACTTGGTTTATGGACTACCGAAATAGTGATGGATCAATAGCCGAAATGTGTGGCAATGGTTTACGAGTATTTGTTCACTATTTATACAAAACTGGACGCGTAAGTGAAAATATCAATTTGATTGCCACCAGAGGTGGTACTAAGAAAGTCACGAAGCTATCTGACGGCAATTACCGAATTGATATGGGTAAACCGCAGATAAGTATTCAACCGTTAGAAGTTAGTGTGACGGGTAGAAAATATCTGGCCACAAGCGTTCACATCCCAAACCCCCATGCGGTTGCATTTGTGGACGATCTAAACGAGATTGGTAATTTAGCCATTTCACCGGTTGCAAATCCAGAAAATGTTTTTCCAGAAGGTGCAAATTTCGAATTCATTAGAAAAATTGGCACAAACCACATTTCGATGCGGGTATTCGAACGCGGATCAGGTGAGACACTCTCTTGTGGCACAGGTGTTTGTGCGGCTGCCGCGGTTGCACGCTTAAGCGAGAATCAATCGGGCGATACCAGTTGGCGGGTGGACGTAAGAGGTGGCACTTTAAGCGTTGAACAAGATGCTAATGGAGAAGTGGCTTTAATTGGCCCAGCGGCATTGATTGCAGATGGCGAGTTCTATCTTGAAAACTAGTGGAGATTCGTTTGAAGAAACCACAGATGGTCAACTCGACCTAGAAGAGCGTCGTGCCTTACGACGCGTCGAGGGTCTAGGCACAGAACTCGAAGACATTACCGAAGTTGAATATCGTCAAGTTCGACTAGAACGGGTTGTTCTAATTGGAGTTTGGACTCAAGGCTCGGTTGAAACTGCTGATCGTTCAATGGCGGAACTTGCCCGGCTTGCCGAAACTGCAGGTTGCACAATCGTTGATGCATTAATGCAGCGGCGAGATGCTCCAGATAGTGCAACTTATATTGGTTCTGGAAAAGTTAAAGAACTTCGTGACATTGTGGTTTTGCACAAGGCCGATACTGTGATTTGTGATGGTGAGTTAACTCCAAGCCAACTTAGAAAACTCGAAGACACAGTCAAAGTAAAAGTAGTGGACCGCACTTGGTTGATTCTCGACATTTTTGCCCAGCATGCCAAAAGCAAAGAAGGTAAAGCGCAAGTCAGCTTGGCCCAAATGCAATACATGATTCCGCGCTTGCGTGGTTGGGGTGAGGCCCTTAGCCGGCAAGCGGGCGGTAGAGCTGCTGGTGGCACTGGTGGTGTTGGTACTCGTGGCCCTGGTGAAACCAAACTTGAGACCGACCGTCGACGTATCAATAGTCAAATTTCAAAACTTAAGCGTGAACTTAAAGATATGGCAAAGGTTCGTAAAAC
>JBIISC010000032.1:0-10851 GCA_044341215.1 Candidatus Nanopelagicales bacterium | reverse complement strand
ACTCTCCCAAGTGCAATAAGTGGCTAATCCTGCGGGGTATACGCCTGTGGGAACAAGGACTTTTCGATAACTGTTACCTTCCCGCTCATGAAATCCACTCTTAGAGGTCACCGATTGGCCTTCTGGTTGCTCATTTTCGCGACCGCGATCTGGGGAAGCACCTTCGTGGTCGTCAAAAGTGGAATTTCCCAAATGTCGATGTTGATGTTTATGGGCTGGCGCTTTGCTATTGCCACGATCGTGATTGTGGCAATGAGGCCAAGTGCTCTGCGAATGTCCGCTGATGTATTTCGCAAAGGTGTCTACATTGGACTAGCACTTGGTCTTGGATTTCTAGTTCAGACATACGGATTGCTGTATACATCTGCGACCGTGTCCGGTTTCATTACTGGAATGTTCGTCGTTCTCACACCGATTGCTGCAGGCATCGTTTACAAAATCAAAGTGCCGGTAGTTGGCTGGGTTGGAGTTTTGCTAGCGGTACTTGGACTTGCAGTTTTATCGTTGAACGGTTGGTCATTTGGAGTTGGTGAATCTTGGACTTTGCTTGGCGCGGTTTTCTTTAGCTTTCAAATCATGTGGTTGTCTCGTTGGGCAACACCGCAAACTTCATACAGCATCACGATTGTGCAAATTACAGTCACTGCAGTTTTGTTCGTTAGTGCCGGATTAGTTATGGACGGTTTTCAAGTTCCACCAAATACTGATGTTTGGATTGCAATTGTTTTCTTGGCGGTATTCGCAAGTGCAATTGCGTTTTCAATTCAAACCTGGAGCCAATCCCATATGGATCCAACTCGCGCCGCAGTTATCTTGAGCTTTGAACCAGTATTTGCTGGAATCTTTGGGGTTTGGGTGGCTGGAGATGCTTTAACTTGGCGCGTTGCGCTTGGTGGTGCACTAATTCTTGGTGCGATGTATTTAGTTGAACTTGGACCTAGACATAATGACGAAGTCGCAAGAAACCTATCTAATCCACACTTAGGAATCTAAGGCTTCACCAGACAACTGATGCAATCGTGCATATAGCTGTTCATTTTGCAATAGTTCCAAGTGAGTTCCGGCTTCAACTATCCGGCCATCCTCCATAACATAAATGCAGTCCGCCTCCTTGATGGTGGAAAGTCGGTGGGCAATCACAAAAGTTGTACGACCACTCATTAATTTATTTAGAGCCAGTTGCACAAGCAATTCAGACTCATTATCGAGCGATGAGGTTGCTTCATCTAAAACCAGAATCTTTGGATTGCGCAAGATAGCCCTAGCAATCGCCAAACGTTGTTTTTGTCCACCAGATAGCGTAAAACCTCGCGGACCAATGTCTGTTTCGATTCCATCTGGTAATTGGGCAACAAATTCCCATGAATTTGAATCATTGAGTGCTTGCATCAGTTGTTCATCTGTAACGGTTAAGTCTCCGTAGCAGATGTTTTCTTTTACGCTACCTTCAAACATCACTGATTCTTGTGGTACGACCGAAATGAATTGGCGAATAGAGCGGTAATCCAAGTCTTTGGTATCAACGCCATCGATTAGCACTTGGCCGGTGGTAGGGCGCAAGAAACCAATTAAAAGATTTGCTAGCGTGGATTTGCCACAGCCAGATGGACCAGCAATCGCAACGTATTCGCCAGCTTTGATCGAAAGTGATAAACCATTGATTGCATTCTCTTCAGTGTCAGGATAACCAAAGTTGAGATTTCGAAATTCGATATCCCCCACAACTGATTCAACAACTCGCTTGCCTTGATTTGGTTCAAGATCTTGCGACTCAAGTACTTCACTAATGGATTTAATTGATGCAAGACCGCGAGCAAAGTTCGGCGCTAGATCAGTCATCATCACTACCGCACTCGAAAGCACTCCGAAATATCCAGTCAACATCACAACCTCACCAGCAGTGATTTCAACTAAACCAGTGCGCGTCGCCCAGACCGCGGTAATAAGTGTCACTCCGTTCAAAATGTTGTAAATCACCCATGAGCTAGCTCCGAATGCTGCATTAACAAAGTCAAGATCTAGTGCTGCGGATTTAGTTTTATCAAATTCACGTTCAATATTGCCAAGCGCCGTGCTTTCTAGCCCATGTGCACGAGTTACCGGAACTAGAGTCATCATTTCGCTAGTACGGATAGACATCTTCTCAACAGATTTTCTAAAGGTCTCATTGCGGGAATTGAGTTTGCGTCTTGTGAAAACGAATATCGCACCCCAGATTGGCAACATAATTAGGAAGAAGACTAAAAATTGCGGCACCTTGATTGCAGTGATTGTGACCGCGCCAACAAAGTTAAAGATTGCAGCGAATCCACCGTTGCCAGCTTGTCGCAATCCAGCCTCAATGTTCTCAACGTCTCGAACTACTTTGGATTGCAAAGATGCGACATTCATTCGATTCCAAAAACCGATGCTCAGTTCTTGAATTCTTTCACTTAAAGCAGAACGTAGGCGAACTTCTAAATCGCGTAAAACTCTAGAGAGAATCATCGTGAAAAGGATATTTACTGGAAGATTTTGGGCAAGCAATACAAATAGCACTAATGAATAGAACCAAAGTCGATCTAGTGGTTCGTTTTGCACTAAAACGTCGATTACTCCAGCTGTGACAAGTGGCAAGGCCCAAATTGGTGAATGCTTGATGCCGTATAGGACGAATGCAAGCAAAAGTTTAGGTCGTTGGGGTTTTAATAAGCGAGCGATTGTGCGAAGTGGGTGCTTGTGGTCAAACACATCAACAACTTCATGTGTGCGCATACTTAACTCGCTTTCTGTTAGGCGAGAATAGGGCAATGACAAACCCAACGCCACAGGGCACTGAGATTCGCACCTACAAGCTGCGCCGCTCACGTTTGTCTGCGCTGCAGTCGATTGCTATATCGGAATACGGTTTGCAATATATGTACCCGGAAGGCCCGGGCATAATTGATTTGTCCTCGGAACTTGGGCTAGAGAATTTTGTAATTGAAATTGGTTTCGGCATGGGTGAGGCCACTTGGCAATATGCAGATGCCCAGCCTGATGTAGCTGTCTTGGCAATTGATCTTCATACCCCAGGAGTCGGAAAACTTATTGACGAACTTCAAACTCACAATTTGGATAATGTGCGAATTATCGAAGGTGATGCCTTAGAAATAATTCGCATGCGAATCGCCCCATCCTCAGTGGATGGTATTCGACTGTTTTTCCCAGATCCTTGGCCAAAGACAAGACACCATAAACGTAGGTTTGTAAATGAATCCAATCTTTCACTTCTTGCGCAAGTTGTAAAGCCTGGCAGCTTTTTTCACTTTGCCACAGACTGGCAGGATTATGCGGATTGGACTTTAGAAGAACTCACCAAACATCCAGACTGGGAACTCGTTGACAAACCTGCGGATGGGACTTGGTCTGGCAGACCCACTACTCGATTTGAATCAAAAGGAAAAAAATTAGGTCGGGACATAACCGACTTAATTGCCTTTAGGAAATAACTTCCACAAACAAATGCCGGCCGTGAGATTGTGGAAGTTCATAGTTGTTGGCTTGGGCAAATTTCCAACCAGCATTTGATTTTTCAACAACTGTTTGCAAACCAATTTTGATTCCGGCTGCAACCAAACCTTGGAAAACTACTTCATCATGTTGCAGTGGTTCCGCGATGCGCTTTATTTCAACTTTGGCAGATTCAATATCAAAGAGTGTCTGATATTTGCCTTCACCGCTTAAATCAGATTCACCACTTACTCCAGGAATTGGATTTCCAAAAGGCGAATGAGTTGGCCGGCCAAGCAAATCGAGAATTCGCTCTTCAATCGAATCGCTAATGACATGTTCCCATTTACAAGCCTCTTCATGAACTTCATTTAGCGGCACTTTTAGCACTTCAACCAACATACATTCAGCCAAGCGATGGCGACGCATTACTTGCTCGGCCAAACGCCTACCTTCGGATGTGAAATCTAGAACTCGACCATTGACAAGCTCTACTAATCCATCCCGCTGCATGCGCGAGATAGTCTGCGAAACAGTTGGTCCGCTTTGGTTGAGGCGTTCGCCAATTCGAGCCCGCAAAGGCTCAACACCTTCTTCCTGCAGTTCGAACAGCGTTCGCAGGTACATCTCAGTTGTATCAATGAGCTCACTCATGTGGCAAACCTACTGCTCCCCCTGCTTCTTGCCCCAGCTTTCCTTAGGCTTGCCCGCATGAATAGCGTTATGTGGTTCCGCCGAGATTTGCGTCTGCATGACAATCCTGCATTGGCCGCTGCAGATTCGCATGGTGAGAAAACTGCATGCATGGTGATGATTGATTCAGCTCTTTGGCCAACCTGGGGAGCTGCAAAGCAGGCTTATCTCGTGGACTCGCTTTCGAGTTTGGATGCATCCCTTGATGGCAAACTTATTGTTCGCCATGGAGATCCGATTGAGGAAGTTTTAGCTGTCGCAAAAGCTGCAAACGCAACTAAAGTTTTTTGTGCAGCTGATTTCACTACTCCTGGCATTGAACGCGATCAAAAAGTTAAAGACATCTTGGCTGCAAACGGAATTGAATTTGAAATTGTTGGTTCAAATTATGCGGTTACACCAGGTCGAGTTAATAAGCCGGATGCTACTCCTTACAAGGTTTACACACCTTTTTATAAGAATTGGCTCGTCCATGGTTGGCGTGCACCTCTCGAGATGAAACTTTCTAAAAATTGGGTAGATGATGTTGAACGTGACGAACTGCCAGTTGTTCAAATGCCTGTGGGTATGGAAAGAAGTGTCGCAGGTGAAGCCGCAGCACTAGAAAGATTTGACGCTTTTTTGAAAACCGGAGTTAAAAGCTATAAAGATTTACGCGACCGCGCAGATGTTGATGGCACATCCCGATTAAGTGTGGCCCTTAAATGGGGTGAAATTCATCCGCGCACGATTCTGGCTGAACTCGGTGAGTCAGAAGGTGAAGAAACATTCCGCAAAGAAATCGCCTGGCGTGAGTTCTACGCTGATGTTTTATTCCACAATCCTCATACCGTCACTGAATATTTGAATCCTGCGTTTGCAAACATGGAATACAACTCGGGCGAACTTGCAGACCAACACTTCGATGCTTGGAAACAAGGCAAAACTGGATATCCATTTGTGGATGCGGGTATGCGCCAGCTGCTGCAAGAAGGTTGGATGCACAACCGGGTTCGCATGGTGGTTGCATCATTCTTCGTCAAAGATCTGCATCTTGAATGGCAGCAAGGTGCGGCTTGGTTTTTCGAATTACTCAAAGATGCTGATGTGGCTAGCAACCAGCATGGCTGGCAATGGACTGCAGGTTGCGGCACTGATGCCTCACCATATTTTCGGATCTTCAATCCGATCACACAAGGTTTGAAGTTTGATCCGAATGGCGAATACGTGCGTAAGTACATCCCAGAACTACGACATATTGATGGTGCAGCGGTCCATGAACCTTGGGACCAAGGAGATGGCTATTCCAACGGCTATGCAAAACGAATTGTTGATCATGCGACCGAACGAGATGAGTCCCTACGCAGGTATAGCGAGATTAAGAAATAGCTCAAGGCGAAAGCCGTGAGATTTTCCAATCTGTTTCGACTGCTAAATCTGGGCTTGCAACTTTTGCCTCATAAAGAAAGCGATCGTGCATCCGCGACTTTCTGCCACTCCAAAATTCAATTGAGCTTGGTGTAACTAAATATCCACCCCAGTTTTCTGGCAAAGGAATTGTTGAACCATCTGGATATTTAGCTTTTAATTCTGCAAAATGATCTTCTAGTTCATCTCTTGATGTGAGAGTTGTCGACTGGTCGCTGGCAAATGCCGCGAGTTGTGAATCGTGTGGCCGAGAATGGAAATAATTTTCAGATTCTTCACGGCTCACTTTCGAAACACTTCCAACAATTACGACTTGGCGAAAAATTGGGAACCAAGGAAAGACCAGTGAAGCTTTTGGATTAACTTCGATTTCTCGACCTTTGCGAGATGCATAATTGGAATAGAAAACAAAACCCTGATTAGTTACTTCCTTGAGCAATACAAGTCGACTACTAGGTTGGCCACTTTCATCAGCAGTCGCGACCACCATCGCATTTGGTTCGGGCAATTCACTTGCATCGGTCATCCACTTTCGGAACTGCTCAAGTGGGTTCTTGGCCAAATCTGACTCATTCAAGGTCTGATTCGTGTACTCAACGCGAAGCTTTCGATAGTCCGTCATAGGGCAATCATGCCCCGAGTAAACTTGGACCACCGCACCCGTACATAAGGACTTAATGTGAGCGAACCAACTGATCTAGTTATCCCAGCTGAACTCAAACCTGCTGATGGCCGTTTTGGCGCAGGACCTAGCAAGGTCCGACCTGTTCAAATCTCGGCCCTTAGCCGCTCGAGCCTAAACATCATGGGAACTAGCCACCGCCAAAAGACTGTTAAGTCCCAGGTTGGTCGAGTTCGCTCAGGTTTGAAATCCCTATTTAATCTTCCTGAAGGTTATGAAGTTGTTCTCGGCAATGGTGGATCGACTGCGTTTTGGGAAGTTGCAGTTTTCTCACTTCTACGTGACAAAGGTCAATTCTTAACTTTTGGAGAATTTGGTTCGAAGTTTGCTACAGCGGCCAAGGATGCACCTTTTGTCGGCGAACCAGTTGTAATCAAATCTGAGCCGGGCACTGCGCCAACTTTTGTGGCTGAAAAAGGAATTGATTTCTACGCCACCCCACACAACGAAACTTCAACTGGTGTCGCAGTTGCGATTAAGCGTCCAGCTGGAATCGATGCAGATGCACTTGTGGTAATCGATGCCACATCTGGCGCTGGCGGTTTGCCGGTAGATATGGCTGAAGTTGATGTCTACTACTTTGCTCCACAAAAGTGTTTTGCATCAGACGGTGGAATTTGGTTTGCAATCATGTCACCACGGGCGATTGCTCGCGTAAAAGAAATCAAAGACTCTGGTCGCTACATTCCAGTTTTCCTAGATTTGCAAACCGCAATCGACAACTCAATTCTTGACCAGACCTACAACACTCCAGCACTTGCAACCATTTTGATGATGGCTGAACAAATTGACTGGTTTAATACAAATGGTGGTTTGGATTGGTGTGTTAATCGCACCAAGGAATCGTCGGACATTCTTTATTCATGGGCTGAGGCAAGTGCTATTGCCACGCCATTCGTCGCCGACAAAGCTCTACGCAGCCAAGTGATCGGAACCATTGATTTCGACGAATCTATCGATGCAACTGTGATTGCAAAGGTACTGCGAGCAAACGGAATTGTGGATACTGAGCCATACCGCAAACTCGGTAGAAACCAATTGCGGGTGGCGATGTTCCCTGCAGTAGAACCAGACGATGTGCGCAAACTAACCCAGTGCATTGACTGGATTGTGAATCACCTTCGGTGACAATGATTCGGCAGAAAGCCACCTGGGTTACCTATTTCCAAATGGGTACGTTCGGGTGGTTTTTCTTTATCCTCGGACCTTCACTGGTGCTATATGGCGACGAAGTTGGACTATCTCCGGTTGAAATCTCATTACATATGTCTGCAATGTCATTTGCAACTGCAGTAAGTGGATTTCTAATCCCAGAATTAGTTAGAAAGACCAGTCGCGGCATTGCGATGAGAATTTCTGCAATCACTTTCATTATTGCAATAGCCCTACTGATCGCAGCCAATTCAATCTTTATTAGCTTGCTCGCATGTTTTGTTATTGGACTTGCGGCTACGGGTGTGGTTTCTCTAGTTACAACCTTCTTAGATCAACAACATGATGAATACTCGACTGCAGCAATTTCCGAAGCAAATACTTTCGGTGCCATTGGTGGCATTTTGGGGCCACTATTTGTTGGGTATGTAGTTAGTGCAGGATTTGGCTGGCGATTTGGAATGCTCGTCGCCGCAACAGCTTTCATAGCGGTGGAAGTTTTTCGTGGCTCACTCGCTTCTTTTAATGTAAAGAAGAAACAAGCTGAAGGCCACCAACATGGCAAGCTTTCTAGCAACTACTGGTGGGCTTGGGCGCTTTTAATTACTACTGCTGGCCCAGAACTAATGATCATGCTGTGGAGTTCAAAACTTTTACAAATCCAAGGCGGATTAGATGATGGCGCTTCGGTGGCAGCCATCTCCTGCCTTTCGATTGGCTACATAATCAGTCGCACAGCAATAAGTTATTTAAGCCGTTCTATGTCGAATGAATTCTTACTCAAGATTGGTTTCGCCATCCCACTAGTTGCCTTCTGGGTTTTTTGGTCCTCACCGAGTGCCATCACAATGCTGATTGCTTTGGGTGTGTGTGGTTTGGGCCTTGGTATGCATTGGCCAGTCGCTATTGGCCGTGCAGTTCAGGCTGGCTTTAACAATCCAGATAAAGCAAGTTCTTTTGCGGCTTACGCAACCGGTGGCGCTGGAGTTGTCCTGCCGTTTGCATTAGGCGCAATTAGCCAATCAGTGGGATTAAAGACTGCATTTTTACTAGTCCCAGCTGTCTTACTCGTTGGACTACTGATGCTATTTATTCATCCAATTGAAGAAAAGAAATTATCAACTAAAATTTAGTTAAACAAAGGAATTTGTGACAGCACAATTGCTGCGAACATACCGAATAAAACTAAAAGTGTTACCGCACGGCGAAATTTTGGAGTCATGGACTAAGTCTCTCACATAAGAAAACGACCCGCAGGCGAACCTGCGGGTCGTTTTGTTTGACTTAATTACTCAAGTAACTTAATTATCCAAGTAATTGAGTGATTGGATCGGTTGCGAAGAAGACCACAAATGCTGCGGCAACTAGCCATAGCAACGCATGTACTTCCTTAGCGCGACCAGTTGCTGCCTTAAGCACAACGTGAGTCACGAAGCCTGCACCAATACCTACTGCGATTGAGTAAGTGAATGGCATGAGCACGATGGTCAAGAATGCTGGCAAAGCGATAGTGATGTCAGTCCAGTCAATGTCCTTAACTTGAGTCATCATCAAGAAACCAACAACAATCAAAGCTGGAGTTGCAGCTTCGTAAGGAACAATCGCTACAAGTGGTGACAAGAAGATGGTGAACAAGAATGCAACGCCAGTTACGACTGATGCCAAGCCTGTGCGAGCACCTTCACCAACACCAGATGCTGATTCGATGTATGAAGTGTTTGAAGAAATACCTGCAGCACCACCAGCAACAGCAGCAATAGAGTCAACAAGCAAGATCTTGTCAGCGTTTGGCACGTTGCCTTGGCCATCAATTAAGCCAGCTTCAGCACCAATTGCAGTCATGGTTCCCATAGTGTCGAAGAAGTCTGTGATCAACAATGTGAAGACCAACAGAACTGCTGTCAATGCACCTGCTGCGATTCCGAATCCACCTAGAAGATCAAAGTTACCTAAAGTTCCAAATGATGGAGTTGCAACAATGGTTTCAGGAAGTTTTGGAACGTTCAAACCCCAACCTGCTGGATTGAATTCCTCTGCTGAAACAAATGATGGACCAATTTTTGCAACTGATTCAACAATAACTGCCAAAATGGTTGCGCCAATAACGCCAATCAGAATTGCACCCTTAACTTTGCGAGCATATAGGTAAGCAATTGCTAGCAAGCCAACAACGAATACAACTACTGGCCAGCCAACAAGTGTTCCGTTGTTACCAAGTGTTACTGGAACTGGACCAGCGCCGGTGCGACGAACGAAGCCCGCATCAACCAAACCAATTAATGTAATGAACAAACCGATACCAACAGAGATAGCGGTCTTTAGTTGAGTTGGAACAGCTTTGAATACTGCAACTCGAAAGCCCGTCAAAACCAAAACGGTGATGATCAAACCTTCAAGTACAACTAGGCCCATAACTTGTGACCAAGACATGTAGTTTGCAGCGACAGAAGCAACGAATGCATTTAGACCAAGACCAGTTGCAACTGCAAGTGGGAACTTAGCGACGACACCCATCAAGATAGTTAGTAGACCTGCAACAAGTGCGGTACCAGCTGCAATAGCAGGCAAGTTCGGAGCTGTTGGGCCACCTAAAAATTCGCCATTAACGTCTGGTGTGAAACCCAAGATAAGTGGGTTTAGAACAACGATGTAAGCCATCGTCAAGAATGTTACGAGACCACCACGAACTTCACGAGCTACGTCGGAACCTCGAGCTGAAATGTGGAAATAGTTATCCAAACCGGATGCCATATGTTTCTCTCCCTAGAGATGTGTTTATGGAGTTTTGGGGAAGTACCTGTATTGACAGGTTGCCCGCCCTTTTGAAGCGGGAATAGGCGGACACTAGAACATTTGTGAGCGTACCCGGGGGTAAGACAGGCAATAGGCTTGTTACATGCCTGTAAATCCTCAAAAAGCCCTCAAACCCGTGCCAGCACTCGAGACGACTGGGATCGGCGTCGCCCGGTTAGGGACGGCTATTTGGGCTCTATTGGCAGTGATTTCCTGGGTTTGGCCCAACTCACCTCAAGGGCTAACCCAAGTGGCAATGGCCGGCACTTTCCTAGGAGTTATCGGTCTTCTTCATGTGACTCGTCGAGCTCGGAAACTTGGTCTTGCGATTCAAGGTCGATTTCCGAAATAGCTTCTTCTGGCTCATCCTGAGAATCAAGTTTTACTTCAACTTGTTCAACCACCGGTAATTCACCAGTTCTAAAGTCGTAATCGTCAACAGCTAGTTCATCAATCACAAGTTCTGCAACTGGTGTGCTTTGAGCTTCAACAATTGTTTGTGAATGTGCACCACAGCCGTGATCCATCGAAACAATCCGGCCATCTGATGGTGAAATTGCATTGGCACAAACACCAAATGCTTGACCAAGCGATCCGCCAATTGTTACTAGCCAACCACAACTTGAACATGGATGTTCTGCATAACGCGCAAG
>JBIISC010000031.1:0-10854 GCA_044341215.1 Candidatus Nanopelagicales bacterium | reverse complement strand
CAACAACTTCTTCACTTGGCTGCAAATTCTTTGGTGCGCCAATTCGCACATCACAACCAAGGAGTGCGCCAGTCACCAACAAAGAATTAGCAACATTGTTTCTAGCATCGCCTAAATACGCAAAAGTTGGTTTACGAGACTTACCATGTTCAAACATTGTCAAAAAGTCAGCCAACATTTGCGTTGGATGCCATTCATCTGTCAATCCATTAAAAACTGGAACGTTTGAATATTCAGCCAGTTTTTCAATTGTGGATTGAGCATGGCCACGGTATTCAATTCCGTCATAGAACCGACTCAAAACTCGTGCCGAGTCAGCAATTGATTCTTTGTGTCCGATTTGGGAAGCTGTTGGATCAATAAAAGTAACGTTCGCACCCTGATGAAAAGCGGCCACTTCAAAGGCAGCGCGGGTGCGAGTTGAAGTCTTTTCGAAGATAAGTGCAAGGTTGAGGCGTTCGAGATGCTGAACTCGATTGCGGCCAGCAGTCTTTAGCTTGGCAGCCAAATCAATCAGCGCCAAGAACTCTTCACTCGAGAAGTCGATTTCCTTAAGGAAATCCCGTCCGCGTAGATCGATAGTCACTTTGCCTCCATGGCCAAGGTTATCAAGCGCAAACGGCTCTTGAATCTAATGCTTGACGAGGCTAACTGAGCCGTTTTATGCAGTGAGAACGAGGCTAAGAAGACTGCAAGACATCAAGAGAGTAACCTGACGGAGCACTATGGCAAATGTAAAACCTCACCAAAGTGGTGGCTATGAAAGATCTGCGAGCCGAGAGCGAAGTCCATCAAGTTCGTTGGACATCTCGACTGGCAATGCATCATTGAACTGAGCAAAGTAGCTTTCAGTTAAATCACATTCAGAAATCCATGAAGCTGGATCAATTTTAAATAGTTCATGGAGTTTCTCGTCAGAGATTTCAAGGTCATCAAGATTTAGTGCACCGGGAGCAGGAATTCGGCCAAGCGCAGTTTCTATGGCTGCGCCACGTCCTTCAATTCGATCAACAATCCAAGCAATCACTCGAGAGTTCTCACCAAAACCTGGCCATAAGAATTCTTGGGCAGCATTTTTGCGAAACCAATTGACTTGATAAATCTTTGGAAGTTTTGAATTGCTTGAGTGTTCGCCCATGTCAATCCAGTGCTTCCAATACTTAGCCATGTTGTATCCGCAGAATGGAAGCATTGCGAATGGATCTCGGCGAAGCTCGCCAACAGCTCCTTCAGCGGCTGCGGTTTGTTCGGATGCGATAGTCGCACCCATAAAGACACCATGTTGCCAATCGAAGGATTCAGTAACTAGTGGCACGTTGCTTTGTCTGCGTCCACCAAACAGAATTGCAGAAATCGGAACGCCTTGAGGATCTTGCCATTCATCAGCAATTGATGGGCACTGACTTGCAGGAGCAGTAAATCTTGAGTTTGGATGACTTGATGGTGTGCCTGAATCTGGTGTCCAATCATTTCCATGCCAGTCAATCAAATGATTAGGTGGAACGTCCGTTAAACCTTCCCACCAAATATCTCCATCATCAGTTAATGCGACGTTTGTGAAAATTGAGTTTGAGTGCAGAGTTTCAATTGCATTTCGGTTGGTCTTCAAACTGGTTCCTGGTGCAACTCCGAAGAAACCTGCTTCTGGATTTATTGCATACAGCCTGCCGTCGTCACCAAATCGCATCCAACAGATGTCATCACCAACAGTTTCAACTTTGTAGCCCGGAATTGTTGGTTCGAGCATTGCAAGATTTGTTTTACCGCAAGCAGATGGGAAAGCTGCGGTTATGTAATGGGCCTTTCCGGTTGGCGAAGTGATTTTAAGAATCAGCATGTGTTCGGCCATCCACATTTGGTCGCGGCCCATTGCTGATGCAATCCGCAATGCAAAACACTTCTTACCCAGCAGAGCATTGCCGCCATAGCCAGAGCCATACGACCATATTTCTCTTGTTTCAGGGAAATGTGTGATGTATTTAGTTTCATTGCATGGCCAGGCAACATCTTTAGCGCCATCAACAAGTGGCATGCCAACGGAGTGAATAGCTTTTACGAATTCGCCGGTTTCACCAATTGCTTGCAAAGCTTGTGTTCCCATGCGAGTCATGATTCGCATATTTAATACAACATATGGTGAATCTGATATTTCAACACCAAGTTGCGAAATAGGCCCACCAATTGGTCCCATGGAAAATGGAATGACATACATAGTGCGACCACGCATTGCACCGTCGAAAAGTGGTTGCAAAGTTTTGTGCATTTCCTGTGGTTTCATCCAGTGATTAGTTGGACCTGCCTCTTCTTCGTTTTCGCAGCAGATGAAAGTTCGATCTTCAACTCGTGCAACGTCAGATGGATGTGAACGGGCAAGGAATGAGTTTGGGCGAAGTTTTGGGTTTAGTTGAATAAATGTGCCAGAAGCGACAAGCAGTTTTGTTAAGCGATCCCATTCGGATTGCGAACCATCGCACCAGACAACCTCATCTGGTTTAGTTAATGCTGCTATTTCTTCAACCCACTTGATCAATGATTGATTCTTAGTAGGAGCTTTAAAGTCCATTACAGTCATTTTTACCTCACACGTCATTGTGCCTACGCAAAGTGTCCCTTTTTCGTCGCTTTAGGGCTAGTTTCAAAAGACTCTATTTTCGATTTATTGGTGAAATTGTGATGTAAAGAACAATCTAACCTAGGTAGTTGAAAATTAAACTACTTAGATTTAGGCTGGCCCGTATGCAGAAAATGCCTTCCCTCTACATTGGCCATGGCGCTCCTCCGCTACTTGAACATAAAGAGTGGCGCAATGAATTAGCAACTTGGTCAAAAGAATTGCCAACTCCAAAAGCAATCTTGATCATCAGCGCTCATTGGGAATCCGCGCCTCTAATGGTTGGTGCAGTAACTTCCCAACCACTTATTTATGACTTCTATGGTTTTCCCGAAAAGTATTATCAAATTCAATACAACTCACCTGGTGCTCCGGAGCTTGCTGCAAAAATTGCAAAATTGATGCCGGATAACGAACCACTTCATCAAGCGCCAACTCGTGGTCTTGATCACGGTGCATATGTACCTTTGATTGCAATGTATCCAGATGCAAACATCCCAGTATTGCAAATGTCCATTCCTTCTCACGATCCAATTAAGTTAATGGAGATTGGCAAGCGTTTGCGTCCCCTTCGTGACGAAGGCGTATTAATAATTGGAAGTGGGTTTCTAACACATGGTCTTCCATTTACCGACATGCAAAAAGGTGCGGATCAACTTGCGCCCACTTGGTCTGCAGATTTCGATGCCTGGGCAAACGAATTGCTTCTAAAAGGTGATCTTGAAAGTTTGATGAACTACAAAGCTGCGCCGGCATTTAATTATGCGCATCCGACTGTGGACCATTTAGTGCCAATGTATGTAACTCTTGGGCTTGCGGACAATGCTGAAGCATCAATAACAAGCAAAATTGATGGATTTTGGTATGGACTTTCAAAGCGTTCTTTCGCTGTTTAACGCATGAATAGCCGCGATTTCATGTTACTCATGTTGCTAGTGGTAATTGTGTTACAAAATCTGGGGTACCCTTGCCTCAACATCAAACGTTTTGATGTGCCCGTCTAGTTCTGATCCAGTGTGATGCAGCGAATGACGCGCTCGCACCCAAGGCCCTGTAAAGGGCCTTCAACACTGAGAAGTTATTTACATGAGTTATAGCAATAATCGACGCGATGGCGCACGCCAACGCGAGAACAGCCGTCCAAACAATCGTCGCCGAAGTGGCAGTGGTGGTGGTTACGGCGGAGGTCGTAGTCGCGATCGCGATCGCAAACCAGATGGCGCTTACCGCGGTGTTCGTCTAGACATCACAGAAGAGACTCCTCTTGCCCAAGACTTCGTTGATCTTGGAATCCCAACCCAACTTGGTTACGGACTTGGCGCCCAAGGAATCTTGGAACCATTCCCAATTCAAGCTGCCACCATTGGTGACGCTTTAGCTGGACGTGACGTGCTTGGTCGCGGACGTACCGGTTCTGGAAAAACTTTAGCTTTTGGTTTACCACTTCTTTCCCGTCTTATGGGAAGCAAGTCAGAACCAACTCGTCCACGCGCAATGATTTTGGTGCCAACTCGCGAACTTGCATTGCAAGTTCATGATGCACTTGCACCACTTGGCCATTTAGTTGGTTTGAGTTTCAGCATTGTTATCGGTGGCGCTCAATACTCAAAGCAAATTGATTCACTTGCACGTGGTGCAGATGTTTTGGTTGCAACTCCAGGACGACTCGAAGACTTGATTGATCGTGGCGCTTGCGACCTAAGTGCGGTTGAAATTGCAGTTTTGGATGAAGCAGATCAAATGGCTGACATGGGCTTCTTGCCAATTGTTAGCGATCTGATGGCAATGATTCCTGCTGGTGGACAGCGTTTGCTCTTCAGCGCGACTCTCGATCGTGGCGTTGATGCAATTGTTAATGCACATCTTGTTAACCCTGCCGAACACGCTACTGAACCTGGTACTGCCAGCGTTACGACAATGGATCACTACGTATTCTTAGTTGAACCGCGTGAGAAGTACCCAGTTATTCGTACTATCGCAACTCGTAAAGGCCGGACAATTGCTTTCGTTCGCACCCAACGTGCTGCAGATGAACTTTGTGACGAACTAACAACTATGGGCGTCAAGGCTGATGCGCTTCACGGTGGCAAGAGCCAAGGTGCACGAAATAAAGCCTTGAAGAATTTGAAAGATGGAAATGTTTCTATCTTGGTTGCAACTGACGTTGCTGCTCGCGGTATTCACATCGATGACATCGATCTTGTCCTCAACGTGGATATGCCGCGCGATTACAAAGATTACCTACACCGTGCAGGCCGAACAGCTCGCGCTGGTGCAACCGGCATGGTTGTCAGCATTGGAAACGTTAAACAAAGCCGAAACGTTAAACAACTAATGGATCAAGCTGGCGTTGACCCGGTTACCCACCGCGTTCGTGCCTCTGATGACATCGTTTCTGAAATTACTGGTGCAATTGATGTAATCGTCAAGCGCCCAGTATCAGGTGGCGACTTCCGACTAAACGATGTTCGCGAAAACCGCGGAGAACGTGAAGAAGGCACAGAACGTGCTGAACGTGGAGAACGTGGAGAACGTCGCGAATCACGTGGCGATGATCGACGCGGTGGCAGTGGTGGACGTGACTTCGGTCGCGACAACAATCGCAGCGGTGGACGTGACTTTGGTCGCGATAACAATCGTAGTGGTGGACGTGACTTCGGTCGCGACAACAATCGCAGTGGTGGTAGTGAATTCCGACGCGATGATCGCCGCACCGAACGACCACGACGTGAAGAACGCGAAGAACGCCCACGTCGCCCGCATTACACAGATTCTCGAATTCCAGCTCGTAGCGATGAACGTCGTGATGACCGTCGCTCAACTGGTGACTCATTCCGGAGCAACGACAATCGCAGCAGTGACAATCGTGGTGGAGATAGCCGTGGTGGACGTGACTTCGGTCGCGACAACAATCGCAGCAGTGGCAGTGACTTCCGTCGCGATGACAATCGTGGTGGAGATAGCCGTGGTGGACGTGACTTTGGTCGCGATGACCGACGTGGTGGAGATCGACGCGATGACAACCGTGGAAGTGGCCGTGACTTTGGTCGCGACAACAATCGCAGCGGTGGAGATCGACGCGATGACAACCGTGGTGGAAGAAGCAGTGATAGAGGTGGGGAAAGAAGTGGCGAACGTCGCGGTGGAGACACCAAGACTGCAACTTCTGGAAGCAACCGTGCTGCCCGTCGTGCACATCTTCAACTTTCAGCATCAGCTACTTCAGGTCGTGGCCGTAAAGGCAAACCACGCACTAAGAACAAGCGTGCTGCTAGATAAATACTTAAATATAAAAAAGACTCGGGATTTCTCCCGAGTCTTTTTTATTTGTTCAAATTAACCAAGAATGCTTGGGTCGTTGATTACTGAGAAAACAAATGCCAAAACCAAAGCTGCACCAGCTAGTGCGATATCTTTGTTGAAGCTCATCATTTCAGTTTGCTTTGCTTGTGGATCGGTTTCTTTCCAGAAGTTGTGAAAGATGATTGCGGTTGGGAACATAACTAGTGCGATTGCAAGTGCACCATAGACTCCGTAAACAGCAAAGTCACCTTGTGCGATTGCTGCAACTGCAACTGCAACTGCTCCGACTAGGAACAATGCGCCTGAAACAAGAACACCCGCTTTTGGAGCTGGAAGACCTTTGTATTTTGCATAACCGGTCATGGCTTCGGTTGCCTTGAAGTGGCCGATACCTGCGCCGATGAATAGGAATGCGAACAAGACGCTTCCAATAACGAACAATGCGTTCATGTTTCTCCTTGTGTTCTTTGCAGCCCCGTGTTGAGTTGCAAGTAGTTGAAACTTCAACTACTCTACACTCAAGTTGGTCTTGCCCTTGCATTGACTCGCTGTAGGAGGACAAAATGCCAGCAATCACTCCCGAGAACCCTCTAGTTCTTCCAAGAGTTCACGTGACCGACCCAATCGCCTCTCATAGGCTCACCAAGCGCATCGTGCAGGCTGTTCGCACACTTGAGGGTGAAGGTTTTGAAGTGCGCAGGCCATTTCCTGGGCGGCTCTCACTACGCGATGTAGACCCATTTCTGCTCTTGGATCAGATGGGCGGCAAAGAACTAGCCCCTGGTGAGGCCAAAGGCACTCCTTGGCATCCGCACCGTGGCTTCGAAACTGTCACTTACATGATGGATGGCACTCTCGAACACAAAGACTCAGCTGGTGGTGGTGGTTTCATCACCGACGGCGGTACTCAATGGATGACCGCGGGCGCTGGTATTTTGCACATCGAACAGCCTGACGAGAAACTGGTTATGAATGGCGGAATTCTTCACGGAGTTCAACTATGGGTAAATCTGCCAGCTAAAGAAAAAATGACTGCTGCAAAGTATCAAGACATCACTCCCGATTCAGTAAAGATTCTGACTAACCGTGATGGTGATGCAATCATCCGCTTGATTGCTGGAGACCTAGGTGAACATAAAGGCCCAGGAGTTACTTTCACGCCAATCACCTACTTGCATGCAACGTTGATGCCTGGTGCACAAATGGTTTTGCCGTGGCGAACAGATTTCTCCGCAATGGTTTATTCACTTGATGGCACTGGCTTTGTTGGTGGCGATCGCGCACCACTTGGTGAAAATGAATTAGCAATCCTTGATTACGGCGATGCCATTGTCGTCGAAGCTAGTCCAAAACAAAACAGCAAGGCAAAAAATCTAGATGTGCTGGTGCTTGGTGGATTACCTATACGCGAACCAATTTCTCATTACGGACCGTTTGTAATGAATACGCGTGAAGAAATCTTGGTTGCAATGGAGGATTACCAGAAAGGTCGCATGGGACAAATCCCAGCGACCCATTTCTAGTTAATCACACACATTTCCAATTACACAGGTTTCTAATTAATTACACACATTTCTAGTTGATGAAATATGGAATTAAACGAGATCAACCTTGCGACCAAGGTGAGCGCCAATCTCTTTCGAGATAGCGTCAACGGTCTTAGTCGGAATTGATTGATCAACAGTGAGCACAATTAACGCGTGTTCTCCATGTGTTTCTCGGCCCACCTGCATTGAAGCAATGTTTAGTTTCGCTTCACCAAACAAACGTCCGACAACACCAACCACACCTGGTCGATCATGGTAGCGGTAAATCGCTAAGTGATCTGAGATTGCAAGGTCTAGTTCAACGCCATCAATTTCGACAAGCTTTTCAATGTCTTTAACTCCAGAGATTGTGCCTGCAACGTTGATCCGGTGACCTTCAGTGGTTGATGCAATAACTCGAACCATTGAACGGTGGTCTTCACTATCTGTTGAAGTAGTCAGTCCAGTTTCGACTCCACGTTCTTTTGCAAACAAAGGTGCGTTCACATAAGAAACTGGTTCTTCAACTAGGTGTTGGAATGCGCCCTTAAGCGCACTAAGTTCAAGCACCCGAACGTCTTCGGTTGAAAGTTCACCTAGAACCTCAACATCGATGCGGGTGAGCGGTGCATCAGTCAGCGTGGCTGCAATGCGGCCGATCTTTTCAGCCAAAGAAAGGTAAGGCTTAACATTCGGAGCAAGCACACCACCTTGAACATTCACAGCGTCTGGCACAAGTTCACCAGCAAGTGCTAGGCGAACTGATTTCGCAACTGCAATGCCAGCTTTTTCTTGTGCTTCATCTGTTGAAGCGCCAAGGTGTGGAGTTGCAACAACTTGTTCAAATTCAAATAGTGGTGAATCGGTGCAAGGTTCTTTTGCAAATACGTCGATGCCAGCACCGGCAACTTTGCCAGCACGAATTGCATCAGCCAAAGCTTGTTCGTCAATGATGCCACCGCGGGCAGCATTAATGATGCGAACCGATGGCTTGACTAGGTTTAGTTGTTCAGCGCCAATCAAACCGACAGTTTCTGCAGTCTTTGGTAAATGGATGGTGATGAAGTCAGATTCTTTAAGCAATTCATCCAAAGTTACTAGGCGAATCCCAAGTTGGGCTGCGCGAGCTGGTTGAACATATGGATCGTATGCAATTAGTTGCACACCAAAAGCAGATAAACGTTGGGCAACCAAAATACCAATGCGGCCTAATCCAACAATGCCAACTACCTTGTCGGTTAGTTCAACACCGGTGTACTTAGAGCGTTTCCATTGACCTTGTTTTAAAGCAGCATTTGCTGGCGCAATATGGCGAGCAGATGCAAGTAAAAGAGCCACGGCAAGTTCAGCAGCTGAAACAATATTTGATGTTGGTGCATTGACAACCATCACACCGGCTTGGGTTGCAGCTTTAACATCAACGTTATCCAAGCCAACACCAGCGCGTGCGATAACTTTCAATTTCTTTGCAACAGCTAATGCTTCTTCATCAACTTTGGTTGCAGAGCGAATTAAGATTGCATCAACATCAACAATTGCTTTAAGAAGTTCTTCACGGTTTGCACCATCACAGTTGCGAATCTCAAAGTCAGGTCCGAGCGCCGCAACAGTGGCAGGAGAAAGTTCTTCAGCAATTAAGACAACAGGCTTGGTCACGGATGAACCTTCCAGATATTGGGGTGTGGGTACAAACAACCTTGTTTGCGATGACCCAAGTTTACCCGTGAGAGATTTAGAAGCAGAACCGCACAGGTTGCTAACCTACGCAACCGTAGGTTACGCTCGCTGAACTGACGAGGGCGGGCAATAGCACCTCACCAATTCAGTATTAAGGGGTTCAAATGAGAGCCAATCAGCTAGATCCAAATGCTCCGCGCCCTAAATTGCGCGGAATCCTGCACTTGGTCTCAGCCCCTATCGCTCTAATCGCCGGACTAGTTGTGGTCTTCCAGGCGGACTCAATGGCCATGCGAATAGCCTGCATTGTTTATCTATTCACTGCTGTCAACCTCTTCACAGTTTCAGCGACGTACCACATTGGCCGCTGGTCAGTTCCTGTGAAAACAACACTTCGACGAGTAGACCACTCAAACATTTTTCTAATCATTGCTGGTACATACACCCCACTCTCAATTGCACTTCTATCCTGGGATTCCGCAAAGACACTTCTGATAATTATTTGGATAGCTGCTGCACTCGGTGTTGCAATTAGTTTGATATGGCCACACGCACCAAGATGGATATCAGTTCCACTTTATTTGGCCATGGGCTGGGTATCAATTTTTTATGTTCCTGAAATGGCTCAGGATGACGGACTTATGCCGGTTATCTTGATTGCAATCGGTGGTTTGCTTTATTCACTTGGCGCAGTTGTTTACGGATTGAAGAAACCAAACTTCAGTTTAAAATGGTTTGGATTCCATGAACTTTTTCATTCGTTCACAGTTGCAGCATTTGCAGTGCATTTTGTTGCCGTGACAATTGCGGTAATTCAATAAATTAGTATTTAAACAGACAAGCAAATCGCCACTCACCTGTTTGGTGAATGGCGATTAGCCTTTACGTTTTGTGCTTACTTATTAGCGAGCTGCAGTGCCTTCTTGGTAGTCCGAGTCACCTGATTGAACCCAAGACATAAGTTTGCGAAGTTCGCGACCAGTCTTTTCGATTGGATGCGCTTCACCAGCTGCACGAAGTCTCTTAAAGTCTGGAGCACCAGCATCTTGATCGTCAATGAAACGCTTTGCGAATGAACCATCTTGAACTTCTTTAAGAACTGCCTTCATGTTTTCTTTGACGCGGGCATCGATGATGCGTGGACCAGAAACATAGTCACCGTACTCAGCTGTTGAGGACACTGACCAGCGTTGCTTTGCGATTCCGCCTTCATACATCAAGTCAACAATTAGCTTCAGTTCATGCAAGCATTCGAAGTATGCAACTTCTGGTTGGTAACCAGCTTCAACCAAAGTCTCAAAGCCGGCCATAACTAGTGCAGATGCGCCACCACAAAGAACTGCTTGTTCACCGAACAAATCGGTTTCAGTTTCTTCGGTGAATGTGGTCTTGATGCCACCAGCGCGAAGTGAACCAATTCCCTTTGCATATGAAAGGGCTAGATCCCAAGCTTTTCCAGTTGCATCTTGTTCAACAGCAACAATCGCAGGAACGCCTCGGCCAGCTGCGTATTCGCGGCGAACCAAGTGACCTGGGCCTTTTGGTGCAACCATGCAAACATCAACGGTGGCTTTTGGTTTGATGTAACCGTAACGAATGTTGAACCCATGGGCGAAGAACAGTGCATCACCATCTTGAAGATTTGGTTCGATAGCTTCAGCATAAAGTCCGCGCTGTGATGGGTCTGGAACCAAAACCATAGTTAGGTCTGCTTCAGCTACTGCGGTTGCTGGATCC
>JBIISC010000030.1:0-11083 GCA_044341215.1 Candidatus Nanopelagicales bacterium | reverse complement strand
CAGGACTTCCAGTTCTAGCTCCACAGACTGATGGATCACACGTTGTTGGCACACAGGTTTTCCAAATGGCAAGTTTTGGATATGTGGTTGGGTTCATCCTCGCAAGTTTTGTAGTTGGAAAACTTTCCGAACGAGGACTTTCGAAGTCAATTACTGGCACAACAATTACTATGTTGATAGGTAGCGTAGTTATTTACACAGCCGGACTAATCAATCTTAAAAACACAACCGGTGCAGACTGGTCACAAGTATTTGCTTGGGGGCTAACCCCATTCATAATTGGCGATTTAGTCAAAGTCGTTATCGCAGCTAATTTGCTGCCAGCTTCTTGGAAATTAGCCAAACGCTTACAAGATTAGAGATAGTCATCAATCAATTACCCACAGCTCTTGATCTCATTGCCATTTCTATTGGTGGCGTGTTTGGCGCAGCTATTGCCGCACAGAAAAAGACACCACTCGTTGGAGTAATGCTCATTGGTGTTGTTATGGCGCTAGGTGGCGGAATCTTGCGTGACATTTTCATGCAGGTAGAGATAGTCGCAATGCATGACATTTGGTATATCCCGGTAGCTGTTGCCGGATCCATTTTTGGCTTACCAGTAGCTCGAAAATTGGTCAGCAATAGATTTCTCGGTCCGCTCCTTGATGGAAGTGCACTAGGTCTTTGGGTAGTTATTGGAACTCAGAAAGCACTCATCTACGGTTTTCCATTTGGACCAAGTGTTTTGATTGGCTTAATCACTGCAATCGGTGGTGGCACGATCGTAGATGTAATGATTGGTGAAAAGCCGGTTGTACTTCGAGATGGCCCTTGGTTTGCAACTGCTGCAATTGTTGGCGCAGTTTTGCTTGCAACTCTTTATCCGTATATGAACCAAGATGTTTTAGATGTTTTAGTAATCAGTGTTGTAGCAGCGTTAAGAATAACAAGCGTTAAATTTGGGTATGAAGCTCCTTCAACCGAAACGTTAAAGAGAGTTAAACGCAAAAAAACTTAAGCGTTACCGCTACGGCGTTGGAACATACGACGGGCGGCATCTGGTCCTGACTTAGTTGGGCCAGTTTTACCTGATTCCGCTGCCCCACCGTGTGGTGTAGCGCCCTTATTCTTCTTTTTCTCCAAAGCTTCTAGAAATGCCGCCTTGGGATCTGCCGGCTTTTCAGCCTTACTTTTTTTCTCAGCCATGCGCCTATTCAACCACCTTGGATTGTTTTCTAGTTATTTGACCGTGAATTTTATAGTTTTGCTCTGCACAGGCCATTCTGCAACATCAACAGGAGTGAGAGTGGCCTTGATTGAATACTTACCCTTTTTAAGGACCGCACCCAATTTCTTGCTGTATGTGATTGTGCCCAAAACGTCAGAATAAGCATTCAACAAAGATAGCGTGAGCTTGGTTCCGGCAGATAAAGTCTTCTTTGCTGGCGTCCATCGGATTAAACCGCTGGCTACTTCGTAAGCATATTCACGAGCCATCTCATCACGCATGTTCATAAAGGCTAAAGTTTGAAGTAGTCCCCAGTTTGAATCATTTTCATTCCAAAACCGCTTTGTGTCATTTGCTCGAACCGCAGTATGCGCATCAAAAAGTTCCTGGGCAAAATCTTGATATTGAGCAATATCTGCAATGGTTACCAGTGCCTTCAAATATTGAGCATTGCATTCATCGTCCCTAATGCACTGCATGAACAAATCACTCCGCGCGTTGTAAAAAGGCTCTAAGCCATTCACCTGATTCTCCGGCTCCCAACCATCATTACTGAATTGGTACCAAGTTCCGTCAGTACCCCATGGCAGTAATTCCAATCGTCCTTTTGAATTGGAATACATTCGAAAATTATTTGGAGTCCAACTTGGAGAACCTGATTGCCCATCCCAATGACTTATGTATTTCTCGACTGCAAAGAATTTTGCAATCTGATCTACATAAATGATTTTCTTAGCGTCTGGACTAAGACTTTCTTGACTGTCCATTGCTTCAGCGAGTGCGGCAATGTCGTCGAAGTCTTCAGGGACACCTCTATCAATTTCAAAATTGCATCGGTAATCATCGACCGTAATTTCTGGCATTACCCAATCTGATGTGCATGACTCGCTCCCGGCGTTCCAGCCAGGCGCCCAGGTCGCGTCATACATATGCTGCATAGAGGAGCGCCATCGAGCCATCATGATTTCGTCAAACGATTCGAGATTCAAATATAGGCCGTAGTTGTCGCCATTTATATAAACGCGAGCAAAACCAGTGCGCGGAGCTACGAGTCCCATGGCGGTAAACAACTTGTACGAAAGAACATCGCGTACCATTGACGGATCTTGCAGCATGTTGTTTAACGTTAAACGCTTTAGCCCTAGAAATTCTTGACCTGGGATACTCCAATTAAACTTGACCTTCAAACCAATTTTCCCATTGGATATATTTACTTGGCCACCATTTGTTGAGCCGACGGATCCTTTGGTTCTAACTCCCACTTGCAATGCGCCAGTGGAAGGGAGCAATACTCCAGTCGCATCGCGAAATCTAAAAGTCGCAGGTACATATACTTTAGGTTGCAACACCAGACCGTTTGGATTATTTGGATCTAAATACTGCTCATCAATCGAAAGATTGATTCTAAAAGACTGCAATTGGTCGAAGATCCAAGCGGCTTGGTCGATTGGAGTTTGGGCATCTAACGCAACGTTAGCAATGCCTTGAGTTGCTTGACTTCCACCCCACGTAGTACCGAAACGACTCCAAGTCACAGCGTCGGCTAGGTTTGGAATCGCAATCCGATCTAACTCTTTTTGGCTTGAATCAAATAGAAGAATCGATTCGTCACCACAACCAAATCCGAAGCCAAGTTGAGCTTCTGTAAATACTTTATATTTGCCTGCCTTGATCGCACTCTTGGGAAGATTAAAATCGTTTTGTATCCATGAACCATCGGTTTCAATCACTAGAAAGAAATAGTTCTTAACATTGAGTGTTAATGAAGGATGAGTATTGGTGATTTCTACCCATTCATTATTGCAATCAACTTCGCTGATTTTCAAGAAGCTACTCGGCGCGGTTGCGGCCGAGACGCTCAACGAATATGAGCTGATTGCTAAAGCAACTAGCAATACAATCAATTTACGCACTAATCACCAGCTACTTCGAGGGCTATTTCAATCATCGATTTAAATCCAGATTCTCTTTCCTCGCTGGTTGCGATTTCCCCTCCGGCCAACATGTCGCTAACAGTTAGTAAAGAAAGTGCTCTGCGGTTGAAACGTGCTGCCAGTGTGTATAGAGCACTTGTCTCCATCTCAACAGCAATCACACCATAGCTTTCGAGCATAGTTGCCATATTTGCTTCTTCATAAAAACTATCTACCGTTGCAACGCCACCAACGTGATGTGCAATTCCTTTATGGCGAGCAACCTGTACTGCCTTTTCTAACAATGTGAAATCAGCATGTGGTGCAAAATCTATTCCAGTAGCTTTACGATTTATATTGGAGTCTGTCGAAGCCGTCATAGCGATAATGACGTCACGAATCTTCACCCCTTTGAGCCCGCCGCAAGTGCCAACACGGATTGCAGTCTCAACCCCATAATCGTTGAAGAGTTCGTGCGTATAAATGGACATGGATGGCATTCCCATTCCGTGCCCCTGCACCGACAATGTTTTGCCCTTGTAAGTGCCAGTGAATCCATACATGTTTCGAACAGAGGAATACATAACTGCGTTATCTAAAAAATTGTCAGCAATCCACTTTGCCCGCAATGGGTCACCTGGCATTAAAACCGTTTTGGCGATTTCACCTGGTTTTGCTGAGATATGGATGCTCATGGATTAATTTTATGAGCAAATCAGAGGACCTACTAGCGCAAAATAGGGTGAATGGGAAAGACTTTCTACTTTCCATCCCAATTAGCAAGTTCTTTAGCAAACGGATCTAAACCCATAGGTCCTAGTTTCAGGGCAAAGGAGTGGAATTTCTTCAACTCAAACGCAGATCCCAGTCGAGTTTTTGCATCCTCGCGGGCTTGCATCCAAAAACGTTCGCCCACCTTGTAGGAAATAGCTTGTCCTGGCCAACCTAGGTAACGGTCAACTTCACTACGCGCAAAATCTTCATCCATTAGAGCACTATTTAGTAGTAAGTCGAAAGCTGTTTCTGCATTCCAAACTTCGCCATTTTGGTCTTTCAGTTGCAGATGCATTCCAATGTCTACGACTATGCGAGCAGCACGAAGCGCTTGGCCAGCAAGGTATCCCATTTCAATACCCGGCTCATCGAATCCACCTAGCTCATCCATCAAACGTTCTGCATACAAAGCCCAACCTTCGCCATAGCCACTTGTCCAAGCATCTGTGCGTTGATAGCGGCTCAAGCGATCTCGTTCAATAATCACAGTTGCACACTGAAGATGATGTCCTGGGATAGCTTCGTGGTACCAAGTCGAAGCGATGTGCCACCAACTAAATGTGTCTTTGCCTAAAGTTGGAAACCAAGTTGTGCCAGGTCGAGACAAATCTTCACTTGGTTGCATGTAATAAGGGGCGGCTGCACTTCCATCTGGTGCGATGCGAGCATCGCAGAATTTGATGGAGTCGTCGATGTCGAAATGAACGCCGTCCATCTGCTTAACTGCAGCATCAGTGAAATCACGCAATTTCTTCAAGAGTGCTTCAACACCATGGATCTCATACTCTGGGGCGGTTTCTAAATAATCTGCAACTTCACGAAGGCTCTTTGCATCTGGTTTAATCTGAGCAGCGACTTTCCACATTCTTTCATTTATGTATGCAAGATCTTTGACTCCCCAGTTGTAAATTTCTTCGAGGTCAAGTTCTGCACCTGTGAAATAGCGGGCCCATTGGATGTAGCGATCGTGTCCAACTGCATCTTTCTCGGTAGCAATTGGGAAATACTTCTCCGTCAACCAGTTCGCAGTTTCTTTACATGCTTCTTGGGCTGACTTTGCTGCCAAAATCAATTCAGGATGTTTGCCATCAGGGTCGACGCTCATAGCAAAACTTTCATATCCACCATCAGCAAACTGATTGAGTTGAGTAGCCACACCCTTCACTTGACGTTGGGCCGTGGTCTTACCTTTCTTGGCAACTTCATCGATAGCTGAAATCCATGACTTCAAAGATTTATCAACTGCTAACAAACGCAATTCAATATTCTTAAAGTGTTCATCAGTTTCATGCGGCATCATCTCAAAAACTTGCCGAATTCCTGATGGTGGCGAACTAATCACACCCCACAGCACATGGCTTTCGAAACTGTCATGCAATTTCAATCCAGCTTCAAGTCTTTCAACCATCACATCGCGAGCAATCCGATCAATGTCATCAATTGGGTTGAGTTGTGCCAACTTAGCCAATGTTTCGCGAGTGTGGTCTGCAGATTTTGCAGATCCAGCAACCGAGAAGTCATCTAATTCGTGATCGCGTCCTGGAATTCCAAGGAACGTTGAATTGATCGGGCTGAAAGCTGCTGATTCGTCGATATAACTGTCAGCAAGGGCAAAGATTTCTGAACGATGTGTAGTCATTGGCATTGTCTATCAGGTCTTGGACCGTTTGCTCAGTGCAGGTTGGAATAGGCATGTTTCAAGTTGCAAAAAGCTCAGTGCAGCGTGAAATAGGCTCAGGTCATGGATATATCGAAGTTAAGTTTTGGGTTAGATACTTTCGGTGACACCCAAAAAGACGATAGCGGTAAAGCCATTTCGGCGGCTCAAACTCTTCGTAACGTGATTAAAGAGGGTGTACTAGCGGATTCCTTGGGGATATCCCACTTCAACATTGGCGAGCATCATCGATCAGACTTTTCAGTTTCCGCTCCGGACACGGTTCTAGCGGGTCTTGCAACTGTTACCAAGCAAATAACTCTTGGTACTGGCGTAACAGTTTTATCTAGTGATGATCCAGTTCGAGTGTTTCAGAGATTTTCAACCATTGATGCACTTTCAAGTGGCCGAGCTGAAATAACTGCCGGTCGAGGATCTTTCATTGAGTCATTCCCACTCTTTGGATATGAACTTTCCGACTACAACGTTTTATTCGAAGAGAAGTTAGAACTCTTAGTCGAACTATTAAAGGAAAAACCTGTCACTTGGCGTGGGACAACCAGAGCAGGACTAAGTAACCAAGATGTTTTGCCAAAAACAGAACGCGGTGAAATTCCACTTCGGGTCGGTATTGGTGGAACACCAGAATCAGTGGTGCGAGCAGCAAGACTCGGTGCACATCTAGCGATAGCAATCATTGGTGGGGATTCTGCTCGGTTTGCGCCGCTAGCTGAGTTATACAGAAATGCATGTGAGGAATTTGAAAATCCAGTTAAGACCATTTCAATTCACTCCCCCGGTCACATCGCCGACACCGACGAACAAGCAATTGAAGAAATGTGGCCTAACTATGAAGAGATGTTTGGCCGAATTGGGCGCGAACGCGGTTGGGGTCCTGTGACCCGCGATCACTATTTGAATGAGGTTCACATGGGTTCTATCTATGCGGGCAGCGCAGAAACTGTGGCAAAGAAGATTGCGTATTCGATTAATGCCATTGGCGCTGACCGGTTCGACTTTAAGTATGCGAATGGCCCGATGGCCCATTCCAAGCTCATGCATTCCATTGAGTTATACGCCACAAAGGTCATTCCTATGGTTAAAGACATTCTGGCAAGTGCCAAATAGGCGCATATTTGCTAAAAATTCACCTTAAAATCCAAACTTCGCCTAAAGTCATGGTTTAGAGTTCAACCCTGCAGGAGGAACTATGAAACGCGAAGAAAAGATAAAAATTGTTGCCAAGTCGCTCAATAAGCGAACCTTTGGCCTTTCCCTTCAAAAGGAAGAAAACCTTTGGCTAGCCACTGTCATCTTGGATGATCTTGAAGCTGGTGCTAAAAAGCGCCGCGAGGCTAAGAAGGCTGAAAAGGCTGCCGCTGGCAAGAAGACTTCAAAAGCCGCGGGCAAGAAGACTTCAAAAGCTAAGAAGAAATAGTTAGCTTTAAGGCTCAGCTTGTTGGGAGTCTGCCAATCACATATATTCCAATTTAAGAATTGATGATTTTAGTTTTCCATTTTATTTTGCCAAGTGCGACAACTCCGATAATTAAGACAAGCTGGAAAGCAATTACTAATGGCGAGAACATCTCTGCCAAGAATTGTTTACCCAAATCTGTATGGGAAAAACTGTCAGCTGCGAAAACATAAGTTGAATATGTGAAGCACCGGCCTATTGCAAATGCGATAGTCAACGTTCCTAAGCGAATCTGTGGCATTAAACCGGCAGTAACAAATAATTGCGCCGATGAAAGTGGCGACCAAATAAAGAGAAGAAACAGCCCGCCCATACCTAGATTGTGGTTTGTTATCTTGCTACCCAGATTCGTCATGTTGGTTACGTAATCTTTAGGCAATCGTGTGCGCAATCTTCGTACGCCGTTAGCCATCAAGAATCTGCCACTCGATGCTGCCACGACCGCCAGCGCAATCATCGGAACTGGACTCAAATCGTATGTGAGCGTCAAATAGACCAAAATCAGCCACGTTGGGGGGCCAAACGCGGGAAGTAGGTTCACTCCAAGCACGAGAATTGCAGCTAAAAGGTACTCGGTCATCGAATAAGCCTAAGCATTTCCACCCGTGAAACCGCTTTCTCACCTAGAATTAACGCAGGATGCGCGCACTGTCCATCCGTTACTCATGGGTGGAACAAATGCGCATTACCTCTAAATCAATCTTTACGGTCATCTCTGTTGTTCTCCTTTCATTTGTAGGGCTAACTCAACCGGCTGCCGCAACCACTTATAGCTGCAATAACTTCGCCAGTCAGTTGTGTGCACCGATCACAACTGTTTCCCTCTCTCTTGACTCAGGAAAGGCGCTGGTTACAAATTCAAGTACAACTTTTTTAGGTAAAAATGTCACTAAATTGAATTTCAGTATTAATGCTGGCGTAGACAATGCTTCTAAAACTGCAACTTTGCAGTTCTTTGATATTTCTGCAGGTATGAAACTTCTTGTTCGTTCAAATGAGACAAGTGCTTGTGCTGCCGGAAATACAATTCAAAAAGAATGTGAGATCACTTTAGGTGCGGATGGTAAAAACACTTTCTATTTAACCCTGCTAAATGCTGAACCAGGAATGCATTTCCAATTCAAATATGTTGGTCCTGAAGCTTGGACATCAGCAACAAAGTCTGTGACCTACTCGACCGATGGCAAAGTTCCAGTTACTCCTGAAGCATGCGCAGGAAATAATTCCCAAATTTGTGGTCCAGTAACAAACGTAAGCTTTAACGCAAAATCTACCAACATAAAGATTTCAAAACCAGACAAGAGCGGAAATTACAAAGCGAAATTGGTTGCAACAAATGATTTACTTTATTTCACTTACAAATCTAGTTCTGCTTATGCTTTCAAATACATATATGTTGATTTCTACAATTTAACTTCTGGCCTTGGCTTGCAAGTTGATACCAGCACAAACGCGCTTGGTGCAGGATGCGATCGCACCGTGGCTGCAAGTAGAGGTTGCTACATGGCGTTGGATTCCAAAGGCTCAGCCACATTCATTGTGACTCTTAGCTCTAATGCCGTAGGCAAAGCTTTTAACTTCAAACTTAACGGCGCTGGTTACACATCTAAATATGTAACTGTGACCTTGATTAAGGCTAAAAAGAAGTAATTGCAACAAGATTAAGGGATTACGTGGGGCGGGTGGGGTTCGAACCCACGACCTGACAGATTATGAGTCTGCTGCTCTGACCAGCTGAGCTACCGCCCCTTGAGGGCAAGTTTACGCACAGCCAAATTTGCAGGGTTTAAAGGTGCATAATTCCCACTTCTTCAAACCTGGTGCGTGCCCCGGGATAAGAGACCAACCGCACCTAGAATCCCAGCAAATACTCCAAAAGGTAATCTGGAAATAAGTTTCTTAGACTTCTTTGACAGTATTGGAAATCGAGTTCAGCATGGAGAAGACGCACTTGCCTCAAAAGGTCTGGATAAGTTCATAACCATTCAATAGAGAGTTAATCCCCAAACTTCAAGGGTGATTTACTTTTCTAGGCTTGTGCTGTTCTTGCCAGCTGCTTTGTTCTTCTTGTCGGCACGTTTTTCTTTGAGGGACTTTGCCGCGGGGGTTTTACCTGAGTTTTTAGCGGGAGATTTTTCAGCCATGTTGGCTCCTTAAATAAGGCGAGCCGGTTGGCTGGTCTTCTGCGAGTGTAGCCCTCTATGGCATTTTCAGGCCCAAATCACCAGGTGAATATAAAAGTGGCGCACAGGATTACCTGTGCGCCACCGTTATTTACTTGTTAAACAGTGCCGCGAGCTTTAGAAACCGCGCGCATGATTTGGTAACCAACAACGGCAATTAGAGTGCCATTGACGATTCCGGTGAAAGTGAAGTCACCTGCAGTGAATGACATATCTGAGATGCCGACCACAAGAGTTACACCAACAATCATCAGATTTGTAGTGTCACTGAAATCAACCTTGTTTTGGATCCAGATCTTTGCACCAAGCACACCGATCATTCCGAACAAAACTGTTCCAACGCCACCGAGAATGCCAATTGGTACTGAAGAGAGAACTGCACCTAGTTTTGGTGACATAGACAAAACAATCGCGCCAACGCCAGCCACTGCATAAGCAGCAGTTGAGTAAATGCGAGTTGCAGCCATAACGCCAATGTTTTCTGCATATGTTGTTGTTCCCGATCCGCCACCGGCACCAGCCAGTGTGGTTGCAAGTCCATCAGCCATAAGCGCTTTGCCGATTAGTGGATCTAGGTCATCACCTGTCATGTTGGATACTGCTTTAACGTGTCCAACGTTTTCTGCAATCAGAACTAGAACTACCGGTAAGAACAAGATAATTGCATTGGTTGAGAACTGTGGTGTGGTGAACGTTGGAGTTCCAAACCATGCAGCACCAGAAATGTTTGCCGAAGCATCAGCAGAAATTAAGCCGGTTACGGCTGCATACACATAGCCAACAACAAGACCCAGCACAATTGAAAGGCGCGCAAGGAATCCGCGGAACCCAACAGCGATTAGCAATATTGATGCCAAAGTTATTGATGCGAGCTTTGGATCCGCTGCGAACTGGCCTTTAGCAACGCCTGCAAGGTTCAAGCCAATGATTACAACAATTGCACCTGTCACAACTGGAGGCATGATTGCTTCGATCCACTTAATACCAGCTTGTTGAACAATCAAACCAACAAGTGCCAGCAAGACACCTGTTGCGACGATGCCGCCAAGTGCCATTGCTATGTCAGTTCCACCAGCCTTTGCAGCTGCGATCGGTCCTAGAAAAGCAAAAGACGAACCTAAGTAAGAAGGAATACGGTTGTTCGTAATTAGGATGAAAACAAGTGTTCCAATACCTGAGAACAAAAGTGTGGTGCTTGGCGAAAAGCCGGTGATAATTGGCACCAAGAAGGTTGCACCAAACATCGCAGCAATGTGCTGCAAGCCAATGCCGATTGTGCGAGGCCAAGATAGGCGCTCACCTGGGGTTACTACCTCGCCTGGAGCGACAGTTCGTCCGTCACCGTGAAGAGTCCATGAAAACATTCAGATTCCTTAACAATCGTGAATGTATCTCGCGCTGAGATACGGTATGAGAGTAAACATCTGAAGGCCTCATACAGCATAGATTGCATCGTGTCGCTTCACCTATCACCCCAAGTAATCGCTCGATTACAGCGAGTACCCAGATTCTTGCCAATTCCAAAACTTAGGATAAAACTAATGGCGCCGAGTTTCCTCAGCGCCATTAGTTTGTGATAAGTGTTATTTAATTATTTCAACATTCAAGCCAACCGGATCTTGCCCATTCTCAGGATCGAAAGCTTGAGACAAAACTGGAGCGGAACAAATCAAAAATTTTGCTGCTGCTTCGCATCCAGAATCCCAAGGTGAGACTCCATAATCGTTTGAGTCCACCAAAATCCGCTTAGGACTTGACCACTTCTTACCAGTTAGTTTTCTAATCTGAACAATGTATTTCCCATTATTTTCAGATTCGGAGACAATCGTGAATTTTCCGTTTACTCTTGCGAATTCAATCATTCGATGA
>JBIISC010000009.1:0-40434 GCA_044341215.1 Candidatus Nanopelagicales bacterium | reverse complement strand
CGCCAACTTTGTCCAGACTTATCATGGCTTGAATCTCGGTGCCATCACCATCTCGAATAGATGCGAAGCAGAGTTTTCCTGTGTTGCGAACGAAAATTACCCGACCTGATACCGAGTGGATTACCCCTGTTGTGTCATCTGCATTGAGGTTCGCAAACTCTGATCGAACCTGACCGATGGTTGCGGTTCGAGTGAAATTAACTGGGTACGGCTCTTGTCCAAGTTCTAGTAAGCGTTCGCGTTTTGCGTGACGAACCTGCATTTGTTCTGGCAGGTCATCAACTTCATTCTTGGGCGTCTCAGTCACGGGCAGAGCCTACCTAGAGTCATTTCAAGCCAAGGGTGATTACCCAAGGTTGCGTTCGAAAACCATTCTCAATCCATGCAAAGTTAGGTCTGGATCGTGGTCAGTAATCGTGTTTGATTCGCTAACCACAATGGATGCAAGTCCACCGGTAGCAATTACTGCTTTAACTGGCTCGCCAAGTTCAGCAATTATTCTGTTCACCAAGCCGTCTACTTGACCAGCGAAGCCATAGATCGCACCGGATTGAAGTGCCTCAACGGTGTTCTTGCCAATAACATTTCTTGGCTTTACCAATTCAACTTTACGAAGTTGTGCAGCTCTTGATGCCAAAGCTTCAATCGAGATTTCAACTCCTGGAGCTAAAGCGCCACCAAGAAATTCACCTTTTGAGGAAATGACATCAAGATTTGTCGATGTTCCAAAATCAACGACGATAGAAGGTCCACCATAAATGGCAAACGCTGCCAATGTATTAACAATTCTGTCAGCGCCCACTTCTTTCGGATTATCAGTTAAAACCGGAACTCCAGTTTTGGTTCCTGGCTCAACCACAACGTGCGGGATGTCAGCAAAATAACGCTGCAGCATTGTGCGCAATTCTCGCAACACTGCTGGCACAGTTGCACAAATCGAAACCCCATCGATTTTTGAAGTATCATTAAGTAATCCGTGGAATTTAAGTGCCAACTCGTCAGCTGTGGTTCTAGCATCAGTCGCAATCCGAAAAGACTCTACTAACTTGTCATCATCAAAAAGCCCTAGAACAATATTGGTATTTCCAACGTCAATACAAAGCAACATTAAATCTCCTCCAATGTTTTTAGATCAGCGCCAATATCCAATATGGCTGTCGAATGTGTAATCGCACCAACAGCTAAGAAATCAACGCCAGCTTCCGCATATGCACGCGCAACATCAAGTGTTAACCCACCGCTGGCTTCAAGCTTTGCACGATTAGCATTTAATGCCACTGCTTCTTTGACTTGCTCAACAGTGAAGTTATCTAATAAAACTAAGTCTGCGCCGGCATTCACTACTTCTTTTAGTTGCTCAAGGGAATCAACCTCAACTTCAACTGCTAAGTCTGGGAATTTCTTGCGGACAGCTTCAAATGCCTGCACCACTCCACCAGCGGCAACAATGTGATTGTCCTTGACTAGCGCAGCATCGGAAAGTGACATTCGGTGATTCGTTCCGCCGCCACAAACAACTGCATATTTCTCGATTCGTCGCAGACCTGGGGTGGTTTTGCGAGTATCGCGAACCTTTGTTTTTGTCCCTTCCAAAACTTTCACCCATTGGTTTGTAGCTGTTGCAATTCCCGAAAGGTGGCACAAGATGTTAAGTGCGGAGCGTTCGGCAGTCAGCAAAGTAAATGTTGGTCCGGTAATTGTCATAACGACTTCGCCTGAGGCTACTTCCATGCCATCTGCGACATGAATCTCAACCTTTGCTTCCGATTGTGAGACTAAATCAAACACCGCAGCTGCGATTGTGCCGCCTGCTACAACGCCAGCTTTGCGTGCACGTAATTCCATCACAGATTTTTGCGTGCTTGGGATTGTGGCAGATGTAGTCACATCAACCCCACCATCGAGATCTTCAGATAGGCAGCGCTTAATCAAGTCCAAGATTTCATCGAGATTCATTCCTTGGGCTCGAAGCGGAACCGCAAAGTCCGTGCCAATCACACTTGGCAACCAATGTGGGGTTTTAGCCATTACAGCACTTCCTTTGTGTCGGGAACTTGCGGAACCGGTTCGTATGAAACGGAAAGTTTTCCAGTTGAGTCACTTTTAATCAGTACGCGTTTGAGCCATGAATCATTGGCCTCGGGGAAATCTTCACGCCAATGCGAACCGCGGGTTTCTTCGCGAGTCAAAGCAGCAAGTGAAATTGCCGTTGCAACAGTATGCAGATTTGATGTTTCCCAATTTTTTGTATTAGGCAATAAACCCGAGGTAGAAACATTCAACGAAGCTAAATCATCAATTGCAGTATTAGTTGATTTTGCACTTCGCAATACGCCAACATTTCGAGTCATCGTATTTTGAATTGAATTACGCAATTCGTCACTCAAAAGCACTTCACTGCCAACGTTTGGCACATAAGGTTTGCGATCTGGTAAACCTAAGGCGAGTAAAGCGCCAATCCGTTCAGCAAAAACCAATCCTTCAAGCAGGGAATTACTTGCCAAGCGGTTTGCGCCATGCACTCCAGTGCAGGCAACTTCACCGCAGGCAAACAAACCAGGAATACTCGTTCTTCCGTACAAGTCAGTTCGAATACCGCCTGAGTGATAGTGCTGAGCTGGCGCAACAGGAATTAAGTCAGATCGTGGATCTATCCCGTAACCTAAAAGAAGATTGAAAATTGTTGGAAAACGTTCCTGCCAATTATCACCAATCTTTCTCGCGTCAAGCCAAACATGTGACAAGTTTTTTTCAATCATTAATTTCATGATTGCAATCGAAACAATATCTCGTGGTGCAAGGTCAGCCATTGGATGCATCCCATCCATGATGTGATTTCCAAGGTCGTCCACAAGGAATGCACCTTCGCCTCGCACAGCTTCACTAATCAGCGGTTGCTGCCCCATTGCCTGTGAACCTAGGAATAAAACGGTTGGGTGAAACTGAATGAATTCCAAATCAGCCAAAGTCGCACCGGCTCGAAGTGCGAGTGCAATCCCATCACCAGTCGCAACTTTAGGGTTTGTAGATTGGGCAAATACTTGCCCAACCCCACCAGTTGCCAAAATAACAACTGGTGCAAGCACAGCGCCAACACCATCATGCATTCCTTGACCCATTACGTGCAAAGTCACACCTTGGGCAGCACCAAATTCATCTTGTAATAAATCAAGTACCAGCGCATTTTCAATCAATTCAATCTCAGGGTCGTTTGCAACTGCATCAACCAATGCGCGGGAAATCTCGGCACCAGTTGCATCGCCGCCAGCATGCGCAATCCGATCTCGGTGGTGACCACCTTCACGAGTTAATGCGATTGCACCGCTTTCAGTTTTATCAAATTTCGCACCGCGGGAAATCAACCGGCGGACTGCATTCGGACCTTCCACAACTAAAACCCGCGCAGCAGCTGAATCACAAAGGCCTGCCCCTGCCACAATCGTGTCGCGCCAATGCTCATCAGTTGAGTCGTTTGGATCGAGCGCGGCAGCGATGCCACCTTGTGCCCATCTAGTTGATCCATCATCAACATGTGCTTTAGTCACCAAGATAACTTTGTAACCACTTGTGCGGGCTTGCATCGCAGCCGTAAGTCCAGCAACGCCACTTCCGATGATGATTACATCTGTATTTGCAAACCAACCAGGTTCGGCGGCGGTGAGTTTGGTGCCGATATGCGCTGGGTTAGACATTAGCCACTACCAATTCACATTCGATGTTGTCGATTAATCGCACATCACCAATCCTTGCAGCGACTAGAACTCGCGCCAACCCAGGTGCTGGTTTGCCCAAACTTGGACTTAGGACGGTCAAATAGTCCAAATCGATCTCTGGAAAATCCGCCAACCATTCAACTGTGCTGGCAATCGCCTTTTCAATCGGAAGATTCTGCAAAAGCTGCGCCTTGACTCGATTTAACGCCTCATACAAATGTGGTGCAAGAGCTCTTTCTTCTTCGCTCAAGCGCATGTTTCGACTCGACATTGCTAGGCCATCAGATTCGCGCACTGTCTCCACACAAATTACTTCCACTGGGATGGAAAGTTCTTTCACAATTTGTCTAACAATAGTTAACTGCTGATAGTCCTTTTCGCCAAAACAAGTAACTGATGGCTTGATAATTTCAAGCAGGCGATTTACTACTGTGGCAACACCCGAAAAATGTCCGGGCCGGCTTGCACCTTCCAAAATATTTGCAATCTCGCCTGGTTCAATTTTCTTAACAAGGGTCTGCGGCGGATAAATCTCATCCACTGCTGGCGCAAATACGAAGTCGGCAGAATTTTGTTCGCAAATCTCCACGTCGCTGGTCAAATCGCGTGGATATTTTTCTAAATCTTCATTATTTTCAAATTGTGTTGGGTTAACAAAGACTGTCACTACCACTACTCCATCGTCGCCAACACTTTCTCGACACTGCTTGATCAATTGAGCGTGCCCTTGATGCAAAGCACCCATTGTGAAAACTGCTCCCACCCGTTTGCCATCTAAGGCAGTTTGTAATTCTGTTACGGTTTTGATGATTTTGGTCATTGCAAAACCTCCAACAATTCTTTGGTGACTGAATTGGAAAGTTTGCCTAGCTGGTGCAAACGATTGACAGTTGCAACTGCAATGGTGCGATAGGTTTTTTGAACTTCAGTATCGCCTAAAGCCAATAAGTGCGCACGGACAGTTTCCACGTCACCTCGAACTATTGGCCCGGTTAAAGCATCTATTCCCATGGTTAAAGAGTTTTCGATTGCTGCATTTACTAGTGGGGACAGAAACAAACCAGGATCTTCAATCCCAATTTCCTGCAAAATACTTGTCGCTTGATTTACGACAATACTTGAGTGATTAGCTGCATGACTTAAAGCGGCGTGATAAAGCGCTCGATCTTTTTCGGCCACCACATACTCACGGCCACCCATGTTTAAAACGAGTGCAGCGGCAATCGGCAACAATTCATCAGTCGTGGTGATCGCAAATGGGCATCCCACAATTCGATCAACATCATTAGGTGCGCCTGTGAACGTCATTGCTGGATGGATTGCCATTGGCAACGCCCCTTGCAAAGTGGCTGGAGCTAAAACATCGATTCCGAAGCGGCCAGATGTGTGAATCACAAATTGATGTTTTTTGAAACCAATTGTGTGAGCTATTCCGCGAACTAGATCAGGAAGCACATCGTCCGGAACTGCAAACAAAACTGTTTGCACATTTTCGATTAGATTTTCGATTTCCTGCAAATCTGTGGCAGGCAAAAACTCATGAACTCGTTTTTGTGATTTTTCAGATATCGCATTTGCTGCAATTATTGAATGGCCGTGATTTTGTAACGACCTAGAAAGTGCAATTCCAACTCGGCCAGCGCCAATAAGGCCAACCTTTAAAACCGGTGGTGCTTGTGATGCCATTTCCGCCACATTCTGTTCCAAGCCCGCGAGGGTCTCGTTCAATGGTTGAAGGCTATGGGTTACGCAGAAGTATTGTCACAACTCACATTTGAGCCGCAGCGCGGGCAAACATGGCTTTCAACCATCCGGACCCGGCGTGAAGAGCTAGACATCAAGGCCTCAACGTCAGTTGCTCGGTAGCGGCGGTGGCCGCTTGGCAAGGTGATCGGGCTGAGCCGACCGGTCTTTGCCCAGCGGGTTACAGTCTTTGGATCGACCTTAAACAGCACTGCAACTTCGCGTGGGCGCAGCATGCGTTCAGTTTCCTGGTTCATTTGTACCTCCGTATAAAGGCCACAATGCCACAGATTTACTCTCCAAGTTAGGGCAAAACGGCCTAGATTTGGTGAAGATTGGGCGGATTAGGGTGATTTTGCCAATATTTGAACTTGCCGTGCCAAAAAGCAGGCTCATTGGCTAAAGTTCGCCTCTGTTGCTCGGGCGTTCGAGCAGTGACATACGCATGCAAGGGGCTTAACCATGGGTCGTGGCCGACAAAAAGCTAAGCAAACAAAAGTTGCGCGTGAACTTAAATATGACACCGGCGCAATCGATTTAACTGCCCTGGCAGCCGAACTTCACGGTAGTAAAGTTCCAGCAAGCAATTCCGATGACATCCCTGAAGGCGACTACTCAGACTGGATCGAAGATGATGATTCTGGGGATGATTTAGAAGAAGAGTCAGACAAAAATTAATTTGTCAAAAAGACTGCTCCACCCTTTCCACCTTTAGCCGCAGCATCGCCTTTTTCATTATCTTTGCGATTTCTTACATTTCCACAAACAAATGCTGTGAATCCTTGGCCATTCAAATCTACTAATGCTTTATCTGCCACATCTTGCGCGACAACAGCAAACATTCCAATACCTTGATTGAAAGTTTGCTCCATATCTACTTGTGAGACTTTGCCAACTCCAGCAATTAAATTAAAAATGGCTGGGACCTGCCAGGTCTTTCGATCAATGTCAGCCGCTAAGTTCTCTGGGAGCACTCGGGCAAGATTCGCTGCTAGGCCACCACCGGTGACATGTGAAAAAGTGCGAAGAGATGTTTGCAAATTACTCGCTAGTTGCAAGCAAGACTTCGTGTAAATCCGGGTTGGTTCAAGCATTTCTTCGCCGAGTGTGCGTCCAAGTTCGTCAACATGAGCTTCAAGTTTAAAACCTTTATCGCCAAGTAAAACGTGACGTGCTAATGAATAGCCATTGCTATGCAATCCAGAAGACGACATTGCAATTACTACGTCACCCGATTGCACGCGGTCTGCACTTAACAAATTTTCGGCTTCAACCACACCGGTTCCAGCGCCAGCAATGTCATATTCGCCAGCCGCCATCACACCAGGATGTTCAGCTGTTTCGCCGCCAAGCAATGCCATACCTGCCTGTTTGCAACCAGTTGCAACTCCACGAACTATGTCTGCAATGACTGTTGGTTCAACTTTGCCAGTTGCGATGTAGTCGGTTAAAAACAATGGTTCTGCGCCGCAAACCACGATGTCATCTGCAATCATGGCTACTAAATCAATTCCAACAGTGTGATGAATACCAAGTCTTTGCGCAATAACTACTTTGGTGCCAACCCCATCTGTGCCGGTCGCAAGGATTGGTTTTTTGTATTTTGTTAAAGCACTCGCATCAAATAATCCCGCAAACCCGCCAAAATCACCTATCACTTCTGGTCGGCTGGCTGACAGCACGCTGGCCTTCATCAAAGCAACAGCGCGTTCGCCTGCTTCGACATCTACGCCAGCTTTTGCGTATGAATCACTCACGGCAACCTCAAAGCTCGTGCAGTGCCTTCATCTTCTTCAACACCTTTGGCGATATTTTCTAGAAGATTTTTTCCAAACTGGCCATCTTCAGGAAGTGCAATTGGGTATTTGCCATCGAAACATGCTTTGCATAAGCGATCTTCGGCAACTTTCGTAGCTGCTACTAAACCTTCAAGCGAAACAAATCCGAGTGAATCCGCACCAATCGAATTCTTAACTTCTTCTACCGTTAGTCCACTTGCAACCAACTCTGCTCGAGTAGCAAAATCAATTCCATAAAAACAAGGCCACATAACTGGCGGACTAGAAATTCTCACGTGAACTTCGAGTGCACCGGCTTCACGTAACATTTTCACAATTGCTCGCTGAGTATTTCCCCGCACGATTGAATCGTCGACCACGATGATGCGTTTGCCAGCTATTTCTTCACGCAAAGGATTGAGTTTCAATCGAATACCAAGTTGGCGCAGAGTCTGCGAAGGCTGAATAAATGTCCGACCAACATAAGCGTTCTTAACTAAACCTTGCGCAAACGGAATATTTGCACCTTGTGCGTAGCCAACAGCTGCTGGGGTGCCTGATTCTGGAACCGGAATCACCATATCGGCATCAATTGGATGTTCTTTAGCGAGAGTTCTGCCTACTTCCACCCGAACCGCGTGCACAGAATGGCCAGTAAGAACAGTGTCTGGTCGAGCCAGATAAACATATTCAAACAAACAATGTTTTGGAGTTGGCTTTGCAAAACTCTGACTACGCAGGCCTGACTCATCTATTGCAATGAGTTCTCCTGGTTCAACGTCGCGAACGAAAGATGCACCAACGATGTCGAGCGCAGCGGTTTCACTTGCCACAACCCAACCATTATCGAGTTTTCCGATCACCAATGGGCGAACGCCGTGAGGGTCGCGGGCAGCATAAAGTGTGGTCGCATCCATGAAGACCAGCGAGAAAGCTCCGCGGACATTTGGTAATTCCATCATCGCTGATTCTTCAATTGAAAGTTCTGGATGGGATGCAAGTAATTCAGTTAAAACTTCAGTATCTGAAGTTGAAGTGCGATGGATGTTGCTTAACGGCAATTCGCCTTTGTCGCGTTTTGAAACTCGCTCGATAAGTTCTTTAGTGTTCACCAGATTGCCATTGTGGCCAAGAGCTAGATGGCCTTGTGAAGTGGTGCGAAATGTTGGTTGCGCATTTTCCCATTTGCTAGAACCGGTTGTGGAATAGCGCGTATGACCGATTGCTAAATAACCAGTAAGAGTTTCGAGAATATTTTCGTTGAAGACTTGGGAAACCAATCCCATTTCTTTATAGACGACGATGCGATTGCCATCACTAGCGGCAATACCAGCAGATTCTTGTCCACGATGTTGAAGTGCATACATTCCGAAGTAAGTAAGTTTCGCTACAGCTTCGCCTGGAGCCCAAACTCCAAAAACTCCACAAGCGTCTTGTGGACCTTTTTCGTTTGGATCTAGATCATGATTTAAAAGGCCATCTGGACGAATCACTGGCTAATCCTAAACTGGAAAATGGTCTGACAAGTTGCTGCGTTCACCGCTAGCACTCACCCGCCCATCCTCGGTCGCTTCTTGCCACGAAATTTTGCCAATCGCCAGCAGAATCAAAGTCTTAGCGTTCATTTCAACCACGGCAGCTGGGGTGCCACGGCGGTGATTTGTGCCTTCAATTATCTGAATTGCCGCATATGGTGGAATTCGAACTTCCACACTCTTGCCCGGTGACTTTTGCGAGAGTGATTGCAAAATTGACTTAACGGCCATGCGTTCGGTTTCGTTATTTGGTTGCACTTCGGTGGCGTAAGCATTTACGCATTCAGCCACTGAAGTCTCCACTTCTAACCTACCGTCGGCCCGAAAAGAGCTGGCAAAGTCTCGAAATGCTTTTTGCTCAATTCCGAGATTGGTAAAACCAAAGTTTCATTCCACACATTGTCGATACTCAAAACCTGTTCATCTGCCAGCATTGAATCAACTACACCGATTCGAGTGTTAGCAAATCTACGGGCATTACACATTTCAGTAAATCTAGTTTCTTCACTTCGTGGCACAACCACAACTGCGCGGGTTGCAGATTCGGCGTAAGCAAAAACAAATGGATCCAAATTGTCTGGCACCCAAAGGCGAGCACCAATCCCTGAACGTATCGCCATTTCTACAAGCGTTTGCATCGCGCCACCTTCGCTCACGTCGTGGGCGGCGTTGATTAAGCCATCACGTGATGCGGCAACAAGAATTTGTGAAAGTTGCATTTCTTTTTGTAAATCTATTCTGGGTGGCAAGCCGCCAAGATGTGCATGAATTTCGTGCGCCCATTCGCTACCAGCAAAATCATCACTGGTTTCACCAAGTAGATAAATCAGATCGCCATCTTCTTTCCAGGCCATAGCAGTGCGGCGCTCAACATCATCAATAACGCCTAGCACGCCAACTACTGGGGTTGGCAAAATTGCAACATCGCCAGTTTGGTTATAGAAAGAAACGTTGCCGCCAGTGACTGGGGTGTTCATCTCTAAGCAGCCATCTGCAAGGCCACGGACGGCTTCAGAGAATTGCCACATAACTTCTGGATCTTCAGGCGAACCAAAATTCAGGCAGTTAGTTACAGCCAAAGGAACAGCACCAGTTGTTGAAACATTTCGGTAAGCCTCAGCCAAGGCCAACTTTGCGCCGTTGTATGGATCTAGTTTTGCAAACCGTCCATTGCAATCAGTTGAAACTGCAACACCACGACCAGTAGTTTCATCAACCCGAACCATTCCAGAATCTTCTGGTTGGGACAAAATTGTATTTCCCAAAACATAACGGTCATATTGGTCTGTCACCCAACGCTTTGATGCCAAGTTTGGTGCGGCAGTCATTTTCAAAATAGTTTCACGAAGTTCGCTGACTGTTTTTGGCCGAGCAAGCTTTGATGGTGAATCAGCTTGCAATGCATCTTGCCAAACTGGTCGGTGGTAAGGACGTTCATAAACCGGGCCATCGTGGGCAACAGTGCGCGGTGGCACATCGACAATGATCTCGTTATGCCATTCAATAATTAGTCGACCAGTGTCGGTCACTTCACCAATATCAGTGGCAACTACTTCCCACTTCTGGCAAATTTCCATGAACTTAGCGACATTTTCTGGTGGCACGATTGCACACATACGTTCTTGAGATTCACTCATCAAGATTTCTTCAGGCGAAAGTGTGTGATCGCGAAGTGGAACTCGGTCCAACCAAACATGCATTCCGCCAGTTCCATTGCTGGCAAGTTCGGAAGTCGCACATGAAATACCCGCGCCACCTAAATCTTGAATACCTTCGACTAAACCTGCATGCAAAACCTCGAGGGTGCATTCAATAAGTAGTTTTTCCATAAATGGATCGCCGACTTGAACGCTAGGACGTTTGGCCGGGCCACCATCTTCAAAAGTTTCTGACGCAAGAACCGAAACACCACCAATTCCATCGCCACCGGTTGCAGCACCAAACAAAATGACTCGGTTGCCGATTACTGAAGCTTTCGCAAGATGAATATCTTCGTGACGCATCGTTCCAACACAAAGTGCGTTTACAAGAGGATTGCCAAGGTAAGTTGGATCAAAAACAACTTCGCCACCAATGTTTGGAAGGCCAAGGCAGTTTCCGTATCCACCAACACCTGCAATGATGCCTGGTAAAACTCGCGCAGTGTCTTTTGCATCGGCTGGACCGAATCGAAGTGGATCCATAACTGCAACTGGGCGAGCACCCATTGAAAGAATGTCACGCACAATGCCGCCAATGCCAGTTGCAGCACCTTGATATGGTTCAACAAAAGATGGATGGTTATGGCTTTCAACTTTGAAAGTTACTGCCCAGCCGTCACCAATGTCGACCACGCCAGCATTTTCACCAATTCCAACTAGCATTGCATCAGATTTTGGTTTCTTCTCACCAAATTGTTGCAAGTGAACTTTAGAAGATTTGTATGAGCAATGTTCACTCCACATTACGGAGTACATAGCAAGTTCTGAATTTGTTGGTCGCCGACCAAGAATTTCTCGAATCCGAGCGTATTCATCATCTTTTACGCCAAGGTCCAAATATGGCTGTTTTACATCTGGAGTTTCACTTGCGATTTTTACAGTGTCCATGCTCATTACTTAACACCTGCCAATAGCGAGCTAAGAACGGAAGTGAAAAACGGCAAACCATCAGTTGTTGGACCAGTCAAAGCATCAACCGCATGTTCTGGATGTGGCATCAAACCAACTACGTTTCCGCGTGCATTTGTAATGCCAGCGATATCGCGGCGTGATCCATTTGGATTTACATCAACATAGCGTGCAATTACTCGACCTTCAGCTTCTAATGCATCCAAAGTCTTTTCGTCTGCAATATACCCACCTTCACCGTTCTTAAGTGGAATCACAATTTCTTGACCAACTTCAAAATCTTTAGTCCAAATCGATGAGTTGTTTTCGATGCGGATTTTCTGGTCGCGACAAACAAAGTGCTGATGGTCATTTCGAATCAAAGCACCTGGCAACAAATGTGACTCGCAGAGAATTTGAAAACCATTACAAATGCCAAAAACTGGAAGCCCACCGTTTGCCGCAACTACAAGTTTTTCCATCACTGGTGCGAACCGGGCAATGGCTCCGCAACGCAAATAATCGCCGTATGAAAAACCACCTGGTAAAACCACTGCATCAACGTCGTGCAAATTTGCATCTCCGTGCCATAGTGCGACCGCTGTGCCACCGGCAATGCGAACCGCGCGGGCTGCATCTCTATCGTCTAACGAACCTGGGAAAGTTACTACACCAATGCGTGCGCCAGAAACTTCGCTCACGCCTTTTCAACTCGCAATTCGTAATCTTCAATTACTGGGTTGCTCAATAGGTTGCCTGCTAGCTCGTGAAGTTTTTTCAATGTTTCATCATTGACGTCGCCATCTAGATCAATTACAAATTGTTTTCCTTGACGGACATTTGAAACTTTGCCAAGTCCAAGCCGAACTAATGAACCTTGGACAGCGCGACCTTGTGGGTCGAGAATTTCTGACTTCAATCGAACATCGACCACGACACGGGCCACGCGGCGCTCCTTTGATAAGGGGTTTTGCGGATTTTTAGCACTGAAAATTCAGTGGCTAGGGGGCAAAGTTTAGTCGCGAAGTGGCTTGCGACTAGGACCAGGCAAGGCCTGTCAAACGCTCATAGGCCTCAACATATTTATCGTGAGTTCCAGCCACAACCTCAGGTGGCAAAGCTGGTGGTGGGGTGCTGCCAAAACGGTCCCAGCCTGAGGCTGAAGAGGTCAACCAGTCACGTAAGAACTGCTTATCAAATGAGGGCTGACTGGCTCCTGGTGCCCACAGTTCGGCTGGCCAGTAACGTGAAGAGTCGGGGGTCAGCACCTCATCAGCGAGCAATATCTGCCCATCGGATGAACGCCCAAATTCGAACTTGGTATCTGCCAAGATCACATTTCTCGTCCGAGCTACTTCTTCAGCTCGTTCGTAAATTGCAATTGTTAAATCTCGAAGGGTTGTTGCATCTGCTTGCCCAATGGTTTTAACCACATGATTGAAATCTACATTTTCATCATGATCGCCAAGTTCCGCTTTTGTGGCTGGGGTAAAAATCGAATTTGGCAGCCGTGAACCGTCAACTAGTCCATCTGGAAGTGCATTTCCGCAGATCATTTTGTTTTCTTTGTATTCAACTAAACCAGAGCCAGCTAAATATCCGCGCGCGACGCATTCAACTGGAAACATTTCAAGTGACTGACAAATCATTGCACGGCCGGCAACTGATTGCGGAACATCAATACTAATTACATGATTTGGAACGATGTCTTTAAGTTTGTCAAACCACCAAAGTGAAAGTGCAGTGAGGATTTTTCCTTTGTCTGGAATTTCAGTTGGCATCACCCAGTCGTATGCACTTATGCGATCACTTGCAACAAAAAGTAATTGATTATCTGGAGTTCGATATAAATCTCGTACTTTTCCAGAATAAATATGGGTGTATTCCGGTGGTAATTCGTAATTGGTTGGTTTGATATCCACTGCGCCTACAGAATTGAAGCAGGTGAATAAATTGCAGCATCAGGATTTAGTGATGCGATTGATTCAATTTGTTCGACCACAGCAGCAACTTGGGAAACTGCAACACCGGTAAATTCCATTGGAGATTTCATCAAGTTGTTGATTTCATCGGCAGACAATTGCAATCTGCTATCTCCTGCTAAACGCTCTACTAGATTGTTTATTCCACCCTCACGAAGCGAAAGCGCGGTCGCAACTGCGTGTTCCTTGATAACTTCGTGTGCCACTTCGCGTCCCACACCTTTGCGCACCGCAGCCATCAAAACTTTGGTGGTAGCAAGGAATGGCAAATTACGAGCTAATTCCTTTTCAATCACAGCAGGGAAAGCGCCAAATTCATCTAACACAGTCAAGAAAGTTTCAAACAAACCGTCAATGGCAAAGAATGCGTCGGCAAGTGCAACTCGGCGAACTACTGAACAAGCCACGTCCCCTTCATTCCACTGACTTCCGGCAAGTTCTGCTGTCATATTTGCATAGCCGCGCAAAATTACGGCAAAACCATTTATCCGTTCGCAAGAACGAGTGTTCATCTTGTGTGGCATTGCACTTGAGCCAACTTGACCAGCTTTAAATCCTTCAGTGACAAGTTCTGCACCTGCCATCAATCTGATTGTGTGTGCCAAAGAAGAAGGACCGGCGGCAAGTTGCACAAGTGCACTTGTCACATCGTGATCTAGCGAACGTGGATACACCTGACCAACAGATGTAAGTACGTTTTCAAAACCTAGATGTTCAGCAATTTTACTTTCAAGAATGGCAAGTTTCTTTTCGTCACCATTAAGTAAATCCAACATATCTTGCGCAGTGCCAACTGGGCCTTTGATACCGCGTAATGGATAGCGAACAATTAAGTCTTCAAGGCGATCGAATGAAATCAACATTTCATCAGCAGCGGAGGCAAATCTTTTTCCGAGAGTTGTGATTTGCGCCGGCACATTATGTGAGCGCCCAGTTAATGGAGTTTCTTCATATTGCGAAGCCATATTTCCTAGGCGAACAAGTGCTGCAATCACCCGAACTCGAATTAATTGCAGAGACTGCAAAATTTGAAGTTGTTCAACGTTTTCGGTGAGGTCGCGAGAGGTCATACCTTTGTGAATTTGTTCGTGGCCTGCGATAGCAGAGAATTCTTCGATTCGAGCCTTAACGTCGTGACGGGTTACCGCTTCACGAGCCGCAATCGAAGCAAGGTCAATTTGGTCAATGACTTTTTCATAAGCAGCAATCGCATCTTTTGGCACTTCGATGCCAGCATCGGCTTGGGCTTTTAATACAGCAATCCAAAGTTGGCGCTCTAACCGGACCTTATTTTCAGCTGACCAGATAACGGCCATATCTTGCGATGCATATCTATTCGCCAGGACATTTTCGATGCGCGGTTTAGTCACTGGCTCATTCTCTCAGTTAGCGGCCTTTTGAGCGATGTCCGTGCGGAAATGTGCTCCTCGGATGCTGATCTGCCCCACAGCTTCATATGCGCGGGCTCGAGCAGTTTTAAGGTCTGGGCCAGTGGCAGTGACTGACAGAACCCGGCCACCTGAGGTGACGATTTCGCCAGCTTTCAAAGCTGTCCCAGCATGGAGAACTTTCACGTTCGGCAAAGCATCGGCTCGCTCTAGGCCATTGATCACATCGCCGACTACTGGAGCTTGGGGATATTTCTCACTTGCAATCACAACTGTTACTGCTGCATCGGTTGACCATTCAAGTGGTGGCAGTTGATTCAGTTTTCCATTTGCTGCTGCATAAAGAACAGATGCAAGTGGGGTTTTCAAGCGAGACAAAACAACTTGAGTTTCTGGATCTCCGAATCGAGTATTGAATTCAATAACTTTTGGTCCCTTGGATGTGATTGCAAGTCCTACAAATAAAACACCACTAAAAGGTGTTCCACGTTCATGCATCAAATCAATAACAGGCTGACCAATTTTTGTTACTACTTCATCAATCAAATTCGCTGGTGCCCAAGGTAGTGGTGAATATGCACCCATGCCACCAGTGTTTGGACCAGCATCATCATTTCCAACTCGCTTGAAGTCCTGAGCTGGTTGCAATGCCACAACATTCTTACCATCGCAAAGTAAGAAAAGGGAAACTTCAGGTCCGTCTAAGAATTCTTCAACCACAACTTTTGCATCTGGAGTTGCAAAACATTCAGTTGCGTGTGCGATTGCGACATCTGCTTCATTTGTTACAACCACACCTTTGCCAGCTGCAAGTCCATCATCTTTAATTACAAACGGAGCACCGAATTCGGCCATTGCTTTTTCTACTTCTGCAACATTGCTGCAGGTATGTGAATTTGAAGTCGGAACATTTGCCAACTTCATAACTTCTTTAGCAAAGGATTTACTGGCTTCAAGTTTTGCAGCTTCACGCAATGGTCCAAAGCATGCGATTCCCGCAGCAGTTACCGCATCGGCTGCACCATGCGCCAATGGAATTTCGGGGCCAACAACAACGAGATCCACATTTAGTTGCTGTGCAAGTAAGGTGATCGCTGCGCTGTTTGTCACATCTATTGGATGGATTGGAACTTCTTGCGCAATTCCGGCATTACCAGGAGCGCAGTCCACAGATTCGGTAATTGGATCTACCAACAAAGAACGCACAATTGCATGTTCTCGCGCACCTGAGCCAATCACCAGAATTTTCACTAGCGAATTTTACTTGCCTTTGGCTTAGCCCTCGTAGTGCTTGTCCAGAACGCTGAAAACTATCTCAAGTTTCTCGAGTGCTTCTTGCACTTCTGACTCTGAGACATTGCAAGGTGGGACAACGTGTAAACGGTTGGCTGCTGTAAATGGCAACAATCCATTCGCTCGGCAAGTGGCGATCAACTCAGCCATCACGGGCGATGGACCAGTTGCTGGGGCTACAGGCCTGCGGGTCTTTTGATCATGAACTAAGTCCAAGGCCCAAAAGACTCCAAGTCCGCGAACTTCACCAATGATCGGGTGACGTCCAGCTAACTCGCACAAACCTGCACCGAGAACTCCACTACCAATCTTGGCTGCGTTTTCAACAATCTTTTCTTCTCGCATTGCGTTAATAGTTGCGACTGCTGATGCGGTTGCGATTGGATGACCTGAATAAGTAAGTCCGCCTGGGAAAACTTTGGTATCAAACGTCGCTGCGATTTCATCACTGATAATTACTCCACCAAGTGGGATGTAACCGCTGTTTACGCCTTTTGCAAAAACAATTAGATCAGGCTTGATATTGAAGTGTTCAAAAGCAAACCACTTTCCGGTGCGACCAAAGCCAGCCATTACTTCATCGGCGATGTAAACAATGTTGTGTTTTTCACAAAGTGCCTTAACGCCTTCTAGATAACCCGGTGGCGGAATCAGAACGCCGCCAGTTCCAACTACTGATTCCAAAAGAATGCAAGCAATTGATTGTGGACCTTCAGCAGCGATTACTTCTGCAAGATGTGCAAGTGCGCGTTCGGTTTCTTGTTCAGGTGATTCGGACCAGAAATTTGAGCGGTATGGAAATGGCCCGAAGAAATGAACGTGACCTAGTGAATATTCATTCGGGATTCGACGCCAGTCACCAGTTGCATTGATTGCTGAACCTGTGTTGCCATGATATGAACGGTAGTAAGAAAGTACTTTTGTTTTTCCAGTATGAATGCGTGCCATACGAATTGCATTTTCAACTCCATCAGCTCCGCCGTTGGTGAAGAAAACTTTGTTGAATCCATCTGGGGCAACTTCGGAAATCAGTTTGGCGGCTTCACCACGTGACTTAACAGCATGCTGTGGCGCGATAGTTGCCATTTCGTCAGCTTGAGCTTTGATCGCAGCAATCACTTTTGGATGTTGGTGGCCAATGTTGGTATTAACCAATTGACTAGAGATGTCGAGGTATTTGTTGCCGTCGTAATCCCACAGGTATGAACCAGCAGTTTTTTCAACTACAAACGGATTCAGTGTTCCTTGGACTGACCAAGAATGAAAAACATGTTTTCGGTCTAAATCAAATACGTACTTACCTGCATCACTCATATGATTTCCTGACCACTCATGCGCAGAAATCTACTCTGAGTAGAGCCGCTCTTCTAGACGTGCACGGACTTTTGGCCATTCTTCAGCCGTAATTGAGAAAAGAACGGTATCCCGAACCGAGCCATCAGCTCGGCGTTGGTAGCGGCGCAGAAGCCCTTCATATGTTGCCCCGAGGCGCGCAATCGCCTGCTGAGAACGCACATTTCGGATGTCGGTTTTGAGTTGCACTCGGCCCATGCCAAGTTCTTCAAATGCATACTTGAGTAGAAGATATTTGGTTTCAGGGTTTACCTTTGAAGCCCAAACAGACTTTGCGTAAGTAGTCGCGCCAATCTCAGTTCTTGCATCATTTGCAGAAGTTTCCATAAACGAGGTTGTGCCAACGATTTCGCCATTTTCGATCAATCGAATGATCCAGGGAAACCAAGCACTATCGGATGTTCGATTTCGCAAAGGTTCGGCCATATCAGCAGGGCTCTTTGGCCGACTAACCGCATGTTCCCAAAGTTCATCTGAATTAAGCGCATCAAAAAGTTCTTGAGTATGAACTTCCTGCAATGGCTCAACTAAAACAAATTTTCCCTTTAGTTTTGTTTCAATGTCGATTGGCCACTTGATTCCCTGCCACACCACATCTTTTGGTCGCGGATCAACCTTTGGATCAAAACGTGGAAGCTCTTCCATGATTAGTCAATCAAGTCGTGAACAGAAATTGTTGCATTTCGATCTTGACCAACACCAATTGCACTAATGCGAGCGCCAGAGATTTTTTCTAAGAAGCGAACATAGTCCTGCGCATTTTTCGGTAGCTCTTCAAACGTACGGCAACCACTAATGTCGGTTTTCCAACCAGGCACGTTTTCGTAGATTGGTTTTGCATGGTGGAAATCACTTTGTGAAGCTGGAAGTTCTTCAACTCGTTTACCATCAATCTCATAAGCGACACAAACTGGAATCTCAGCCCAGTCGCTAAGCACATCTAGTTTGGTTAAGAAGAAATCAGTTAAACCGTTAACTCGAGTTGCATATCGGGCGATTGGCCCATCAAACCAGCCACAGCGTCGAGGCCGGCCAGTTGTTACACCAACCTCACCACCAATACGACGAAGTTCTTCACCATCATGATCTAGAAGTTCAGTTGGGAATGGGCCTGAACCAACCCGAGTTGTGTAAGCCTTCAAAATTCCAATTGTGCGTGTGATTTTTGTTGGTCCAATTCCAGAACCAGTGCAAGCGCCACCAGCAGTTGGGTTTGAAGAAGTCACAAATGGGTAGGTTCCGTGATCTACATCCAGCAAAGTTCCTTGGCCACCTTCAAGCAAAACTACTTTGCCTTCATCTAGTGCGTTGTTTAGTAGCAAAGTTGTGTCTTGAACATATGGTCGCAGGCGATCTGCAAATGAAAGCAGTTCTTCGACAATCGTTTCCGCCTGAACAGCACGTCGGTTATACACCTTAACAAGAACTTGGTTCTTATTAATTAGTGCGCCTTCAACTTTGTCTTTCAAAATCTTTTCATCAAACAAGTCTTGGATCCGAATTCCAACTCGAGCAACTTTGTCAGAATATGTTGGACCAATTCCACGGCCAGTGGTGCCAATCTTTGATTTGCCTAAGAAACGTTCGGTTACTTTGTCTAATGTGACGTGGTAAGGCGTGATGACATGTGCATTTGCGCTGATGACAAGTTTTGAAGTGTTAATCCCTTGAGCTTCGAGTCCATCGATTTCGTGGAACAAGACTGCAAGGTCGATGACGACGCCATTGCCAATAACTGGCACTACTTCTGGACTCAGGATTCCACTTGGCAGAAGGTGGAGTGCGAACTTCTTGTCGCCAATGACCACAGTGTGGCCGGCATTGTTTCCACCTTGGTAGCGAACTACGTAGTCCACGCGGCTACCTAATAAATCGGTGGCTTTACCTTTGCCTTCATCGCCCCATTGGGCACCCAGCAGCACAATCGCAGGCATTGGGCGCCTCCTCACCTAAATCACTCCGGCAAGCACCCGATGGTCTTGCGGCGGAAGTTTAACCAAGGACCCAAAAAACAAACAGCGACACAGTCACCTGTGCCGCTGTTCGCTGTTTTTACTTAGTTGGTGGTGTGAATGGCGTCTGCTAATTCGAGAGACTTGACTTTTAGCTGACCTGTGATTGGTGCATAACCCAAATCCTGAGCGTTATCTGGCCCACAGGTATTTAGAAGGTACTTAACGAAACCTTCTACTGCCTCAGCTTTTGCCGAACTAGCACCACGATCTGCAATTGCATATGTCACCAAAGACATGTTATATGCACCCGCAATTACCTTGGTGAAGTCAAGCGTTACTGCGCCAGTTGCCGAGTTAAACGTAGCCCGACCGTAAAACTCCTGCAAGAACTTTGATGATGATGCAGAGCTTGGAGCAATATATTCGCCATTAGCGTTCTTCAATTTTGCAACTGTAACTTTTGCATTACCGTTTGAATCTACTGAGTCTGAAAGGTCAGAGTATCCGATTGTGTATTGGGTGTTCTTAACAGAAGTAACAAGTGCCTGCGCATTTGCTGCACCGATTGCACCGGCTGGCATACGACCAGCTGGATTGCCGGACGCAATGGTTCCGTTCTTTGCCTTTGTCCAAATGCTTGGGACATTTTGGCGAAGGAAATCGGTGAAGTTTTCAGAAGTACCAGAGTTTGTGGAACGGTACACAACACGAATTGGCTTGTTTGGAAGTTTTGACTTGATTGCAGCCACTTGCAATTTCTTAATTGCGGCATCATTCCATTTGGTAATTTTGCCTGAAAAAATCTTTGCAACAGTTGCAGCATCGAGTTTCAATTTTGTATTTGCAATTCCAGGAACGTTGTACATGACAGCAATTGGTCCACCAACTACTGGGATGTAGCGGAAGGTACGACCAGTTGAAATCGATGACGCTGCATCAGAAGCAGCGAAGTCAACCGTGCTTGCACCAAACGAGCTACGACCAATGCCGGAACCGGTGCTTAGGTAATTAACTGCGTAATCATTTTGCTTTGTGGCGCAAGATGAAATGAATTTGTAAGCAAAAGAAGATCCGTTTGCCTTAAGACTTGTAACGGCAAACGCAGGTCCAGCTAGGAAGGTGGTGACTGCAAGAGCAGCAGCTGCGAGAGCTGCGAGCAAGCGCTTTGGCATGCTATTTCCTTTCATATTGTTGTGAGCGATCAACTGATGCTGTTCTACGGAATCCCACAACATAAGTTGGACAATAGAGAACTAGATGAAACAAACCTCCGCGTCTAGTAGAAGCAGAGGTTTGTTTTAGGTGAACATTTGGTGAAGTATTTTGAGCCTAACCAAAGCGTCCGTGAACATAGTCGTCAGTACGCTGTTCTTGAGGATTGTGGAAGATGTCGTGGGTTAAACCAGTTTCAACCACATGGCCCGGACTACCCTCTTCTGACAGAAAGAAGGCCGTGTAATCACTCACGCGAAGCGCCTGCTGCATGTTATGGGTGACGATCACGATGGTGACGGACTCACGAAGCTCTTTGATGGTCTCTTCAATTCGACGGGTTGATCCTGGATCTAGTGCCGAACAAGGCTCATCCATCAAAAGTACTTTTGGCGTCAAAACTAGCGAGCGTGCGATACACAGACGTTGTTGTTGGCCACCAGAAAGTGACCCTGCACTGGTTTCTAGGCGGTCTTTAACTTCATCCCAAAGGCCAGCTTTGCGGAGAGAGTCTTCCAAAACAAAATCAGCGTCATCAACTTTACGTTTTGCCAGCTTTAGGCCAGCAAGTACATTGTCGCCAATTGACATAGATGGGAACGGATTTGGTTTTTGGAAAACCATTCCAACTTTTAGTCGCACATCAACTGGATCAACATGAGATGCATAAATATCTTCATCATCTAGCATCACATGTCCAGCAAGTTTTGCACTTGGGATTAATTCATGCATACGATTTAGAGTTCGAATGAATGTGGATTTACCACAGCCCGATGGACCGATTAGCGCCGTGACTGTGTTTGTTGGAAACTCAAGATTGACATTTGCCAAGACTTGACGGTCACCAAACCAAACGTTTATATCTTTCGCATTCATTGCGTTGACAGAATTGGCAACAAATTCAAAATCTTCTGAACTCATCTTTTCCTCTAGTTTCTCTTCATTCGGTCAGCCACAATTCGAGCTGAAGTAAATAAAATCGTGATTGCAATTAACAAAACAAAAGTGGCAAACCAGGCGCGAGTCGTATCGTTGTCGCCACCAAGCAACATTTGCGTGAACACATAGCTCGGCAGTGAGGACATGGCATCTGAAAATGGATTGACATTTAATACATTGTTTCCAAATGCAGTCAGCAGCAGCGGAGCAGTTTCGCCAGCCACCCGAGCAACACCCAAAATAGCTGAAGTAATCAGACCGCTCTTTGCTGCCGGCAAAACCACCATGCGCACTGTGCGCCATTGGGTTCCACCAAGCGCTACGGCTGCAGTGCGCAAGTCATCTGGAATTAGTCGCAAGATTTCTTCCGCAGTTCTTGCCACTGTTGGCAGCATCAAGATTGAAAGCGCTAAAGCGCCTGCAAAACCTGAATACTGCAAGATGCCGCTAACGATTAATGCGGAATAAATAAACAGACCAGCAACAACCGACGGCACACCAGACATCGCTTGAACAAAAAAGCGAACGAATGGTGTTAGTTTTCCGCGAACTTCGGTAACGTAAAGGGCTGCCAAAATTCCGATTGGAACGGAAATTAGAGTTGCTATTCCAACCATAATTATTGTGCCGACAATTGCGTGCCCTAGACCACCATCTGTTAAAGGAGCGTCAAAATCGACCTTTGCTGCATCTTTAAAGATTAAATTTAAATGCCCTAAGCCGGCAAATCCATTTGTAATAACTGGCCAAAGCACCGTGCCCACAAAAGCTACAAAGACAAATATTGTTGCACCAACAAATACTTCGAGAAATGCATTTGCAAAAGACTTAGATTTCTTGCCATATTTCGCCAAAAGGGCTGCTGAAATCATATGGAAACCAAGCCAAGTTACACAAAATCCAGTGAAGCCGGCCATTGGCGAAATCACGGTGAAAAGCAGTGCAAGCACAGGTGTTCCGAGATGAGTTGCAAGTTGTTGGAAACGATATTCAGGATCTACCGTCTTCCAAGGCTGGGTAGGAGTATTTGAAAGTAGCGTGCTCACTTCCTGGTCCTTCCCGTAGAAGCCACAATCGCAGTAGCAACCGCGTTAGCAACCAAGGTGATTAGGAAGAGGGCAAGACCAGCACCGAAAAGAGCACTTAGTTCAAGAGGTTGAGCTTCGCCGAATCGAGAAACGATCAAAGATGCTACAGATCCGCCGGTGCTTTCAAGAATTCGTACCCAATTGATTTCGTCGAAGAACAATTGAAGTACGAAAAACACCGCAATGGTTTCGCCTAGTGCGCGGCCAAGTCCAAGCATCGCGCCACCAGTGATGCCGCTCTTGCTAAATGGTAAAACCACATTCTTAATCATGGTCCAGCGAGATGCACCTAGAGCTTGTGCTCCAGTTATTAACTCTGCCGGCACTGACGCAAAAATTTCACGCGATACCGCGGCGATGATTGGGGTGATCATGATGGCCAAAACCAAGCCCGCCATAAATGGCGATTGTTCAAAACCTTCGAATTCAACTTTGAAGAATGGGATGAACCCCAAGTGAGTGTTTAACCATTTCGCCCAAAGCGCTCCGTGTTGCATCAAAACAAAGAAACCCCACAAACCAAAAACAATTGATGGAATTGCTGCCACAAGATCTACGAAAACTGTAAATGCAAAAGCTAATTTCTTGGGTAAGAAATACGTTGCAGCCAATGCGATACCAATTGCCATTGGGATTGCAATAGCCACTGCAATGATTGCAATTAGCAAAGATCCCCAAAGCATTGGTGCTAGTCCAAAACTTGGAGGATCGATAGAACCTTCCGAAGGCAAAAGGCCATCACCTGCGTACCAAGAACTACCAGTAAAAAACTCAAGCCCAAATGCGCGCAGCACTGGACCTGCAGAAGTTGCTAAGTAACCAAAAATTCCTGAAAGTAAAACGAATGCTGCGAGACCGCCAGCAATCAAAATGCCTCGAAATACCTTGTCCGAGTTCTGACGAATAACGTGAATAACCCGCGGGGTTATTTTCTCGGTTTCAAGCTCAATGGACACTTGTGTATTTTGTCCGCTCAAGTTAGCGCTCGGTAGGTCGGTAGGTAATTAGGGTGCGAATTCGAGGTTAACATCAGGTGAACAAGCACATAAACGAAGTGGCGGCCACCTACTGGTGGCCGCCGTTTCGTCTCTGGAAGGGAGATGGTGATTACTTAGACGACTGTGAAAAGAGCGTCCCAGTCTTCGATCTTCAAGGTGTATAGACCGCCACCTTCGAAGATTGTGCTCTTCAAAAGCAAGTCATCATCTGTGGATGAAACTGCTGCTTTTGCATTAGCGGTTAGTCCTGAGTTACCAACATTCAAGTCACCGTTCAAAGTAACAGTGCTCTTGACTGTAACTGTGAATGTTCCGGTGCCAGAGTTAACTGCGTTAACGGAATATGTGCCGTTAACTTCAGCTGTACCACCGTAAATAGTCACGATGTCGTTGGCTGCTAGTTCACCAAGATCAGAAACCGTTACGGTCATCGTTGTTGCTGATGCCGATGCTCGATTGATGTTGGTGATTGCATAGTCAGTTGTTGGTACAAGATCAGGACGTAGAACTGCTACAGCACGAGCCTTTAAAGAATCTGAGCCGAAGGAGTTTCCACCACCATCTTTTGAAACCGGGTGAACTTGCGCGTTGAACATGAAGTAGCTTGCATCGTCACCAAGGTTGAAGTATTTAGTTGCATCAAAGATGCCGCTTGATTCTTCATCGTTAGTTAGGTAGCTGTCTACACTGCTTTGTGCGAAGTAAGTTGGATCGAATTGAGCAACACTTACCAATGCATTGTCTGACAAGCGCAATGCAAGTAGACGAGCAATGTGATTGTTTGCACCTGGATCTTCTTGCACCATGATGTATTGGCCATCAGCACTGAAAGTCATGTTGTCAGGCTTGTTCAATTTGATTGCATCATCGTTTGCTGGAGCTTCAGTACCATCAAGAATCAATTCAAGAGTTGCACCAAGTTCTGGATGAGCAACATCGACGAATGTCATTTTCCATAGTCCACCGCCATCACGACCTGCAACATCTCCAACGCCAGGGAATCCTGCGCCAGAAGTTACTGAGTCTGACTGAGTGGTAATGAAGAACAATTCATTGGCATTTGCTGGGTTGAAAGACAAGTCTTCAACGCGAGCAAAAACTGTGCCACGAAGTTGTGCAAGTGCCTGTTGAGCATCGCCAGCCAAATCTGTTGGAAGCTTCTTGAATTCAACGTCCAAGATTTCGTGTGCAGTTCCGCCTGTAGACGAGAATGCAGCTCCATCTTGCCTGACGGTGAATACAGTTGTTGAACCGGTTGGCACACCTGTTACAAGGTAGCGACCAGACAATCCTGTTACACCTTCGAAGGAAACAGTGTCACCTTCGACAAGACCGTGTGCAGCACTAGCTGTTACAACCACGCGAGGGGTTGGAAGAGCTACCGAACCATCTGCAAAGTTGGTTTCAGCAAGGTTGTCTAGGTCAACACCGAATGTAAATGCAGTTGTCGATCCAACTGCAGTAACAGTTGCGGTTCCATTGATTCCTGACAAGTCAACTGTTACAGGAGTTGCATCTGTTACTGAAGCAAAACCGCTTAGTGTGACCTTGTCGCCAATTTTCACGTTGTGAACAGCGGCAGTTGTGATAGTCAATTGGCCTTCAACAATTTTTACCTTAGTGGTGTCGACTGCGTTTCCACCATTGATAGCAGAAACGATTGTCTTGTCTTTCAGTGCAGTGCGTACGTTGTAGTCGTTTGCAATTGTTGTACCTGAATTAACTACGCGAGTTACATAATTAAGGCCGTTTGTAAGACCAGCGCGCTTAAACCAGCTACCAGTCTTTGTCTTTGTACCTTTGTAAACAAACAATTGGCTTGAAGTTGATTCGCCATCTTCACCAATAACTGCAACCGTGCTCTTCTTTGTCACATCTACATCAGCAATGCCGATGTTTTCAACTGCGCCAAGGCCAAGAGCTGGAAGTTGTACAAGTTGCTTTGTAGTGATGTTTAGACCAAATGCACGTGATTCGTCAGAACCTTCTTCACCAGTTAAGAAAACTGGATCCTTGGTGCCGAATTTTGCTTTTTTGTGCTTGAAGAAAAGTCCACCGGCATCAATCAAACTAGCTGAACAAAAACGGTTCAAAGCCTTTGAGTGGTTTGGAGTGCCGAATGAGTCAACGTTTGGAGCATCTAGTGGCGCTTCTGGATTCTTGCCATATTTTCCAGTTGTGTAGTCATACCAAACCGCAGTTTTAATCGCGTTAGAGATTTTGACAATTTCACCAGTAGCAGGATTGAACTTAATTGCGGTTATGGTTGAACCGAATCCACCATAAGTACGTTCAACCATTGAGATGAATGCGTCAGAGGCAGATAATTCATGGTTGACGAAAATTGTGACAGTGCCGTCGCTGTTGCGAACTGCACCCATTCCGTCTGGGATACCTTCCCAAGTAAGACCATTTTGGTCACCTGATGCCAAAACTTGCTCAATGGTTGCAGCAGTATTGGTTGATTCCATGTAGGTCAAAGCATCGTCAGCCATAGCTGGGTTGACGGTTAATGCACTAATTACTGCAGCAACTACTGCAATCTTTCCAAGTGCAGAACGCTTACGAAGCGCCATAATAGAGAGGTCCTCTCGCTAAACCCATTGTTGGGATGAGACAAGAATGACAGGGCATGGTTAACGACAGGCAAACTTAATTTGATTTTCAGGTGCCAAGTAAGACAATAGTTAAAGCGAATTGATAGACAAAAAGCGCTGACCACAGAGGTGGCCAGCGCTTAATGGTCCTAATTATTTGATTTTGGTTCCTGTGGACCTTAGGTCTTCGCAACCCTGAGTCACGCGGGCAGCCATGCCGGCTTCAGCCAGTTTGCCGTATGCACGTGGGTCGTAAGCCTTCTTGTTACCAAGTTCGCCGTCGATCTTCAACACACCGTCGTAATTCTTGAACATGTGTTCAACGATTGGCCGAGTGAATGCATATTGAGTATCGGTGTCGATGTTCATCTTCACAGTTCCATAATCGAGTGCTTCACGAATTTCAGAAAGCAAAGAACCTGAACCACCGTGGAAAACTAGATCGAATGGCTTGTCTTTGCCATACTTTTCGCCAACAGTCTTTTGCAATGTGTTGAGGATTGAAGGGGTAAGCACAACGTTACCTGGCTTGTAGACACCGTGGACGTTTCCGAAAGTTGCTGCAACCATGTAACGGCCGCGTTCACCAAGTCCAAGCTTTTCTGCTGTGGCTAGTGCATCCTCAGGAGTTGAGAAGAGTTTCGCATCATGACTTGCTTCGATGCCATCTTCTTCGCCGCCAACAACACCAATTTCAATTTCCAAAATAATATTTGCTGCAGCACATTTATCAAGCAATTCATTTGCAATATCAAGGTTTTGATTCATTGGAACTGCAGATCCATCCCACATATGTGATTGGAAAAGCGGAAGTTGACCTTTTTTAACGCGATCCAAACTGACATCAATCAGTGGTCGCATGTAGCCATCAAGTTTTTCTAACGGGCAGTGATCAGTGTGAAGTGCAATTTGAACGTCATACTTTTCTGCAACAACGTATGCGAATTCGGCCAGAGCACGGGCACCAAGCACCATGTCTTTTACGCGTTGACCTGAAGCGAATTCAGCGCCACCCCAAGAAAATTGGACGATGCCATCTGATTCAGCTTCTGCAAAACCGCGGATTGCAGCAACAATGCTGTTTGATGAAGTTACGTTGATTGCTGGATATGCAAATTTGCCGGCTTTCGCTCGGTCCAACATTTCACGGTAAATCTCGGGGGTAGCAATAGGCACGAAATGCTCCTAAGCGGTAGATGTGTTTCGCCCGCAGGTCGCGGACACTTGCACATTCTCCCACGCGGGGATACGGCGCTGAAAGCCCCCTAGGAGGTGGCTTCGATTCCACGCAGATTACGGATATCCCGGTTGAAAAGACTCAAGGTCACCATCACAATCACCAAAAGACCTGCGCCAATCAATATTGGTTGTGGACCGAAAGTTTCTGCGAGTGGTCCTGCAATCGCTAGACCCACTGGACCGAATAACACTGAACCAAAAGCGTCGTAAGCAGCCACCCGGCCAATTGATTCTTTAGGAATATTGGATTGCAACGCTGTGGACCAAAAGATCCAGGTGAGCTCAAGTCCTATCCCCATCAAGATTGCGCCGGCAAATAGCACTGGCAACGACGCAGGACCAGAGAGCATCAACATGTAGATACCGATTGGATATGCCGAAACCATCATCATGACCATCGGCCGTTTGGGCCGCCATTTAACACCAATGATTGCACCGACGAATAGGCCTACGCCTTCCATGCTAATTAATTGCGACCAAGTAATTGCGCCATCAAATTCATCTTTCGCTACAAGGGGTCCAAGAACTCCATCTGTAGCACGCATTGCCATCACAATTAATGTAAATGATGCAACTACAACAACTACCCACTTGTATGACCAGAATACTTTCCAGCCATCCTTGAGTTCCTTAACAACCGATTCAGATTCAGCTGCACGCAAAGAAGTATGACGTAATCCCCAAACCAGAAAACCTGCCACTAAGAAAGTTAGAGCATCTACTGCAATCGCAAAAGCACCAGAAACTTGTGAGACCAGAAAACCACCAGCAGCAGCACCAAAAATAATCGCCGCGTTACTTCCGAAAGAAAGATAGGAGTTTGCCGTCTGCAAATATTCCTCTTCAAGCAAGTCTGCTGGTAATCCAGGAAATGCCGGATACCAAAGTGCAGTCAAAACACCAGACATTGCTGAGAGAACCACCAACATCCAGATTGGCGGATTTCCACCAAATGTATTGCCTGCCCAAAATAGGTAGGCCATTGCAAAAATCACAACACTCAAAATCATATCCATGATTGCAATCATGCGTGCACGACCAATTCGATCGGCAAGTACTCCACCAATCGGTAGCATGATCACTAGAGGAATAGCTTGTGCCGTTAAAACCAAACTCAGAGTCGTCGCGTTTCCGTCAGGCAATGCAAAAATTGAAAACGCAAGCGCGGTAGGGGCCATGCCGTTGCCGAAGTTTGAAATGGTTCGCGCAAGTAGCAGCCGGCGAAACTTCGACTGGCCTAGCACTACTTTGTGCTGACTTTTCATCTAACTCCTTTCAGTTGATTTTTTGCTCAAAAACATGGTGGCGAATCCACGCATGCATCGCGATTGCAGCAGCTGCTCCTGCGTTTATTGAGCGAGTAGAGCCGAATTGTGCAATAGAAAGGCAGGAAGTGACTAATTCCCCCGCTTCGGGTGATAGCCCTCGACCTTCTTGCCCAAATAGCAGCACACATTCACGAGGTAAATCAAAGGTTTCGATCGGCACAGATCCAGGCAAGTTATCGATGCCTATTACTTCTAAATTATTGGCTTTTGCCCACTGGCCGAACGTCGCAATGTCCTCATGATGATTTACATGTTGGTAGCGATCTGTAACCATGGCGCCACGACGATTCCATCGCCTTTTGCCAATAATGTGAACTTCTTTGGCCATGAACGCATTTGCAGAGCGAACAATCGAACCGATATTCATATCGTGTTCTAGATTTTCAATTGCAATGTGGAATGGGTGTCGCTTCTTATCGAGGTCAGCAATAATTGCTTCCATATTCCAATAGCGATACTCATCTACAACATTTCTTCGATCACCATCGCGAAGTAGCTCTGGATCAAAATGCGATTCTGTGGGCAATTCACCTTGCCAAGGGCCAACACCAATGACATTTTCCACTTCATCGTGCTGATTTAGTGGCTCATCTGCAGCATTCATGTGCACAGCCTAGGCTTCGTGAGTGCACTTAATCGCAGCCGCTCTAGATGGACCACTTCAAGATTTCCTAAACACATCTGGGCCATTTCTTTTCTACGTAGTTGTCTGGTCACTAATTTTCGCTGGCACTGGACTTTTAATTGGCGTTTTTGTTCCATTTATAACTGGTGACTCCCTCCTGTTTGCCGCAGGTTTAATCGCTGCATCAACCGACAATATAAATATTGCGATATTGGCAGTCGGGGTTGGCATCTCGGCTTTTATAGGTGATCAAGTTGGTTTTGTTTTAGGTAGGCACTACGGCAGACCATATTTAGACAAACGAAAAAGCCCGAGTATCGCCAAATGGGTGGCACGAAGTGAAAAGTTTTATCACACCTGGGGCTGGAGTGCAGTGGTGATTGCGAGATTTATGCCGTGGATGCGTTCGCTGATTCCGCCAGTTGCTGGCGTTGCAAGAATGAACTACTACAAATTTTTATCGGCGAATTTTGTAGGTGCTGTCGTTTGGGGAACTGGAATGTCTTTTGTCGGTTATTTTGCTGCCCAAAATGACTCAATTAAATCTGTCGCATATGTAATCGGATTTGGCTTTATATCGGCGTCAATTGTGGTTGGCTTGGTAACTTGGAAAAGAGATCGGGCAGCTGAATGAATTTGATTGCACTTCTACCATCTTGGCTAAGCGCCGAAGGTTTATTCGATGCACTTGGTTCTTGGGCGCTTGTAGGATTCACAATCGTAATCTTCTTAGAGTGCGCCATTTTCGTTGGCATGTTTTTCCCAGGTGATTCACTTCTGTTTTTAACAGGACTACTAGTTACTTCTGGAAAAATGACTGAGCCACTTTGGTTAGTGATTGCACTTCTTTATGTGGCGGCAGTCGCGGGAAATATTGTTGGATACCAACTGGGTTATGCAATCGGCCCCAAACTCTTCAATCGCCCGAATTCGCGAATCCTCAAACCTGTTTACATTGAAAAGACTGAAGAGTTTTTTGCGAAGTACGGTCCGCGCGCAATTATCTTGGCTCGCTTTGTTCCAATCGTTCGCACATTAATTACAGCGATGGCTGGCATGGGGCGTATGAACCGTAAAACTTTTATTGTTAATTCAGCAATTGGTGCAATTTTCTGGGTGATCGGAATTACCTTGCTAGGTGCAGCTCTTGGAAACAATGATTTTGTCCGGGCAAATTTAGAGATTGTTTTGTTGAGCTTTGTGGCACTGAGCATTGTGCCAATCGCGTTGGAGATCTATCGCCACCGCAAGAATTCAAATTAGATTTACAAACCTAAATCTTGCAGGCTGTAAGCCGCAAGATATTTGTAGCCAGCTTCTTCGATCTTGGCGCCAGCACCACGATCAACAATGACTGCCACACCAACAACAATTGCGCCTTCAGCTTCTAGGGCTTCAACTGCGGTAAGAACAGAACCACCAGTAGTTGAAGTGTCTTCAACCGCTAAAACTCTGCGACCCTTCACATCTGGTCCTTCAACTCGGCGTTGAAGTCCATGAGCTTTTTCGCTCTTGCGAACTACGAATGCATCGAGTTTGCGACCACGGCGACTTGCAGCATGCAACATTGCGGTTGCGACTGGATCTGCTCCAAGGGTCAAACCACCTACAGCTTCAAAATCAAATTCTGCGCAAGCATCAAGCATCACTTCGCCAACAAGTGGTGCGGCAACCGCGTCGAGGGTTACGCGCCGAAGATCAACGTAATAATCCGCTTCTTTGCCACTAGACAAAATAACTTTGCCGTGGACAACAGCCTTCTTGATAATTTCTTCGCGGAGAGCGCTTTTTGCATCAGTCATGCGGCAAGCCTACTAACGAGATGACTTCTAGAGTGGGGCTGTGGGAATCTTGGCTCTAACAACTCAAGCGGATGATGTTCAATGGGCTCAGCGCATTAATCTGGATACGCAAGCCGCGGATTATGTGCAAGTGGCAGCAATTTGCAAAGCAATCTCATTAGGTGAATCTCGCGGCAGCCACATTGTTGCATTCAAGGGAATCGCAAAGCACTTCCCAGCTTTGCAAGTATTTTTCAAAGCCAACCACTTCCGGGTTTTGTCGTATGTTTGTATCGACGAATTGCCCGAAGGAAAATTAGTCGAGTGGCCTGATTCGCCAGTGATCTACGTTGATACAACTAACAACTTAGAGAATCTAAATATTGCAAGACTTCGGAATTGGGATGTGGTCAACTCGACAATTTCTGATTTGCAATCTGATATTACTTCTTGCGTTGCACTTTACGAATAATTGAACGTGGAGTTGCTTTCATTAATAATACGAAAAATTTGTATCGCAAACTAGGAATTGAAATAACTTTTCCGTGTTTGTGGTCTTTCCATCCGGCACGCACAACATAATCGGCATCTAGCCACATCCAATTAGGAACTTCAGATTTGTCGAAGTTAGCGCGGGCATGAAATTCTGTGTGAGTGTAACCAGGGCAAAGTGCTGAAACAGTTACTCCATATTTGTTTACTTCACTAGCTAGCGATTCGGCGAAGTTTGTCGCCCAAGCTTTGGCAGATGAATAAGTGCCACCAGTCATAAAAGATGCCACTGAGGAGACAATCAAAATATCGCCACCACCATTAACGCGCATTTGCGCTGCAGCAGCATGAGACAGGCGAAGTACCGCCGTAACGAGAACATCAAGCATAGATTTTTCGGCTGAATAGTCACCGTTTGAAATACTTTGGTTGACGCTAAACCCCGCATTGTTGATCAATACTTCAATGCGTTTTTCTTTTTGACTTATTCGCTTCGCAACTTCTTCTAAAGACTTCTTTTTGGTTAGGTCCGCTTCTAGAACTTCGCATTTGATCCCATATTGGGATTTAAGGTCCTTTGCGATTTTCTTAAGTCGAGTTTTGTCGCGAGCTACTAATACCAAATTGTGATTTTCACTTGCAAGAAGTTTTGCAAACTCAAATCCAATACCGGCTGTTGCACCAGTTACCAATGCCCATTTACCCATTACTAACTTCGCTTTCTTTGAGGACGCCAGACTACAACTGCTGTTGAAGAGGCCTGGCGAGTTATTTCATCAAGACGTTGGCGCAAGCGCAAATTGTCTTCTTCAAGTTGCATGATGCGCTGAATTCCAGCGAGGTTCACTCCGGCAGCCGTCAGTTCAGAAATCTCTTTCAGCCGAGCAATATCGCGAAGTGAATAAAGTCGAGTTCGGCCATCAGTTCTACCGGGACTAACTAGACCTAGGCGGTCATATTGTCGCAAAGTTTGTGGATGAAGGTTTGCAATCTGTGCTGCCACAGTAATTCCATAAACTGCAGCATCTACATCAATATCTGGGAATCCGAATTCTCTACCGGCCATCACTCACCATCCGGATTGATACGTGGTGCACTGGCTGCTTTGGTGAGAAGTTCTTCGCGTGGATCGTCGCCTTCAGTTTCCTTAGCGAAAGTTTCCAATGCGGATTTTGCTTGCTTCGAAAGTTTCAATGGGATCGCAAGTTCTACTGTTACTAGCAAATCACCTTGCTTGGCTTTGCTATTTGTTACTCCACGGCCCTTTATGCGAAAAATTTTCCCCGATGTTGTTCCAGCTGGAATTTTTAAAGTCACATTGCCACCAGTAACAACGGGTACTGAAATTTGTGCGCCGAAAGTGGCTTCGGCAAAAGTTATTGGGACTGTGACGGTTAAGTTGTCTTCTTTGCGACCAAATACTGGGTGGTTTGTCACTGAGATTCGAACGATTAAATCTCCAGCTGGTCCACCGTTTGGTCCAGCAGCTCCGCGACCTGATAAACGAATAGCAGCGCCATCTTTTACTCCGCGTGGGATTTTTATTTGAACAGTTTTGGTGTCCCGAACAATTCCGGTTGCGTGACAGTTGCGGCAAGGCTTCTCAATTTTCTGACCTGTGCCTTGGCATGCACTACAAGTTTGTGGGATGCCGAATCCACCAACATTTCTAGCTACTTGTCCACTTCCGCGACAAGTCGGACAAGTAGAAACTTTTGAGCCAGCTTCAGCGCGAGATCCGCGGCAACTTGCACACACCACATCACCAGTAATTCGTAGTGGCGTGGTCACGCCTTGCAAAGCATCTGCGAATGAAATTGTCACGCGAGTCTCTAGATCATTGCCCCGGCTTACTCGACTAGAGCGACCTCCAAACATTCCACCCATATCGCCAAATATGTCGTCGAGGTTGAAATTTGAACTTTGATATTGGCCACCACCTGCATTTCGGCCGCCACCCATAAATGCGCCACTTGAAACAGCTTCGCGATATTCGTCATATTCCTTGCGAGACGAATCGCTGCCGACTACATCGTAAGCTTCAGAAACCTCTTTGAATTTTGCTTCCGCTTTCGCGTTATCAGGATTAGTGTCGGGGTGAAATTCCTTCGCGAGCTTTCGATATTTCTTTTTGATTTCATCTGGCGTGGCACTTTTGCTTACACCGAGAATTTTGTAGAAATCTTTTTCTGCCCAATCTGGATTCATCTTCACCCCTTTCGCGAATAGAAGTCGTGTTGATTATTTACACAGAACGGACAATGTCTTCTACAGCAACTCGCGCTGGTCGAAGTACGCGCCCTGCATAGCGGAATCCGGATTGGTAAACATCAGTAACCACGGTTACTACTTCACCATTGTCGTCAGAAGTCTGGTGAGTAACTGCCTCATGGATGGATGGATCAAAATCTTCACCAACTGCACCAAAAGTTTCAAGGCCATACTTCTTCATAATGCCATCTACTGAATCGCTTACGCTTTTGAATGCGCCGTTGAGTTCACCATGTTCGTTTGCTCGAGCAAAATCGTCAAGGACTGGCAAAAATGCGTTAAGAACATCTGCAATCGCAGTTTCCCGCGCGAGCGAACGATCGCGTTCTACCCGTTTGCGGTAGTTTGAGTATTCAGCTTGCAGGCGTTGGATATCGCCAGTTAGTTCAGATAGTTTCTCTGAAACATCTTTCTCGGCAGCATCTTCAGCGGCATTAGCCGCTTCGAGGTTTTCCTCGAAGCCGGCCATACCGTTGTCGTTTTCAGATTCAGACATTATTTGTCCTCATCGATTACTTCACCTTCAACAATGTCTTCATCTTCTGAAGATTGTTCTTGAGGTTCGGTAGATGTGTTCGCGTACATTGCAGCTCCAACTTGTTGTGACAGAGTTGCAACGCGTTCGCTAGCAGATTTGATTGGTTCAATTTCAGTACCAGCAAGTGCAGACTTCAAGTCAGCCAATGCGCTTTCTAGATCGGTTTTTTGTTCAGCCGAGATCTTTTCTTCGTTTTCCTTGACGAATTTCTCAGTTTGGTAAACCAAACTTTCACCTAGGTTGCGAGTTTCTGCTTCTTCTTTACGTTGAGCATCTTCAGAAGCGTGAGATTCAGCATCTTTCATCATGCGATCGATTTCTTCTTTAGAAAGACCCGATCCACCAGTGATGGTGATCGATTGAACTGTTCCGGTTCCTAAGTCTTTAGCACTTACATGCACGATGCCGTTGGCATCAATGTCGAAAGTAACTTCAACTTGCGGCACTCCGCGTGGAGCTGGTGGAAGTCCAACAAGTTCGAAAGTTCCGAGCTTCTTGTTGTACTGAGTCATTTCACGTTCACCTTGGTAAACCTGAATGCTTACAGATGGTTGGTTGTCATCAGCAGTGGTGAAGATTTGTGAACGCTTGGTTGGAATTGTGGTGTTGCGTTCGATGATTTTCGCCATGATGCCACCCTTGGTTTCAATGCCAAGTGTCAAAGGTGTTACGTCTAACAATAAAACATCTTTAACTTCGCCCTTAAGAACGCCAGCCTGTAGCGCTGCACCAACGGCAACAACTTCATCTGGGTTAACGCCCTTATTGGGTTCGCGACCGCCAGTTAGCTTCTTAACAAGTTCAACAATCATTGGCATACGGGTTGAACCGCCGACCATAACAATGTGATCAATCTTGTCGACCGAAACACCAGCATCTTTGATTACTTGCTCAAATGGTTTACGAGCGCGATCTACTAAATCAGCAGTCAACTGTTCAAATTGGGCGCGAGTAAGAGTCTCATCCAGGTGAAGTGGGCCGTCTGCAGATGCAGTGATGTATGGAAGGTTGATTGATGTTTGCATTGATTGTGAAAGTTCAATCTTTGCCTTTTCAGCAGATTCTTGCAAACGTTGCATTGCCATTTTGTCTTTCGACAAATCAACATTGGTTGCGTTCTTAAATTGTGCAACTAGGTGATTGATGATCTTTGAATCCCAATCGTCACCACCAAGGTGGTTATCACCATTGGTTGCTTTAACTTCAACAACACCGTCACCGATGTCTAGAAGTGAAACGTCAAAAGTTCCACCACCCAAGTCGAATACCAAAATTGTTTGTTCATGGTTTGCTTTATCCAAACCATATGCAAGTGCTGCTGCGGTTGGTTCGTTGATGATGCGCAATACATTCAAGCCAGCGATTTCGCCAGCTTCTTTTGTTGCTTGACGTTGCGCGTCATCAAAGTAAGCCGGAACAGTGATTACTGCATCGGTGATGGTTTCACCTAGGTAGGCCTCGGCGTCACGCTTTAGCTTCATCAATGTACGGGCACTGATTTCCTGGGCGCGATATTTCTTTCCATCAATATCAACATTCCAGTTGGTTCCCATATGACGTTTTACCGAACGAATTGTTCGATCAGTATTTGTTACTGCTTGTCGCTTTGCGACTTCACCAACCAAAACTTCGCCATTTTTAGCGAAGGCCACGATTGATGGAGTAGTTCGAGCACCTTCAGCGTTGGCGATAACTGTTGGTTCGCCACCTTCTAGTACGCAGACCACTGAGTTTGTGGTTCCTAGGTCGATTCCGACTGCACGGGCCATTTTTTCCTCCAATATAGATGAGTTATGAGGAGATGGTACGACTTAAACCTGAATCTGTCATATTGAGCATCACCCAATGTGAGTCTCAAAGGCTCACATCCTGTTGCTTTTTGTAAGCCATACGAATAGGACTGCCCCTTTAGGCTTGGATTTATGGAAATTCGCATGGCAACCGCTGAGGATGCGCTCGCCATTGCTCAAATCTCCCGAGCGGCAAGAGCCCACGCCATGCCTTATCTGCCCGATCTACACACCCCGGCTCAAGATCTAGCTTTCTTCACCTCGGAGGTCAGTTCCTCCGACTGCCTGGTGGCAGTCGTGGGCGGACGGGTTGTGGGGTTCGGTTGCGTGCGAGAGGGATGGCTCAACCATCTTTACGTGTCCCCCAATTTCCAAGGTCAAGGCATCGGCTCTGCCCTACTCGCTCAGTTTGAGGTTTCAATCGAACAGTTCTGGGTATTTCAAAAGAACACCCGTGCCCGCAGCTTTTATAAAGGTCATGGATTTATTGAAGTTGAACTAACAGATGGTTCGTCAAATGAGGAAAATGAACCTGATGTTCGATTTGTTCCGCAAGCGTCAGGTTCGTAAGTCATCCTTTATGGATGTATCCCGACAAGAAGCCTTATGTTGTTGAATTCAAAAGAATTGGCGAACTAGAGGATCAAATGTGTTTCATGATTTGCAGTTGTGGTGCTCAGATGCAAATCGAATCTTTTCGCCACTCCTGGTCCATTATCGAAACCAGAGTTAGATGGGAAAGGCATCTAGAAGATGCCCATAAACCTGCATGAATTGGCATTCGCTTCTAGTCTTGCCCCATGGCAATTGCAGCGTTTTTCGACTTAGACAAGACCATTCTTGGTACTTCGTCGACGCTAGCTTTCACCCGACCACTTTATGAACAAGGCTTGATAAAGCGAGCAGATGTTGTGCAAAGCGCATATCGCCAATTCATCTTCACTATTGCTGGTGCAGACCATGATCAAACTGAAAGTATGCGGCAATATCTTTCAACATTAGTTGCTGGTTGGGATGTAAAGACTCTTCATAAAATTGTCAATGATTCTCTGTCTGAACAAATCACACCGACTGTGCATGCTGAAGCACTTGAACTAATCTCATTTCACAAAGCACAAGGGCACACAGTTGTAATTGTTTCGGCATCTGGATCGGAAATTGTTGAACCTGTGGCGCAACTACTTGGTGCCGATTTCACAATCGCAACCGAGCTTGAAGTTTTTAACGGTAAGTACACCGGACAAATTAGTTTCTACGCATATGGCCAAAATAAAGCCAGTGCAATAACCGATTTTGCACAGGACCGAAATTATGAGCTTTCCGATTGTTTCGCTTACAGCGACTCCATAACCGATTTACCAATGCTCGAAGTTGTTGGCCACCCAACTGCAGTAAATCCAGATACGGAATTGAAAGATGTTGCAATAGACCGCAGTTGGCCAATTTTGCGATTTGAAAAACCAGCTGCTTTGAAAAAACCAATCATCGACCACCCTGAGCAACAAAAAGCATTATTGGCCATCGGCATTGTTGCAATCTTTATGACCTGGATGGTTAAGCGCCGGCGAGCGAAACGGGCCACATTATGAGTTTGCGTTGCATGGCCTTGGACTCTGAGAAATCAGTATTAGCTGAACTTTCATATCTTCTCGATCACGATCCGCGAGTTGGACAAGTAATTCCAATCTCGGATGTTCAACAAGCATCTGCGGCTTTGAAGCAAGAGGAAATTGATGCGGTGTTTGTGTGTTTGGCCCACCTCACGGTTGAGCAGGTAATTCAGTTGCTTACACCGTATGCCAGCCACACAAAATTTGTTGCACTATCGCGCCGGCCAGAAGATGCAATGAATGCTTTTGAGTTTGGCGCAATTGATTACATTCTGAAACCACTTACTAAGTCCAACATCGAACGCGCCACAATTCGTTTAGAAAACCATTTTGTACCAGTAACCAGTACCGCCAATGTTCGAATTAAGGTAGAACAAGGTGGAAATTCCTACTTTTTGCAAAGTAGTGAAGTTTTTTACATTCAAGCAAACGGTGACTTCTCAATCGTCACAACAGCGCGCGGAGAGTTTGTTGCAAAAAGTTCTTTGACCAAACTTTCTGATTTATTAGCCGAAGCTGGGTTTGAAAGAGTTCACCGCCAATGGCTAGTGCAATTAGCGCACGTTGATGGTGTGGCGAACGATTGTGGATGTATAAACCTTCAAGTTGGCGGCAAACTCATCCCTGTTTCAAGACGCTGTGCGCGAAATGTCCGACAAAAATTAATTTAACTTTGTAAATACCCTAGATGCGAGCGGGGCTTGACCCTTACTCTTTGCGCGGAACAAAACCCAAGACAAGGAAGCCTCGTGAGCGACGAAACACTTTCAAACCTACTTCATGAAAATCGCACGTTCGAACCACCAGCTACTTTGGCGAAAAATGCAAATGCGCAGCCTGATATGTATGAAGAGGCCAAAAAGGATCGGCTTGGGTTTTGGGATAAGCAGGCCGACCGCCTCACCTGGGACACCCGTTGGACCCAAACATTGGATTGGTCAAATGCACCTTTTGCCAAATGGTTCGTGGGTGGCAAATTAAATGTTGCCTATAACTGTGTTGACCGCCATGTTGAAAACGGCCTTGGCAGCCGCGTCGCATTCCACTTTGAAGGCGAACCTGGCGACACCCAAACTATTACTTACGCACAATTACAAGACCGGGTAAACAAAGCGGCGAATGCACTCATTTCTTTGAATGTTGGCAAAGGAGATCGCGTTGCGATTTACATGCCGATGATTCCTGAAGCTGTTGTAGCAATGTTGGCCTGTGCCCGCGTTGGCGCTGTCCACTCAGTTGTGTTTGCTGGTTTTTCTGCCGAAGCACTTCGTTCCCGTATCGACGATGCGCAAGCAAAACTTGTTATTACCGCAGATGGCCAAAATCGCCGTGGAAGTGCTATGCCACTAAAGCCTGCCGTCGACGAAGCAGTTGCGCAAACACCTAGCGTCGAAAAAGTATTGGTTGTGAAACGAACTGGTGGAGAAGTTTCTTGGGGTGATAAAGATGTCTGGTGGCATGAACTTGTTGATGCTCATTCAACATCTCACAAACCAGAAGCTTTTGATGCCGAGCAACCACTTTTTATTCTTTACACATCTGGTACCACTGGAAAACCAAAAGGCATTTTGCATTCAAGCGGTGGTTACCTGACGCAAACCGCTTTCACACACTTTAATGTGTTTGACCTAAAACCAGAAAAAGATATTTATTGGTGCACCGCAGATATTGGTTGGGTAACTGGGCACTCATACATCGTTTACGGGCCACTTGCTAATGGTGCAACCCAAGTAATTTATGAAGGAACGCCAGATACTCCTCATAAGGGACGGTTCTGGGAAATCATTGAGAAGTACGGTGTAACAATTTTCTACACTGCACCGACTGCAATTCGCACTTTTATGAAATGGGGCAAAGAGTTCCCAGATAAACACAATCTAAAATCACTTCGAGTTCTAGGTTCGGTTGGCGAACCGATTAATCCTGAAGCTTGGATGTGGTACCGCGAAGTTATTGGTGGAAACAACTGCCCAATCGTTGACACATGGTGGCAGACCGAAACTGGCGCAATCATGATCTCACCTCTGCCAGGTGTTACAGCTTGTAAGCCAGGATCAGCAATGAGGCCACTTCCCGGTATTGGCGCAGAGATTTTTGACGAAGAAGCATTTGCCGTTGGCAATGGGCATGGTGGTTATTTAGTTCTAACCGAACCTTGGCCAGCAATGTTGCGCGGCATTTGGGGCGACGAAGAAAGATTTAGAGAAACCTATTGGTCACGTTTCACCGGTAAATATTTTGCTGGCGATGGCGCAAAGTGGGATGAAGACGGAGCAATTTGGCTACTTGGCCGAGTTGATGACGTTATGAACATTTCTGGACATCGAATCTCTACTACTGAAGTTGAATCAGCCTTGGTTTCACATCCTGCAATTGCCGAAGCAGCTGTGGTTGGCGCAAGTGATGCAACTACTGGTCAAGGAATTGTTGCTTTCGTGATTTTGCGAAGTGGCAGTGAAGACGGTGAAGGACTTGTGAAACAACTTCGCGATCACGTGGCCAAAGAAATTGGACCAATTGCCAAGCCTCGCCAAATCATGGTTGTGGCAGAACTTCCAAAGACTCGTTCTGGAAAAATCATGCGCCGGTTGCTCAGAG